>JAUNHQ010000048.1 GCA_030535425.1 Pseudomonadota bacterium | reverse complement strand
CGCTTCAAGCCGCCGTTTCCGGCCAGCTTTGGCCTGTACGGCAAGCCCACCACCATCAACAACACAGAGACTTTTGCCGCCACACCCTGGATCATCCGCCATGGCGGCCAAGCGTATCTGGAATGTGGCAAGCCCAATAACGGCGGCACCAAGATCTTCTCGATCCAGGGTGATGTCGAGTTGCCCGGCAACTACGAGATTCCCTTGGGCACGCCCTTTGCCAAGCTGCTGGAGCTGGCCGGCGGCGTGCGCGGCGGACGCAAGCTCAAGGCGGTGATTCCGGGCGGCTCTTCTTCGCCCGTGCTGCCAGCCGACATCATCATGCAATGCACGATGGACTACGACTCCATCGCCAAGGCGGGCTCCATGCTCGGCTCGGGGGCGGTCATCGTCATGGACGAGCGCCGCGACATGGTGGAAACACTGCTGCGCCTGTCGTACTTTTACATGCACGAATCCTGCGGCCAGTGCACGCCCTGCCGTGAAGGCACGGGCTGGCTGTGGCGCATGGTCGAGCGCATTCAACACGGCCAGGGCCGCCCGGAAGATCTGGACAAGCTCGATGACGTGGCGGCCAACATCATGGGCCGCACCATTTGCGCGCTGGGCGATGCCGCTGCCATGCCCGTGCGCGCCATGCTCAAGCATTTCCGGCATGAGTTCGCCGCCAAGATCGAGGCGGCGCGCCAGGCCGCTGCCTGATAGGCCATCGGAATCGGATAAAGCCCATGGTTGAACTAGAAATTGATGGCAAGAAGGTCGAGGTGAAGGAAGGCAGCATGGTCATGCATGCTGCCGAAAAAGCCGGCACCTACATCCCGCACTTTTGCTACCACAAGAAGCTGTCCATTGCCGCCAACTGCCGCATGTGCCTGGTGGAAGTGGAAAAAGCGCCCAAGGCCGTGCCGGCCTGTGCGACGCCAGTCACGCAGGGCATGGTCGTGCGCACCCAGAGCGAAAAGGCCATCAAGGCCCAGCAGTCGGTGATGGAGTTTCTGCTCATCAACCACCCGCTGGACTGCCCCATTTGCGATCAGGGTGGCGAGTGCCAGTTGCAGGATCTGGCCGTGGGCTACGGTGGCTCCGGCTCGCGCTACGCCGAAGAAAAGCGCGTGGTGTTCCACAAGAACGTGGGACCGCTCATTTCCATGGAGGAGATGAGCCGCTGCATCCATTGCACCCGCTGCGTGCGCTTCGGCCAGGAGATTGCCGGGGTCATGGAACTGGGCATGGCCAACCGTGGCGAGCATTCCGAGATCGAAACCTTTGTCGGCCAGTCGGTGGATTCCGAACTGTCCGGCAACATGATCGACATTTGTCCCGTCGGCGCGCTCACCAGCAAACCGTTCCGCTACAGCGCACGCACCTGGGAGCTGTCGCGCCGCAAGAGCATCAGTCCGCATGACTCCACCGGTGCCAACCTCATCGTCCAGGTCAAGAACAACCGCGTCATGCGCGTGGTGCCGCTGGAAAATGAAGAGGTCAACGAGTGCTGGATCGCCGACCGTGACCGCTTCTCCTACGAAGCCCTCAATGGCCAGGAGCGCCTGACCCAGCCCATGCTCAAGCAGGGTGGGCAGTGGCAGACCGTGGATTGGCAAACGGCGCTCGAATACGTGGTCAGCGGTCTCAGCCAGATTAAGGCTGAGCATGGCTCGCAGGCCATTGGTGCGCTGCTCAGTCCCCACAGCACCGTGGAAGAGCTGTACCTGGCCAACCAGCTGGTGCGCGGCTTGGGCAGCCAGAACGTGGATCATCGCCTGCGCCATGCGGATTTCACCTTGCCCGAAGGTGTGCGCTGGCTGGGCACGTCGATCGCTTCGCTGAGCGAGTTGCAATCGGTGCTGGTGGTGGGCAGCAACTTGCGCAAGGACCATCCGTTGTTTGCTCAGCGTATTCGGCAGGCAGCCCGCCATGGAGGCGTGGTAACAGCTATTACTTCTGTAGCAATGATGGCCACGCCCCAGGCTTGGGCCATGCCCTTGGCCCAAGCCCTGCTGGGTGAGCCAGAAGAGTGGCCGCAGCTGCTGGCCGACGTGGCAGCGGCGGTTGCGGCAGAAAAGGGCGTGAGCGCCCCCGAAGGCGGCCAGGCCACGCCCCAGGCCAAGGCGGTTGCGGCAGCCCTGCTGTCGGGTGAACGCAAGGCCATCTTGCTGGGCAATGCCGCAGCGCATCATCCGCAGGCCTCGGCCTTGCTGGCGCTGAGCCAATGGCTGGGCCAGCATACCGGTGCCACGGTAGGCTATCTCACCGAGGCCGCCAACACCGTGGGTGCCCAGGCCGTGGGCGCCTTGCCCGACCACAATGGCCTGCACGCTGGCCAGATGCTGGTAGGCGGGCTGAAGGCTGTGCTGCTGCTTCATTGCGAGCCGGGCCTGGACACTGCCTTGCCCCTGCAAGGCGGTGACATGGTGGTCACGCTCAGCCCCTTCAAGGCCAACCTCGACATCAGCGACGTGCTGTTGCCCATTGCCCCGTTCACCGAAACCTCCGGCACCTTTATCAACGCCGAAGGCCGCGTGCAAAGCTTTCACGCCGTGGTGCGCCCGCTGGGCGATACCCGCCCCGGCTGGAAGGTGTTGCGCGTGCTTGCCGACATGCTGGGCGTGGCCCAGCCCGCCTACGAATCGTCGGTGCAGGTGCTGGCGCAGGCCCTGGGCGGTGGCGCACCGTCGCACATCAGCGCTCAGCAGTTGAGCAACCGCACCTCGGCGCCTGCTGCCGTGCCTGCGCCAACGCAGGCCCCCATGCCACGGCCGGTGGGCATTTACCAACTCGATGGCATCGTGCGGCGTGCACCGGCCTTGCAGCAGACCGCTGACGCACGTGCGGCCCGCCAGGGAGCGCCGGCATGATTGACACCATCCACAACTTCGGCCTGAACCTGTTTGCGGGCCACTGGTGGCAGGCACTGGCTTGGCCAGTGGTCTGGAACCTGATCAAGATTGCCGTGGTGCTGCTGCCCCTGATGGGTGCGGTGGCTTACCTGACGCTGTGGGAACGCAAGCTGCTGGGCTGGATGCAAGTGCGCCATGGCCCCAACCGCGTGGGGCCTTTTGGCCTGCTGCAACCCATTGCCGATGCCGTCAAGCTGCTGACCAAGGAAATCATTCGTCCCACGGCGGCCAACAAGCCCTTGTTCTTCCTGGGCCCGCTGATGGCCATCATGCCCGCGCTGGCGGCCTGGGTGGTGATCCCGTTCGGGCCGGATGTGGCGCTGGCCAACGTCAACGCGGGCCTGCTGCTGGTCATGGCCATCACGTCCATCGAGGTGTATGGCGTCATCATCGCGGGCTGGGCGTCCAACTCCAAATACGCTTTTCTGGGCGCGCTGCGTGCTTCGGCGCAAATGGTCAGTTATGAGATCGCCATGGGCTTTTGCTTCCTGGTGGTGCTCATGGTGTCCGGCAGCATGAACCTGACCGACATCGTCATGACCCAGGCCAAAGGTACGGCCTTTGGCGGCATGTTCGAAGGCACCTTCCTGACCTGGAACTGGCTGCCGCTGCTGCCCATCTTCGTGGTCTATCTGATTTCGGGTGTGGCCGAAACCAACCGCCACCCCTTTGACGTGGTGGAAGGCGAGGCTGAGATTGTGGCGGGCCACATGGTCGAATACTCGGGCATGGGCTTTGCCACCTTCTTCCTGGCCGAATACGCCAGCATGTGGCTGGTGTCCATCCTGGCGGTCATCATGTTCCTGGGTGGTTGGCTGCCTCCTTTTGACCATGCACTGCTGGCCTGGATTCCGGGCTGGGTCTGGCTGGGCATCAAGACCTTCGTCGTGGTGTCCATGTTCATCTGGATTCGCGCCACCTTCCCGCGCTTTCGCTACGACCAGATCATGCGCCTGGGCTGGAAGATCTTCATTCCGGTCACCCTGGTCTGGCTGTTGTTGGTGGGCTTCTGGCTGCACAGCCCCTGGAACCTTTGGCCCTGAACGGCACAGGACACGTCATGGCATCCGTCGCTGCTCCTCCTTTTTCTTTGCGTGATTTCTTCAAGAGCTTCATTCTGTTGGAGCTGCTCAAGGGCATGGCCCTGACCGGACGCTACGCTTTCCGGCGCAAGGTCACGGTTCAGTTCCCTGAGGAGAAAACGCCGCTGTCGCCGCGTTTTCGCGGTCTGCATGCGCTGCGCCGTTATGAAAACGGCGAAGAGCGCTGCATCGCCTGCAAGCTGTGCGAGGCCGTTTGCCCCGCCATGGCCATCACCATCGAGGCAGGCGAGCGCGCCGATGGTTCGCGCCGCACCACGCGCTACGACATCGACCTGACCAAGTGCATCTTCTGCGGCTTCTGCGAGGAAAGCTGCCCGGTGGACTCGATCGTGGAAACCCAGATCCTGGAATACCACGGTGAAAAGCGGGGCGATCTGTACTTCACCAAGGACATGCTGCTGGCCGTGGGCGACCGCTACGAAACCGAGATTGCCGCGGCCAAGGCGGCGGACGCCAAATACCGCTAAGCCACAGCCCAAAGAGCTTTCCCATGGACGTCACAACCGGCTTTTTCTACCTGTTTGCCCTGGTGCTGCTGTTCGCTGCCTTCAGGGTCGTGACCGCGCGCAACCCAGTGCACGCGGTGCTCTACCTCATGCTGGCTTTTTCGCAAGCGGCGGGAATCTGGCTGCTGCTCAAGGCCGAGTTTTTGGCCATCACTCTGGTGCTGGTGTACTTGGGCGCGGTGATGGTGCTGTTTCTGTTCGTGGTGATGATGCTGGACATCAACGTGGACACGCTGCGCCAGGGTTTTTGGAAGCACTTTCCGCTGGCCGCGGGCATGGGCGCGCTGATTTCACTGGAAATGGCCCTGGTGCTGTTTGGCGGCTTTCGCATCAGCGATGCCCCGGTGGTGCCCGAGACCATGACCAATGCCGCAGGTCAGGTCGTGCCGTACTCCAACACCCAGTCGCTGGGCGCATTGCTGTATTCCGAGTACCTGTACCCGGTGGAAATCGCCGCCGTCATCCTGCTGGTGGCCATGATTGCCGCCATTGCGCTGACGCTGCGTGAACGCAAGGATTCCAAGAAAGTCGATCCGTCGCTGCAGGTGCGTGTGCGTGCCCGCGACCGCCTGGAGCTTGTCTCGCTGGCGCCTACCCAGGCACCTGCGCCGCTGGCACCGCCCGCGCCTGAGGCTGCTGCCGAGGAGGCCAAGAAATGACACTGACGCTGGCGCATTACCTGACCTTGGGTGCGATTTTGTTCGCGATCTCCGTGGTCGGCATTTTTCTGAACCGCAAGAACCTGATTGTGCTGTTGATGGCCATTGAGCTGATGTTGCTGGCCATCAACCTGAACTTCGTGGCTTTCTCCCATTACCTGGGTGACATGCACGGGCAGGTGTTCGTCTTCTTCATCCTCACGGTGGCTGCCGCCGAATCGGCCATTGGCCTGGCGATCCTGATGCTGCTGTTCCGCAACAAGTCCAGCATCAACGTGGACGAAATCAACTCGCTGAAGGGCTAACGAGAGCCATGAGCCAGACCCTTTCCGCTTCCGCCTTGTTGGCGGTGCCGCTGGCACCGCTGGCTGGCTCGCTGTTTGCGGGCATTCTGGGCACCGCGTTCGGCGGCAACCGCATTGGCCGCACGGCCTCGCACAGCGCCACCATTTTGGGTGTGCTGGTGTCCTTCGTGATTTCCGCCCTCACGCTCAAAAGCGTGGTGCTCGATGGCGCCCACTTCAACCAGACCCTGTATGAGTGGATGGTGATTGGCGGGTTGAAGATGGAGGTGGGCTTTTTGGTGGACAGCCTCACGGCCATGATGATGTGCGTGGTGACCTTCGTGTCCCTCATGGTCCATCTGTACACCATTGGCTACATGGCCGAGGACGAGGGCTACGACCGCTTCTTCTCCTACATCTCGCTGTTCACCTTCTCCATGCTCATGCTGGTCATGAGCAACAACTTCTTGCAGCTGTTCTTCGGCTGGGAAGCTGTGGGCCTGGTGTCCTACCTGCTGATCGGCTTTTGGTACAACAAGCCGACGGCCATTTTTGCCAACATGAAGGCGTTTTTGGTCAACCGTGTGGGCGACTTTGGCTTCATCTTGGGCATTGGCCTGATCGCTGCCTATGCCGGCACGCTCAACTACAGCGAAACCTTCCAGAAGGCAGGCGAACTGGGCGCCATGGCGTTTCCTGGCACCGACTGGATGCTGATCACCGTGATTTGCATCTGCCTGTTCATCGGCGCCATGGGCAAGTCGGCGCAGTTCCCGCTGCACGTGTGGCTGCCTGATTCCATGGAAGGCCCCACTCCCATCTCGGCGCTGATCCACGCAGCCACCATGGTGACGGCGGGTATTTTCATGGTGGCGCGCATGTCGCCTTTGTTCGAGTTGTCGGATACGGCGCTGAACTTCATTCTCATCATCGGTGCCATCACGGCCTTGTTCATGGGTTTTCTGGGCATCATCCAGAACGACATCAAGCGCGTGGTGGCCTATTCCACCCTGTCACAGCTGGGTTACATGACGGTGGCCCTGGGTGCATCGGCCTATTCGGTGGCGGTGTTCCACCTGATGACGCACGCGTTTTTCAAGGCGCTGCTGTTTTTGGCTGCCGGCTCGGTCATCATGGGTCTGCACCACAACCAGGACATCCGCTGGATGGGCGGTGTGCGCAAGTACATGCCCGTGACGCACTGGACATCGCTCATTGGCACCTTGGCCCTGGTGGGCACACCCTTCTTTTCGGGCTTTTATTCCAAGGACGCGATCATCGAGGCCGTGCATGCCAGCAACCTGCCTGCGGCCGGCCTGGCCTACCTGGCCGTGCTGATTGGCGTGTTCGTGACCTCGTTTTACTCCTTCCGCCTGTACTTTCTGGTGTTCTGGGGCAAAGAGCGCTACGACCAAAACCCAGAGGCACACCATGACGACCACCACGGTCACGGTCATGACCACGATGCCAAGCCGCACGAGTCGCCCTGGGTGGTGTGGGTGCCGCTGGTGCTGCTGGCCATCCCGTCCATCTTCATTGGTGCCTGGGCACTGATGCCGATGCTGTTTGGCGACTTTTTCAAAGACGTGATCTTCGTGGATCAGGCGCGCCATCCGGCCATGGCGGCTCTGGCTGAGATGATCCACGGCTGGCAGGCCATGGGCTGGCACGGTTTCGTGACGGCGCCGTTCTGGCTGATGCTGGCGGGTGCCCTCTCGGCGGCCTACATGTATCTGGTTCACCCGGCGGTGCCGGCAGCGCTCAAGCGCTTTTTTGAGTCCGTGGGCATCTACCAGATTCTGGACAACAAGTACGGCATGGATGCCTTCAATGAGCACGTCATTGCGCGCGGAGCACGCATGCTGGGCACTGGCCTGTGGCGCGGCGGCGATCGCGCGCTGATTGACGGCGCGGTGGTCAACGGTTCGTGGAAGCTGGTGGGTTGGGTTTCCAGCGTGGTGCGTTGGCTCCAGTCGGGCTATCTGTACCACTATGCCCTGATCATGATTCTGGGCATCTTCGTGCTGATGACGTACTTCGTCTGGCTGGGCAAGTAAGACAAGAGCAGGATTGAAAAAATGGGTTGGTTGAGCCTTGCCATCTGGACGCCGATCGCCTTCGGCGCCGTGCTGCTGGCGCTGGGGCGGGAGGGACAGGCACCGCTGGTGCGCTGGATCGCGCTTGTCGGTTCCATCGTCAGCTTTCTCGTCACACTGCCGCTGTACACGGGCTTTCAGCTGGGCACGGCCCAGATGCAGTTCGTTGAAAAGGCACCGTGGATCGAGCGCTTCAACGTCAACTACCACCTGGGGGTAGATGGCATTTCGCTGTGGTTCGTGCTGCTGACGGCGTTCATCACCGTCATCGTGGTGATTGCCGGCTGGGAGGTGATTCAGAAGAAGGTCAACCAGTACATGGCGGCCTTTCTCATTCTCTCGGGCCTGATGATCGGTGTGTTCAGCGCGCTGGATGCCGTGCTGTTCTACGTTTTCTTCGAGGCCACGCTGATCCCGATGTACCTCATCATCGGCATCTGGGGCGGGCCCAACAAGATCTACGCCGCGTTCAAGTTCTTCCTGTACACGCTGCTGGGCTCGCTGCTGATGCTGGTGGCCTTTATTTACCTGTACTCGCGCTCCGGCGGCAGCTTCGACATCCTGACCTGGCACGGCTTGCCTTTGCCCGCTGCGGCGCAGACGCTGCTGTTCTTTGCCATGTTTGCCGCGTTTGCCGTGAAAGTGCCCATGTGGCCGGTGCATACCTGGCTACCCGACGTGCACGTGGAAGCGCCTACGGGCGGCTCGGCTGTGCTGGCCGCCATCATGCTGAAGCTGGGTGCCTACGGTTTCTTGCGTTTTTCCATGCCCATCCTGCCCGATGCCTCGCGCGAGTGGGCCTGGCTGATGATCGCGCTGTCGCTGGTGGCCGTGATCTATGTGGGTCTGGTGGCGCTGGTGCAGCAGGATATGAAGAAACTGGTGGCCTACTCGTCCGTGGCGCACATGGGCTTTGTCACCCTAGGCTTTTTCCTGTTCAACGACTTGGGCGTTGCCGGCGGGCTGGTGCAGATGATTGCGCACGGCTTTGTCTCTGGCGCCATGTTCCTGTGCATCGGCGTGCTGTATGACCGGGTGCATTCGCGCGAAATTGCCAGCTATGGCGGTGTGGTCAACACCATGCCGCGCTTTACCGCCTTTGCACTGCTGTTTGCCATGGCTAACTGCGGCTTGCCCGGCACGGCAGGCTTCATTGGCGAATGGATGGTGATCCTGGGTGCCGTGAAGGCCAATTTCTGGATCGGCCTGCTGGCAGCCACCGCGCTGATTTTTGGCGCGGCCTACACGCTGTGGATGTTCAAGCGGGTGTACTTCGGTCCCATGGTCAACGATGACGTGCGCCAACTCAAGGACATCAATGCCCGTGAATGCCTGATGCTGGCCGTGCTGGCTGTGGCGGTGTTGTGGATGGGGCTCTATCCCAAACCCGTGACCGATGTGATGGACGCCTCGGTGGCCCACCTGCTTCAGCAAGTGGCGGCATCCAAGCTGAATTGAGGACACACACAAGATGATTGACAGATTCAGTTGGGTGGCCATTTACCCGGAGATCGTGCTTTTGGTCATGGCGTGCGTGATCGTGCTGCTGGACCTGATGGACCGCAGCCGGGGGCGCATCGTGGCCTATGTGCTTTCGCTGCTGACGCTGGCAGCGCTCGCGGTGCTGACCGGCTTTTACGCAGACAGCGGTCGTGTCGTGCAGGGCTTTGGCGGCATGGTGGTCAGCGATCCACTGGCCAATTGGCTCAAGTGCTTTGCCTCGCTGGCGGTGCTGGTGGGTTTTGTCTATGGCCGCAGCTACGTGGCCGAGCGCGGCATGCTGCGCGGCGGCGAGTGGTACGCGCTGGGCCTGCTGTCGCTGCTGGGCATGTTCGTGATGATTTCGTCCAGCAACTTCCTGCTCATCTACCTGGGCCTGGAGTGCTTGACGCTGGCCAGCTATGCCCTGGTGGCGCTGCGGCGCGACCACACGGCATCTGTCGAAGCTGCCATGAAATATTTCGTGCTGGGCGCCATGGCCTCGGGCTTCTTGCTGTATGGCTTGTCCATGCTGTATGGCGCCACAGGCTCGCTGGACATTGGCACCGTCTTCAAGGCTGTGGCAGCAGGGCAGGCTGACCAGCGCGTGCTGGTGTTCGGTCTGGTGTTCATCGTGGCCGGGCTGGCGTTCAAGTTCGGTGCCGTGCCGTTCCACATGTGGATTCCCGACGTTTACCAGGGCGCCCCCATGGCGGTGACGCTGATGATCGGCGCTGCTCCCAAGCTGGCTGCCTTTGCCATGGCCATTCGCCTGCTGGTGGAAGGGCTGCTGCCCCTGGCCTTTGACTGGCAGCAGATGCTGGGCCTGCTGGCCATTGCCTCGCTGCTCATTGGCAACCTGGCGGCCATTGCGCAAACCAACCTCAAGCGCATGCTGGCGTATTCCACCATCTCGCACATGGGCTTCGTGCTGCTGGGCCTGATGGCTGGCGTGGTGGCGGGCAGCGCACTGCCTGCGGCCAATGCCTACAGTTCTGCCATGTTCTACGTGGTGACCTATGTGCTCACCACGCTGGCGGGCTTTGGCGTGATCCTGCTGCTGGCGCGCGAGGGCCATGAAAGCGAGGACATCGCCGACTTCGCCGGCCTGAACCAGCGCAGCCCCTTGTATGCAGGCATCATGGCCATCTGCCTGTTCTCTATGGCGGGCATTCCGCCGCTGGTGGGTTTCCAGGCCAAGCTGTCGGTGCTGCAAGCGCTGGTCAGCACGGGGCTGCCGGCCTACATCGGCCTGGCCGTGTTCGCCGTCATCATGTCGCTGATTGGCGCTTTCTACTACCTGCGCGTCATCAAGGTCATGTACTTTGACGAGCCCAGCAGCACCGCCCCTATCCGCGCACCGCTGGAAATGCGTGCCGTGCTTTCGCTCAACGGCGCTTTGCTGCTGATTCTGGGCGTGCTGCCCGGTGCGCTCATGGCCCTGTGCGCGCAGGCCATCGTGCAGATGCTGGCCAGCATCTGAGGGTGCGCCTGTTGTCGGTATGTCGCATGCTGCGCTGATCTGGCTGTTGATTGCGCTGGCCCTGGTGGCGGCCAACCTGCCATTCATCAACCAGCGTTTCATGACGGTGCTGCCGTTGCCTGGCGGTGGCCCCAAGTCCCTGGCCTGGCGTCTGCTGGAGCTGCTGCTGTGGTACTTCATCGTCGGCGGCATAGGCATGGCCATGGAAAACAGTCTGGGGCAAAAACACGGGCAGGGATGGGAGTTCTACGCCGTCACCGCCTCGCTCTTTCTGACCCTGGCTTTTCCGGGGTTCGTCTATCGCTACCTGTTGCGCCGATAAGTCATGACAGACCACTTGCAAGAGCACTGCGTGCACAGCCAGGAGCTGTTCAAAGGCGGCTTTTTGCACGCAAGGCGCGATCAGGTGCGCTTGCCCGATGGCAGCCTGACCCAGCGTGAATACATCGTCCACCCCGGTGCTGTGATGATCGTGCCGCTGCTGGAAAGCGACGCCGGCTTGCGGGTGCTGCTGGAGCGCCAGTACCGCTACCCCGTGCGCCAGACCCTCATCGAGTTTCCTGCCGGCAAGCTCGATCCTGGCGAGAACACCCTGGCCTGTGCCCAGCGCGAGCTGCGCGAGGAAACCGGCTACACCGCCCGCGAGTGGGCCCACGCAGGCGTGCTGCACCCCGTGGTGGCCTATTCCACCGAGTGCATCGACATCTGGTTTGCCCGCGGCCTGCAAGCGGGCGAGCGCCAGCTGGATGCGGGTGAGTTTCTCGACGTCTTCAGCGCCAGCCTGCAAGAGTTGAACGACTGGTGCCGCAGCGGACAGGTCACCGATGCCAAGACACTGATTGGCGCGCTGTGGCTGCAAAACGTGCATACTGGGGCATGGACGCTTGACTGGCACCCCGCCAGCGCGCCCGACACCTAAGCCATTCAGCCGCCATGAAAGTGCTTGATCTGCAATGCCCGCATGGCCATGCCTTTGAAGGCTGGTTTGCGTCTGAAGACGATTTTCAGAGCCAGCTGACGCGCCAGCTCGTGGCCTGCCCCCTGTGCGGCGAAACCCAGGTTAGCAAACTGCCCAGTGCGCCGCGCCTGAACTTGGGGGCTGCGCGTGCACCTGCTGCGCCCGAGGAGGCGCAAGCATCTTCTGCGGCCACAGGCGGGGCGGGTGCCCCGGCCGATGCTGCGCCCATGGCCGCTTTGCCTGCGGCGGCCTTGCAGGCCGCCTGGTTGCACATGGTGCGCCGCGTCATGGCCAACACCGAAGACGTGGGCGAGCGCTTTGCCGAAGAAGCCCGTCGCATGCATTACGGCGAAACCGAAGAACGCGGCATACGCGGCCAAGCCACGGCCGAGCAGGCCGAAGCCTTGTTGGACGAAGGCATTGCCGTTGTGTCCTTGCCCCTGCCGCCGGGGTTCAAGGAAACCTTGCAATAAGCCTGGCTCACGAGGCAGGGCCAGTCAGCCTGGGCTGGGTGTGTCTTTTGCCCCTCGCAGATGTGTATATCACCGCTTGGCCCGCGCAGCAGGGCGGCGGCTGGCGCATCAGCCACTGGCCAGTGCAGACGCCTAAAACCCCGGCAGCCGGCGCGCGACGGGTTGAGACTTAACGATGGCCGAGTGCGTTTCAGCTTTCTGGCTGATGCCTCCCAGAATGAAGGAATGAAGTCCAGATGCCCGATCGAGCGCAAGTGCAAGCGGGCAGCAAAGCAGTCTTTCCTTGGCCCCAAAACTGGGTGTACGACCATAGGCACACACGCTGGCTCAAGCCTTGAGGCTGGGCTGGGGCATCGGTTGCCTGCTGATGCTGGGCTGTCTTCACCGCAGTCCATGTCATCGCAATATGGGGGCTGGCACCCCATGCTCCGGCGGGTGAAAAGCGGTCTTAAAGCATGCGGCGTGCACGGCCGTTGCCCTGGCGGCGTCCAGATTCGTTTGGCGCGTGGTGGTGCTGGAGGACGTCGATCAATGCCTGTCCATACACCGGCAGCGGCTCGGCATCGCGCACCAGCACATAGCGCTCGCGCCAGCGCCAGTCGTCGGTCAGCGTCACTTGCGCCAGCGCCAGCGTGGGCTGTGCGCGGCGCACGGCGCTGGCCGGCAGCACCGCCACGCCCACCCCGGCGCTGACCATGCGGCACACCGCATCAAAGCTGGACAGCTGAATGCGCAAGCGCAGCAGCTGGCCCATGTCCTCCGTCACCTTGCGCAAGTGCTGGTGCAGCGTGCTGCCTGCGTGCATGCCCACGTGGGCCTCGCCCAGCGTGTCGCCAAAGGCCATGGCGCGCCGCCGTGCCCAGCGGTGCCCGCGCGGCAGCACCAGCACCAGCTGGTCGGTGGAAAAGTGAATCGCCCGCAAACCGGGCAGGGCCACCTCGCCACTGGCGGACATGATGCCGATATCCGCCTGCGCCTGCTGCACGCCGCGGGCAATGTCACCGTTCGGTTTTTCCTGAAGGTCCACATTGACCTTGGGGTGCGCGGCCAGAAAGGCCGGCAGCAGCTCGGGCAAGAAATCCATCACCGCCGTGGTGTTGGCGAACACGCGCAAATGCCCGCGCAGGCCGCCGCCGTATTCGTGCAAATCGGCGCGCAGCTGCTCGGTCTGGCGCAGCACGGCGCGGGCATGGTGCAAGAACGCCTCTCCCGGCGGCGTCAGTCGCACGCCCCGCGCCTGGCGCGCCAGCAAGGCGGTGCCGGCCTGTTCCTCCAGCGCCTTGATGCGCGCGCTGGCCGCTGCCAGCGACAGGTGCTGGCGCACGGCCGCGCGGGTGATGGCGCCTTCTTCGGCACAGCGCACGAACAGGCGCAGATCGGTCAGATCAAAGTGCATGGGGGACTGTCAACAGTTCGGCAAAACCGAAGCCTTGATTCCAAATTCGCGCATTGTGCAGGGCTGCGGCGGCGTTCACGATCGGCGCCCTGGCAGCCCATGCCATCAGACAGAGCAAGGAGACAAACGCTTGATGAAAAATGATTCTGTGCGTGGGGGGACTCGCGGCTGCACTGGCCGTTCTGTGTCCTCTTCAGCCAACCACACGGGCTGGCGCCGCAGGGCGTGGCTGTGCGCGCTGGCCGGCCTGGCGGCCATGCCTGGGGCCGCATATGCCCAAGCGGCGTACCCGGCCAAGCCGGTGGTGCTGGTCGTGCCGCAGGCCGCCGGTGGCACGAACGACATCGTGGGCAGGCTGGTTGGGCAGGCGCTGGGTGAGGCGCTTGGCGCCAGCGTGGTGGTGGAAAACCGCCCAGGCGCAGGCGGCAACATCGGCACGCAATACGTAGCCCGGGCCGCCAAAGACGGCCATACCCTGCTGATGACCATCAGCAGCAGCCAGGCCATCAACCCTGCGCTGTACAAGAACCCGGGTTTTGACCCGGTGAAGGATTTTCAGCCGATCAGCCTGGTGGGTTCCGTGCCGAACGTGCTGCTGGCGCACCCGTCGTATCCGGCGCGCACGGTGGCCGATGTGCTGGCGCAGGCCAAGGCCGCGCCGGGGCAGGTGCGCTATGCCTCGGCGGGCAACGGCACCTTGAACCATTTGCTGGGTGAAATGCTGGGCAGCATGGCTGGGGTCAAGCTGGAGCATGTGCCTTACAAGGGCGTGGCGCCGGCCATGAACGACGTGCTGGGCGGGCAGCTGCCGCTGCTGTTTGGCAGCCTGCCTTCGGCCTTGCCGCACATCAAGGCGGGCAAGCTGCGCGCGCTGGGTGTCAGCGGCCCCACGCGCTCGCCCGTCATTCCTGACGTGCCCACCATTGCGGAAACCGTGCCCGGCTACAGCGGCTTGCTGTGGGTGGGCTTGTTCGCCCCCATGGGCACGCCGCAGGCCGTGCTCAACCGTTTGCAAGAGGGCATGGCCAAGGCCTTGGCCCAGCCTGAAGTTCGCCACAAGCTTGAGCAACAGGGTCTGGAGCTGGCCGCGCCAGCGGACAAGCCTGTGACGCCTGAGCAGTTTGCCAAGGTGTTGCGCGAGGACATTGCCAAATGGGCCGGCATCGTGCAGGCCTCGGGTGCCAAGGTGGACTGAACATGCAGCAGAACATGCAAACCTTGGACGATGCCACCCTGGCCCATTTGCAGCAATGGGTGGGCCGCAGCGAAACCCTGCACGACGACATCAGCGCCGCGCCCTTGCGCGGGCTGGCCGCCACGCTGGATCGGGACGATGCGCCGCCTGTGGCCGGCACGCCGGTGCCGCCGCTGGGGCATTGGCTGTTTTTTTTGCCCCAGCACCGGCAAAGCGAGCTGGGGCCGGATGGCCATGCGCGCCGGGGCGGGTTTTTGCCGCCGGTGCCGCTGCCGCGCCGCATGTGGGCGGGCGGACGGCTGGTGTGGGAGCCGGGCAATCCGCTGGCCGTGGGCGATGCGGCGCAAAAGCGCTCGCGCATCGCATCGGTTGTGCACAAGCGCGGCCGCACGGGCGATTTGCTGTTTGTGCTGGTGCGCCACGAGGTGCACAACGCGCGCGGGCTGTGCCTGACGGAAGAGCATGACATTGTTTACCGCGCAGCCCCCCAGCCGGGCGAGCCCGCGCCGCAGCCGGTGGCCGCGCCGCAAGAGGCGGCGTGGCAGCGGTGCATCGTGCCCGATGACGTGCTGCTGTTTCGCTACAGCGCGCTCACCTTCAACGGTCACCGCATCCATTACGACCGCCGCTACGTGACCGAGGTGGAGGGCTATCCGGGCCTGATCGTGCATGGCCCCTTGATCGCCACCTTGCTGACCGACTTGGTGCGCCGCCATGCGCCGGGCGCTTTTTTGCGGCGCTTTGACTTCAAGGCCGTGCGCCCCACCTTTGATGGCCACCCCATGACCCTGCGCGGCCAGCCCGGCGCCGAGGGCCAGCCGCTGCGCCTGTGGGCCAGCGACCACGAGGGCTGGCTGACCATGCAGGCCACGGCCGAGCTGGCCTGAGGGGCGCGGCCAGCGGCTGTTTGCGTGGCCGGCCTTTGATGTCTTTTATGCCTTTTATGCCTTTCGCACGCATCTGGCGTGGACTTGCACTTTAATTTTTATAGCAACTTTGGCGTTGCCCGCTTAAAACCATGATCTCCAGCACCGCCTTGCCAGACCACGCTGAAATACGCGATGCCGTACGCGCTTTGTGCGCGCAGTTTCCAGACGAATACCACCGCCGGGTGGATGCCGAGCGCGCTTACCCCGAAGCCTTTGTGCAGGCGCTGACCGAAGCGGGCTGGCTGGCTGCGCTGATTCCGCAGGAATACGGCGGCGCGGGCCTGTCCATGGCCGAGGCCTCGGTCATCATGGAAGAGATCAACCGCTCGGGCGGCAACTCGGGCGCCTGCCACGGGCAGATGTACGTGATGAACGCCGTCGTGCGCAGCGGCAGCGACGCGCAAAAGCAGCAGTACCTGCCCCGCATTGCGCGCGGCGAGCTGCGCATGCAGTCCATGGCGGTGACCGAGCCGACCACCGGCAGCGACACCACCCGGCTCAAGACCAGCGCCGTGCGCCGCGATGGGCGCTGGGTGGTCAACGGGCAGAAGGTGTGGATCAGCCGCGTGCAGCACAGCGACGTGATGATTTTGCTGGCGCGCACCACGCCGCTGGCCGAGGTGAAAAAGCGCTCCGAGGGCTTGAGCTGCTTTCTGGTCGACGTGCAGCAGGCCCTGGCGCGCGGCATGGCGGTGCGGCCCATTGCCAACATGGTCAACCACGAAACCAACGAGCTGTTCTTTGACAACCTGGAGCTGCCCGAAGACAGCCTGCTGGGCCCCGAGGGGCAGGGCTTCAAGACCTTGCTGGACGGCCTGAACGCCGAGCGCACGCTGATTGCCGCCGAATGCATTGGCGATGGCTATTGGTTCATCGACCGCGCCACGCGCTACGCCCGCGAGCGCGAGGTGTTTGGCCGCCCCATCGGGCAGAACCAGGGGGTGCAGTTTCCCATTGCCGAGGCGTTCATCGAGCTGGAAGCGGCCAACCTGATGCGCTGGCGCGCCTGCGAAAAGATCGACGCGCACCAGCACGCGGGCGCCGAGGCCAACATGGCCAAGTACCTGGCGGCCAAGGCCTCGTGGGAGGCGGCCAACGCCTGCCTGCAAACGCATGGCGGCTTTGGCTTTGCCTGCGAATACGACGTGGAGCGCAAATTCCGCGAAACGCGGCTGTACCAGGTGGCGCCCATTTCCACCAATATGGTCTTCAGCTACGTGGCCGAGCACGTGCTGGGCCTGCCGCGATCGTTCTGAGCGTGATGGCTGTGGTGCTGGGTGCCCTCCCTTGCTTTTGTGGGAGCGGGCTTGCCCGCGATGGGGCGCTGGATTGACCCCGCCCCATCGCGGGCAAGCCCGCTCCCACAACCCCAGCCCTCCTTGCCGGCCAGCAGCGCACACCACACCGTCCCAGAATGCTATTCAAACATGAGCAATAAACCCAGACCCCTTGACGGCATCACCGTCGTCTCGCTCGAACACGCCATTGCCGCGCCCTTGGCCAGCCGCCAGCTGGCCGATCTGGGCGCGCGCGTCATCAAGATCGAGCGCCCCGGCAGCGGCGACTTTGCCCGCGCCTACGACACGCGCGTGAAGGGCCAGTCCTCGCACTTCGTTTGGACCAACCGCAGCAAGCAAAGCCTCACACTCGATCTGAAGCAGCCCGAGGCCCTGGCCGTGCTGATGGATCTGCTGCCGCGCGCCGACGTGCTGCTGCAAAACCTGGCCCCCGGCGCGGCCGCGCGCATGGGCCTGTCCTTTGAGCAGCTGCACGCGCGCTTTCCGCGCCTGATCGTGTGCAACATCTCCGGCTATGGCGACGACGGCCCCTACCGCGACCGCAAAGCCTACGACCTGCTCATCCAGAGCGAAGCCGGCTTTCTCTCCGTCACCGGCACCGCAGACGCCCCGGCCAAGGCCGGCTGCTCCATTGCCGACATAGCCGCCGGCATGTACGCCTACACCCACATCCTCTCGGCCCTGCTGCTGCGCGGCAAAACGGGGCAGGGCAGCGCCATCGACGTGTCCATGCTCGAAGCCCTGGGCGAGTGGATGGGTTACCCGATGTACTACGCCTTTGAAGGCGCCGAGCCACCCGCGCGCGCGGGCGCCAGCCACGCCAGCATCTACCCCTACGGCCCTTTTCCGGCGGGCGATGGCGGCCACGTCATGCTGGGGCTGCAAAACGAGCGCGAATGGCAAGCCTTTTGCCGCGAGGTGCTGCGCAACCCCGCCTTGGCGCAAGACCCGCGCTTTGACGCCAACCACAAGCGCCACGCCCACCGCGACGCGCTGCACGCCCTCATCGTGCAAGCCTTTGCCCCTTTGAGCTGCGCCCAGGTGCAGGCCCGGCTGGATGCGGCCCACATCGCCCATGCCCGCATGAACGACATGGCCGGGCTGTGGGCGCACCCGCAGCTGGCCGCGCGCGCGCGCTGGCGCCAAGTGGGCACCCCGGCGGGCGACATACCGGCGCTGCTGCCGCCCGGGCGCAGCAGCGCCTACGAGCCGCGCATGGACGCCGTGCCCGCCGTGGGCGAGCACACCGAAGCCATCTTGCGCGAACTGGGCCGGGACGGCGCGCACATTGCCGCGCTGCGGGCCAGCCAGGCGATATGAGCCTTGGCTGCCTGCGGGGCCTGCCCGTGCCGCCCGCGCCCGCGTCACCCGCCAGCCGCGTCTGGGCGCGCGCGGCTGGGCCGGGCTTGAGCCTGCAAAGCGCCTGCATTCCAACACCACACAAGGAGACAACACCATGCCCCTCTTCATGTTCTCTTTTCGGCGTTCCTTGCCCCGCGCGCCGGGCCGCCGTGCCTGGCTGAGCGCTGCCTTGGGCGCCGCCGCCCTGGCCGCTGCGGGCACGGCGGCGGCGCAAGCGGCCTTTCCCACCAAGCCCGTGACCCTGGTCATCCCTTTTTCAGCCGGCGGCCCCACCGACGTGGTGGCACGCATGCTGGCCGGGCCCATGGGGCGGTCGCTGGGTCAAACCGTGGTGGTGGACAACGCCACCGGCGCGGGCGGCACCATTGCCGCGGCCAAGGTGGCGCGCGCCGCGCCCGACGGGCACACCGTTTTTCTGCACCACATGGGCATGGCCACCTCGCCCTACCTGTACCGCAAGCTCAGCTTTGATCCGGTGAAAGACTTCGAGCCCATTGGCCAGGTGCTGGACGTGCCCATGACCTTGCTCACCCGCAAGGACTTTCCGGCCAGCAACTTCGCGCAGCTGCAAGCGCAGATCAAGGCCCAGGGCAACAAGATCACGCTGGCCAATGCCGGGCTGGGCGCCGTGTCGCACCTGTGCGGGCTGCTGCTGACGGGCCAGATGGGGGTGGAGCTGACCACCGTGCCCTACAAAGGCACCGGCCCGGCCCTGAACGACCTGCTGGGCGGGCAAGTGGACATGCTGTGCGACCAGACCACGCAGACCGTGCCCTTCATCAAAGATGGGCGCGTGAAAGTGCACGGCGTCACCACCTTGCAGCGCCTGGCGGGCCTGCCCGACGTGCCCACGCTGGACGAGCAGGGGCTCAAAGGCTTTGAGGTCAAGGTCTGGCACGGTCTGTATGCGCCCAAGGGCACGCCCCAAGAGGCCATCGACAAGCTCAACACCGCCTTGCGCGCCGCCCTGGCCGACCCTGCCGTAGTGCAGCGCATGACCGAGCTCAACGCCGACATTCCCGCGCCCGATCGGCAAACGCCAGAATCCCTGCGCAGCCACTTGCAGGCCGAGCTGGCCAAGTGGGGGCCGGTCATCCGGCAGGCTGGCGTTGCGGTGGACTGACGCAGCCGGTGCGTCAGACGTAGGCGAATGCCTGGAAGCTTCTCATGAAAAATGGCATTCGCGCGCGTTGGTATTGGTTTTGATGCTATCAAAAAATATGCATCAACCGGGTTGTCAATGCCCCACGACGGCGCCTGATACGTGCACCAGCACAGTCTCTTGCCCAGGCGCTACAGCGATGGGGGCCGGTGCCTCGGCCATATGGGCGCTGGCGACACTTTCCATGGCGCTCACAGAGCGGTGGTGACCGCCGTCGCTGTTGATGCTGACTTCGCGCAGGCTGTAGCCGGAAAAGCCAAAGGCCTTGGCAATGTCGGTCGCACGGGACTTGAACTGCTCAATGGCCTGCGCCTGTGCTTGTGCCTCCGTGCGGGCACGCAACTCGCGGCTCAGGCCAAAGGACACCTGGGCAACCGTCATGGACGCTACGCGCGCGGCGGCCTGGGTGATGCGGGGAAAGTCCTGCCCCTGCAGCACCACGCTGGCATGGCCTTGCCAGCCGCTGATCTTGCCGTCGCGGTTGTGGCGCGGATGCACGCTGAACCTGCCCGTCTTGACCTCCATGCGGCCGGCCTGCGCACTGGGCTCCAGCGCCGCCAGCGCCGCATCAACGGCCTTGCGCAGATCAGCCTGCACAGCGGCAGCGGTGCTGCCTTCGTGCGAAGTCGAGAGGGTGAGGGTGAGCAAATCCTGCTGCGCCTGGGCCTGGCCGATGGCCGACAGTTGCAGCACGTTGCGGGGCTGGGCAGAAGGTGAGGCAGCCTCGCTGAGCGGAGCCTGGGCTTGGGCAGCGGCGCTCAGGCTGGCGGCAAGCAGGCTGGCAGCGGCCAGCGTGTGGCGAAGAGGGGGCATGGGCGGGCTAAGAGGGTGAGTTGAGAAAGGGCGCATGATGGCATGTCCGCACCGGATACGGGCAGGGCTGGGGCAGCCTGGCGGGCAAGGCTTTTCTCAGTGAGCGTTCATGTCGCCAGTGGCTTGCGCCGGCGGCGCCTGCATGGGCAGGCCAGGGTGTGGCGCACGTGCCTGTGCCCTCTCACGCTGCTGTGCGCGCACCTGCTCGCGCAGCAGCTTGCGCTGCTCCGGTGTCAGACGCCGGTCGGTCGGTGGGGATGCATCGCGCGGCTGGCGGCGATGGGCATCCACGGCCTGCCACAGACTGCTGCGCAGAGCCGTGGCTGGCACAGGGCTGTCGGGTGCGGCAGGGCCGGTTTCCGCCTGTTCGCCCATGGCTTGCGCAAGCGCATCGGCATGGGCAAACACGCCGCCTGCGGCGACGGCGATGGCGAAGAAAGTATTCACAACCACGGCTTGCATAGTCAGCCACGGAAGATGGCACAGCCTGTCCGTATGTGTCCGCCAGATTGCGCCCGGCAGGGGCAACAGGTGTAACACTGTGAAATTCCCCGTGGGAAAACCCTGGTTCGGCGGATCTTCGGCGCCACAATGCCTCTGTTACAAATCCGTCTGAAGGAACTGCATGAGCCAGGCAAACAACCGCACTGACAAGATCGCCGTCGTGGACGACGATGCCCGTATTCGAGACCTGCTGCGCCGTTATCTGTCGCAAGAGGGGTTTGAAGTTATCGTGGCCGAGGATGCCAAGGCTCTCTCGCGCATCATGCTGCGCGACACCATCGACCTGATCGTGCTCGATCTGATGATGCCGGGCGAAGACGGGCTGTCGGTGTGCCGGCGCCTGCGTGCGGCGGGCGACAAAACGCCCATCATCATGCTCACCGCCAAGGGCGAGGATGTGGACCGCATCGTGGGTCTGGAAGTGGGCGCTGACGACTATCTGGGCAAGCCTTTCAATCCGCGCGAGCTGCTGGCGCGCGTGCATGCCGTGTTGCGACGCCGTCCGCCGCAGGAGGCGCCGGGCGCCCCTTCGGCCGAGAACGAATCGGTCACGTTTGGCCCCTTCCTGTTCGATTTGGGCGCGCGCACGCTGCACAAGAATGGCGAGGAAATCAGCCTGACCACGGGTGAGTTCGCCATGCTCAAGGCGCTGGTGCGTCACCCGCGCCAGCCACTGTCGCGCGAGAAGCTGGCGCAACTGGCGCGCGGGCGCGAGTTCGAGCCTTTCGACCGCAGCCTGGACGTGCAAATCTCGCGCCTGCGCAAGCTGATCGAGCAGGATCCGGCCAGCCCCCGCTACATTCAGACGGTGTGGGGCGTGGGCTATGTGTTCGTGCCCGATGGCGCGAGCTGATGCGCTGCGCGCCAGAGACTTTTTTATCTTTTTGCCGAACGCGCCTGAGCCTGGCCCACTGCTTTTGTCTTGATGAGTTCTGACCTGCATGGGTCTGCCAGCGCGCCGGACGCCCCGTCCGCGCACGGCGAGTTGCCCGATTCGATGAATGTGCCGCTGGAGCTGCCCGTGGCACGCCAGCGGCCCTTTGGCATCAGCCTGTTTTGGCGCACCTTCTTCTTGCTGGGGCTGCTGCTGGTGGGCAGCGGTATTGGCTGGTATCAGCTGTTCCGCACGCTGGAATACGAGCCGCGCGTGATCGAAAACGCGCGCCAGGTGGCTTCGCTGGTCAACCTCTCGCGCGCAGCGCTCATTCACTCCGACGCCATTGCCCGCTTGTCGCTGATGAAGACGCTGGCCGACCAGGAGAAGGTGCGTATCCTGCCGCGCGAGCCGGGGGACAAGTTCGAGCTGTTCACCCACACCGAGCTTGAGCAGCACATGAGCAGCGAGCTGCTGGCCCGCTTGGGTCCGGGCACCGTAGTGGCCAGCCGCGTGAACGATGAGGCGGGCCTGTGGGTCGGCTTCATGATCGAGGGCGATTCCTACTGGCTGCTGATGGACCGCTCGCGCGTGGGCGCGCTGCTGGGCGGCGGCACCTGGCTGCTGTGGCTGGCCATGTTGTGCGGGCTGTCCCTGATCGGGGCGGCGCTGCTGGCCGGGCTGATCAACCGGCCGCTCAAGCAGCTGTCCATCGCCGCAGCGCGTGTGCGCGAGGGCGACTACCAGCAAAGCCTGCTGGACGAAGGTGCCTTGTCCAGCGAGGTGCGCGAAGTCAACATCGGCTTCAACCGCATGGCTGAGCAGCTTTCCAAGATCGAGCAAGACCGCGCCGAGATGCTGGCCGGCATCTCGCACGATTTGCGCACCCCCCTGGCGCGCCTGCGCCTGGAAACCGAGATGAGTGTGCCCGACGCCGAGGCGCGCGAACACATGGTGGCCGACATCGCCCAGGTGGACGCCATCATCGACAAGTTTCTCGACTACGCCCGGCCCGATCACGTGACCCTGCAAGTGCTGCCGCTGGCGGAAATGGCCCGGGCCAGCGCCCAGCCCTTTACCCTGCGCGATGACATGAAGGTGCAGATCGACATTCCCCCCGATCTGCACGTGCTGGGGGATGAAGTGGAGCTTTCGCGCGTGTTCTCCAACCTGCTGGAAAACGCGCGCCGCTACGGCCAGACGCCGGGTGAGCACGCCACGCGCGTGCGCATTGCCGCTACCGCGCGCGATCAATGGGTCACGCTGCGCGTGCGCGACCACGGCCCTGGCGTGCCAGAGGAGCTGCTGCCCAGCCTCACACGCCCGTTCTACCGCGCCGACAGCGCCCGCACCTCAGCCACCGGCTCGGGCCTGGGGCTGGCCATTGTGATGAAGATGGTGCAAAGCATGGGCGGCACCTTGCAGCTGAGCAACAGCCCCAGCGGGGGCTTGATGGTCATCATCCGCCTGCAACAAGCGCCTGAGCAGCGGCAGGCAGGCAGCAGCTCGCTGCTGAAGAAAAAGAAGAAGCCCTGATCTGGTTTGCTATATTAAATATAGCTATAAATTCTTTTGTAGCGCGCGCAAACAGCCTTTTCTTTTAAGTGCCTTGAGCGGTCTGCACGCCTGGCCCCAGGCCTTCACAGCGGCAGCAGCAACACCACGGCCCGCGCTTCGATGCTGGCACCCTGCCCCACGGGGCCGAGCTTTTCGGCCGTCTTGGCCTTCACGTTCACCTGTGCTGCGCTCACCCCCAGCGAAGCGGCAATGCACGCTGCCATGGCCGCGCGGTGCGGCGCCAGCTTGGGCGCCTGGGCGATCACGGTGCTGTCCACATTGCCCACGCGCCAGCCTGCGGCGCGCACGCGGCGTGCGGCCTCGGCCAGCAGCGCGGCTGAATCGGCCCCTTTGAAGGCGGTGTCGGTGTCAGGGAAATGCGTGCCAATGTCGCCCAGCCCTGCCGCGCCCAGCAATGCATCGGTGATGGCGTGCAGCAGCACGTCGGCGTCTGAATGGCCCAGCAGGCCATGCGTGTGCGCAATGCGCACACCGCCAATCACCAGCGGACGGCCCGGCACCAGGGCATGCACGTCCCAGCCTTCGCCTATGCGCAAAGCCAGGGGGTGGGGGGTGGACGTGTTCATGCGCTGCGGCTCCTCAGCACGGCCTCGGCCAGTGCAAAGTCTTCAGGGTAGGTCACTTTGAAATTCTGCGCGCTGCCGCGCACCAGCAGTGGCGCATGGCCTGCGGCTTCCATGGCGCTGGCTTCGTCGGTGATGCCAGCAAAGCCGCTGGCCGCGTGGGCGGCATAGGCGTTGTGCAGCGGGCCGATGCGGAACATTTGCGGCGTTTGTGCCAGCCATTTGCCCGCGCGGTCAATGGTGGCGGCCACGCGGCCTTGCGCGCTGGCGCTTTTGAGTGTGTCGGGCAAGGGCAGTGCCAGCAGGCCGCCCACGGCATCTGGCCAGCACGCCTCGATCAGCGCCTCGATTTGCGCGGGCGCGATGAGGCAGCGCGCTGCGTCATGCACCAGCACCCAGTCGTCCGGCTGCGCGCCTGTGGCCAGCAAATGGCCCAGGCCGTTGAACACGCTCTCGGCGCGCGTGGCCCCGCCACAGCTGGCCACGGTGCAGCCTGCGCCCAAAAGGCGCGGCCCGTGCGCGTCATCGGGCGACACCACTGCCAGCACCTGGTGAATGCGTGCCACGCGCGCAAACGCCGCCAGTGTGTGCCACACCAGGGGATGGCCCGCCACGGGCTGGTATTGCTTGGGCATTGACGTGCCTGCGCGCGAACCCGTGCCCGCACAGGGAAACAGGGCAAAACAAAGCGGGGCAGGGCGGCGGAAAACCGTGTCGGCAGGCATGGGCAGCGCGGATTCTAGGGTGAGCACCTCATAGAGTCGGCCACAGCGCGGCGTGCTTGCTCAAACCACCCTGTCCGCCGCCGAAGCGGCGGCTGCCACCAGGTGCGAGGCCAGCAACTGTGCGGCGGGGCTGAGCTGGGCAGGGTGACGGCAGGCAATGGCAAAGCGCCGCCGCGCCCAGGTGTCGGTCAGCGGCGTCACCACCAGGCCAAAGGCGCTGGCATACGGCATGGCCAGCTCGGCGGGCAAGATGGCGATGGCCAGCTGCGAGCGCACCACGCGCAGCGCCGCATCAAAAGTGGCGGCCACCACGCGGTAACTGATGGACTGGCCTGCCAGGGCGGCCGCGCGTTGCAGCATCAGCTGCACCGCGCTTTCGGGCGGCAGGCTCACCTGCTCATAGGCCAGCGTGTCGGCCAGGCACAGGTGCCGCCGCCGCGACAGCGCATGGCCCCGGGGCATGACCACCGACAACTGATCGCCCCGCCAAGGCCAGGTGTGCAGGCCGCTGAAATCGGCAGCATCCCAGCACACGCCCAGCGAGGCGCTGCCCTCGCGCACGGCGCGCAGCACCCGGGCGCTGACGGCTTCTTCCATATCCACGCGAATGTCCTGGTGCCCGGGCATCTTCAGAAAAGCCGCCACGTCATCGGCCAGCCAGCCGGCCATGGCTGAGGGCGTGGCCAGCAGGCGCACGTGGCCGCGCACACCGGCAGCGTAGCTGGCCATGTCGCGCTCAATCAGCGCGGCGCGGGCCAGCAAGGCATGGGCGTGCTCCAGCAGTGTTTCGCCCGCAGGCGTGGGGGTCACGCCGTAGCGGCGGCGCAGCAGCAAAGGCGTGCCAACGGCTGCCTCCAGCGCCGCCAGCCGCTTGCTGATGGCCGAACCCACAATGGCCTGCTGCTCGGCTGCACGCGCCATGCTGCGCGCCTCGCACACCGCCACAAACAGGCGCAGGGTGGTCAGGTCAAGGTCTCTCATGGCAGGCTTTCAAGATGTTCTTGTCTGGAATCACAGGCGTTCCAAAAGATTGATTCTGACCTTTGCGGGAATATCTAAACTGCCGCGCTGAAGGAGACACGCCCCCATGCACAGCACCCTGCCTGCCCATGCCGTAATTCGTGAAGTGGGCCTGCGCGACGGCTTGCAAAGCATTGCCCGCACGCTGCCTACGGCGCACAAGAAAACCTGGCTGCAAGCGGCCTACGACGCGGGCCACCGCGAGATCGAGGTGGGCTCGTTCGTGCCTGCCAAATACCTGCCGCAACTGGCCGACACGGCCGAGCTGGTGGCCTTTGGCCAAACCCTGCCAGGCCTGCGCGTGTCGGTGCTGGTGCCCAACCTGCGTGGCGCACAGGCAGCCTTGGCCAGCGGGGCCGACGTGATGGTGCTGCCCCTGTCGGCCAGCCACGCGCACAGCCTGGCCAATTTGCGCAAAACCCCCGACGAAGTGGTGGCCGAGGCCGCGCGCATCCGCGCCGAGCGCGACGCCACTGGCAGCCGCACCCTGCTGGAAGGCGGCGTGGGCACCGCCTTTGGCTGCACCCTGCAAGGCCAGGTGCCGCCCGCCGAAGTGCTGCGCCTGCTGCAAGCCTTGCTGGACGCAGGCTGCGACCGTGTCAGCCTGGCCGACACCGTGGGTTACGCCGACCCTGCCGGCGTGCAACGCTTGTTCGAGCAAGCGCGCCAGCTGGCAGGCGAGAAGCTGTGGTGTGCCCATTTCCACGACACGCGCGGCCTGGGGCTGGCCAACGCCTGGGCGGCACTGCAAACCGGTATGACCCGCTTTGATGCCTGCCTGGCCGGCATTGGCGGCTGCCCCCATGCGCCTGGCGCCAGCGGCAACGTCAGCACGGAAGACTTGGCCTACATGCTGCACAGCATGGGGGTTGACACTGGCCTGGACGTGCCCGCCTTGCTGCGCCTGCGTCAGCAGCTGGCACAGTGGCTGCCTGGCGAGCTACTGCACGGCGCGCTGTGGCGGGCGGGCCTTCCCAAAAACCTGCTGCCCTAGGGCCTGTTCACACTGTTTTTACCCCTGCGTTGCCCTGCCAAGGGGCCA
>JAUNHQ010000047.1:8302-26701 GCA_030535425.1 Pseudomonadota bacterium | reverse complement strand
CACTCCACCACTTCCATGGTTTCGGCATCGGTCACGCGCATGCCCTGAATGAACTGGCCCTGCTTGCCCAGGCGCTTCAAAGCCGTCTCGATCTGCGGCCCGCCGCCATGCACCACCACGGGGTTGATGCCCACCAGCTTGAGCAGCACCACGTCCTCGGCAAAAGCCGCTTGCAGGGCCGGGTCGGTCATGGCGTTGCCGCCGTACTTGATGACCATGGTCTTGCCGTGGAACTTGCGGATGTAAGGCAGCGCCTGCGCCAGGATGGAAGCCTTGTCGCGCGCAAGCAGGGCTGTCGTGTCTGTGCTCATGGATGGACTCGCGAGAGGAAAAGAAAAATAGACAGAAAACCAATGATAGAGAGGGTGCCTCTCAACGCTTGGCTGGCGGCCTGAGCACCTTGGGCACCTTAAAGCGCACCAGCATCAGATAAGCCAGCACATAGCTGACCGCAAACAGCACGCAAAAGCCCAGCAACACCGCGCTGTAGCGCCAGAACAGCACGGCAGGCACCACGGTCAGCACGATAAAGCTCCACAAATACGGCGCCGTGCGGTTGTTGCGCGCCAGCATGTTCTTAGCCTCATCCTCGTGCAGCACGCTGCTGACCAAACGCCTGTACACCAACTGGTGCAGGTGCAGCGCATCGGCCATGCCGGGCGACACGCCGCGCGCCAGCTTGCGGTAGATGGAAAACAGCGTCTCCCACACCGGGTAAATCAGCAGCAGCATGGGAAACCACGGCGACACGATGGGGTGGCGCTGCACCAGCAACAGGCTGATGACGGCAATCAGCAGCCCCCACAGGTACGCCCCTGCATCGCCCGCAAACACCAGCCCGCGCGGATAGTTCCACACCAAAAAGCCCGCTGTGGCCGCCGCCAGCGCCAGCGCCATGGCGGCCAGCTCCCGGTCGCCCACTTGCAGCGACACATGCGCCAGCGCCAGGCACACCACCAGCGCCACGGCTCCCGCCAGCCCGTTGTAGCCGTCAATGATGTTGAAGGCATGCGGCAAGCCCGTAATGGCCAGCACCGCCAGCCCCACGCCCAGCCACGGCCACGCGCCCCAGGCGCCGTCGAGCCAGGCAAAGCCCAGATGCGGCACCGACACCCCCAGCAGTGCCCAGGCCAGTAGGCCGGAGCTCAAAGTCAACAGCATGCGCCAGCTCACGCGCAGGCGCTGGGTCATATCCTCCAGCACGCCACCCGCGAAAGCGGGCAGCAGCATCAGCAACCACGCAGACAACGCCAGACGCGACTGATCGATGTTGCCAGCCATGTGCGCCCACTGCAAAAGCGGCAGCAGCGCCAGCGCCAGCGCCCAGCCGGCCAGCATGCCCACGCCGCCCACGCGCGGCGTCTCACCCACGTGAAAACGCTGCGGCGCATCCGGTGCATAAGGCGCCATTGGCCGACGAAAGGCGCGGCGCAGCCACAGCGTGACCGTCAACGACACCACGAAAGCAAGCAGCGCCAGCGAAATCATTCAGCAACCATAGGCAAGAGCGATGGGACACACCCCACCCGCAAGCAGCGACCTGCCCTGCGGGCAAAAAGCCTCGCATGGTAGCATCCAGCCCCATTTTTCCCACGCTGGCAATGGCATCAGGCAATGGCGTCAGGCATCCGCGCCCTGCGCCTGGCGCCTTTGAAAACACCATGGCCTCAGCCTCCCCTGCCCTGCACGTGTACGACCGGGACATCCAGACCGGCGAACGCACCTCGCTGTCCATGCTGGCAGCTCGTATCGCCGCGGGCGCACGCGTGCTCGATCTGGGCTGCGGCAGCGGCGCCATCGGCCGCCACCTGGCCGCGCGCGACGGCCATGGCGCCGGCCCCATCGACGGCCTAACCATCAGCGCCGACGAAGCATCCCTGGCCGCTCCCCACTACCGCCGGGTGGAAGTGGCCGACCTGGACACCTGTGACCTCACCACGCTTTTTCCTGCCGCCAGCTACGACGTGATCGTCTGCGCCGACGTGCTGGAGCACACCCGCCAGCCTGAGCGTGTGCTGCACGCCTGCCGCAGCCTGCTGGCTCCTGGGGGCCAGTTGCTCCTGTCGGTGCCCAACGCCGCCTACTGCGGCCTGGTGGCCGACCTCATGCAGGGAGAGTTTCGCTATCGCGACGAGGGTTTGCTGGATCGCACCCACCTGCGTTTTTTCACCCGGCAATCGCTGCTGCGCTTCATGGCCGATGCGCACTGGGCCATCGAGACGCTGGAACCCCTGGAGCGGCAGCTGCCAGACTCCGAGTTTGCCACTCGCTTTGACGAGTTGCCCCCGGCCGTGGCGCGCTACCTGCTGTCCGGGCCCGATGCGCTCACCTACCAGTTCATTGGCGTGGCACGCCCCAGTGCCCCCGATGCACCGCTGCCGCTGCCACCCGAGCCGTCCCACGGGCCTGCCGCACAGGCGCACTTCACGACAGAGCTGTACCTGAAAGTGCGCGGCGAATGGTCAGAACGCCACAAGCTCACCACGCGCGGCGTGCTGGGCGAGCTGCGGCAAACACTGCGCTTTGCCCTGCCCGCCAGCACCGCGGACGCGCCCATCACGCAACTGCGCCTGGACCCAGCCGACCGCCCAGGTTTCCTGCACCTGTACCGCATCGTCTTGCAGGATGCCGACGGCGCCGAACAATGGGCTTGGCGCCCCGACGACACCGAAGGCGACCCGCTGGCTGGCCTGACCCATCACGACATGCTGTGGCAGGAGCCGCGCCTGGGCCAGCCGCAAATCCCGCGCTTTCTGCTGGGCGGGCGCGAACCCTGGCTGCACCTGCCCATAGATGCCTGCGTGCTGGCCGGCACCCTGCGTCAGCCCGGAGCGCAACTGCTTGTCGAGCTGGGCTGGCCCATGTCCGCCGACTACCTGGCCCTGGCTGCGCCGCTTTACCATCGGCTCGCCGCGCAAGAGCAGCTCACCGAAAAAGCCCTGTTCGACCTGGACGCCAGCCAGCAACGCCTGGCCCACACCGAGCACTGCCTGCAAGTCGAACAGCAGGCCCGCGCGCACGACGTGCAGGCTCTGCGCCTGCACACCCAGCATGTCGAAAACGAAAGCGCTCATCATCGCCGAGCCCAGCAGGCCCACATTGCCAACCTGCAAAACCGGCTGAACGCCATCGAAAACTCACTGCTCTGGCGTGCCGTGCGCCCGCTGGCGCGCGCCAAACGCCTGCTGCTGCGCCTGACGGGCCTTGCCGCCCCCTCGCCAGCCGCACCTGCACCAGCCGCACCCGCCAAGGAGCCTCAAGAACCTGACGCCCCCCCTGCCCCGCCCCCTGCGGCCCCTGGCACGCCAGGCAATGTCACGCCCGATGCCGCACCTTCCGCCCCCCCCAGCCGTGCGGTGGACATCATCGTGCCCGTGTACCGCGGCCTGGCCGACACCCGGCGCTGCATCGACTCTGTGCTGGCCAGCACCTGCACGACCTCCTGGCGGCTGATCATCATCAACGACGCCAGCCCCGAGCCCGAGCTGACCAGCTACCTGCGCGACATCGCGCCTGCGGACACACGCATTCACCTGCTGGAAAACGCTGACAACCTGGGCTTCGTGGGCACCGTCAACCGTGGCATGGCCCTGGCGCTGGAAAGCGGCCACGACGTGGTGCTGCTCAACGCCGATACCGAAGTGGCCAACGACTGGCTCGACCGCCTGCGCCGCACGGCCTACCGTGACGATCGCACGGCCACCGTCACGCCGTTTTCCAACAACGCCACCATTTGCAGCTACCCGCGCTTTTGCCAGGCCAACCCCCTGCCCCCTGGCATGGACACCGCCACGCTGGATGCACTGTGCGCCCAGACCCACCCCGGCGCGGCACTTGACGTGCCCACCGGCGTCGGCTTTTGCATGTACATCCGCCATGCCACGCTGCAGGCGGTGGGGCTGTTCGACACGGAACATTTCGGCAAGGGCTACGGCGAGGAAAACGACTTCTGCCAGCGCGCCATGGCTGCCGGCTGGCGCAACCTGCATGCACTCGACACCTTTGTGCTGCACACGGGCGGCGTGAGCTTTGGTGACAGCAAAAGCCCGCGCGAGCAAGCTGCCCTGCACACCCTGCGCCAGCTGCACCCGGACTATGAAGCGCAGGTGCAGGCCTTCGTGCAGGCCGACCCCGCCCGCAACGCACGCCTGCTGCTCGACGGCGCCCGCCTGGCGCGCAGCCATCCGCGCCCCCTGGTGCTCATGGTGCTGCACGCCTCTGGCGGCGGCACGCTGCGTCACGCACATGAGCTGGCCGCGCACATGGCACACCGCATGACCTGCCTGCTGCTCACCCCGGCCAAAGCTCAGCACGTCGAGCTGACTTGGCTGGTGGAGGGTGAAACGCAGTCCTACACCTACCGCTTGCCAGCACAAGACCTCGAACTGACGCAGGCGCTGCGCGCTCTGGGCGTGGCCCACGTGCATTTCCATCACTTCATGGATCTGCCAGCCGATCTGCTGCAACTGCCGCAGCGCCTGGAGGTGAGCTACGACTTCACCGCGCACGACTACTACACCGTCTGTCCGCAAATCTCCCTCACCACGCGCGACTACCGCTACTGCACCGAGCAAGGCCCCGCCCAGTGCCACGCCTGCCTGGCCATGCGCCCGGCGCCTACCGGCGAGTCCATCGAAGACTGGCGCGTGCGTCATGCCCACTGGCTCGCCAGCGCCCGCCACCTGTTCACCCCCAGCCACGACGCCGCGCAGCGCCTGGCGCGCTATGTGCCCGGCAAACCCGCACTCGTGGTGCCCCACACCGACCTGCCCGCGCACACCCGCCTGCCTACGCCTCGGCCACGCCGGCTCATGCCAGATGCGCACCTGCGGGTCATGGTGCTGGGTGCAGTCAACCAGGTCAAAGGCAGCACCACGCTGGAGGCGGCCGCCATGATCGCCGCCGCCCAGTCCGCCCCCTTGCAGTTCTACCTGCTGGGCTACGCCGACCGCCCCCAGCCGCAGCAACCGCACAACAGCCTGAGCATTCATGGCATGTACCGCGATGAAGACCTGCCCCGCCTGATCGAGCGGCTGCAACCCGACCTGCTGTGGTTTCCTGCCCAGTGGCCAGAAACTTACAGTTACACTCTAAGCGCGGCGCTGCGTTCGGGTCTGCCCATTGTGGCGCCCGATCTGGGCGCCTTCCCAGAGCGCCTGGCGGGCCGCCGCTGGAGCTGGCTGCGCCCATGGGACACTTCGCCTGCTGACTGGGTCGCGTTTTTCAACCTGCTGCGCGAGCGTCACTTCATGACCGGCACCGAGCCATCGCCCGCGCCTGCCCTGCCCGTGCAGGCAGCCACCTGGTGCTACGCCGACGATTACCTGCGTGGCATCCCCACTGCCTGACACCTGTTTTTCGTTTTCTCTCCATGCTTCGCAAACTCAAGATCCTGGGCCGCAGCCTCTTGCACATCGCGTCCCAGCCCGCCCGCTTCGGGCACCACATGCGCTACATCTGGCAGGCTTGGCGCCAGGGCGGCATGCCCCACCTCAAGCACGCGCTCATCAGCCTGCCCCAGCTGTCCATCGACTCTCCCCTGGAAGCCAAGGGCTGGCCCCTGTCCCACAAGAGCTGGCCCCTGTACCGCCAAACCTTTGCCTCCAAAGTGCGCCCACGCATCGTGGCGCACATTGCGCAAGAGGGCACGCCCGTGGCCATCTCCATCCTGGTGCCCACCTACAACACGCCCGCCGACATGCTGCGCCAGATGATCGCTTCGGTACAGGCTCAGCTCTACCCCCGCTGGGAACTGTGCATTGCCGACGATGCCTCCACCGAACCGCACGTGCGCGACATCTTGCAAGACGCCGCACGCCAGGACCCGCGCATCAAGCTGCACCTGGGCGAGCACAACCAGGGCGTCTCGCACGCGACCAACCAGGCGCTGGCGCTGGCCACCAGCCCTTTTTGCGTGCTGCTCGACCATGACGACCTGCTGGAAGAGCAAGCCATCTTCCGCGTCGCCCAATCCGTCGCGCAGGATGACCCGGACATGCTTTACTCGGACGAAGTGCTCATCTCCGCCGACGGCAGCGAGCAGCTGTACCTGGCCTACCGCCCCGGCTTTTCGCCCGAATACCTGCGCGGCCACCCCTACATCGTGCACCTGCTGGGCTTTCGCACCGAACTGCTGCGCAGCCTGGGCGGGCTGGACGAAACGCTGCGCATCTCGCAGGACTACGACCTCATCCTGCGCGCCAGCGAGCAGGCGCGCACCATCGTGCACATCCCGGAAATCCTCTACCAGTGGCGCGTACATGAAAGCTCTGCTGGGCACCAGAAAGCCGCGGCGGTAATGCAGACGTCCAGCCAGCTGCTCACGCGCCATCTGCAACGCAGCGGCGTGGCAGGCCACGTCGAACCCAGCGACGCCTTCAACTTCTTCATGCCGCGCTATCCGTTGGCGCCTGGGCTGCGCGTGGCCATCATCATTCCCACCAAGAACCATGGCGCCCTGGTGCGTCAGTGCATCGACAGCATTCTGGCCACCGTCAAGGAAGTGGACTACGACATCATCTTGGTCGACCACGCCAGCACCGACCCCGACAGTCTGGCCTACTTCCAAAGCCTGGGCCCGGCCCAGCGCACGCGCGTGCTGCGCCATGAAGGGCCTTTCAACTTCTCTGCCATCAACAACCGCGCCATTGCGCAAATCCAGGGCCCCTACACGCACTACCTGCTGTGCAACAACGACATCGAAGCCATGCGCCCCGGCTGGATGGAACACATGCTCAGCCTGGCTCAGCACCCCGACGTGGGCATTGCCGGCGCCCAGCTGCTCTACCCTGACCGCACCACCATCCAGCACGCTGGCGTATGCGTCGGCGCTTACGGCGCAGCAGAGCACTACGGCAAGTTCCTCACCATTGACCCCGATCAGCCCGACAACCGCTTTCACGGCCCGCTGCTGGTCGCCCACGAGGTAAGCGCCGTCACCGCCGCCTGCATGCTCATCCGCAAAGACGCCTGGGACACAGTGCGTGGCCTGGACGAAGCACTGGCCGTGGGCTTTGGCGACGTCGACCTGTGCCTGCGCGTGCTGCAGCACGGCTGGCGCATCGTGCAATGCCCGCAAGCCATGCTGGTTCACCACGAATCCATCTCACGCGGCAAAAGCGCCACCGACCCGCACCCCGAAGACTCGGCCCTGTTCACCAACCGCTGGGCATCCTTCATCGAGCTGGGCGATCCCTATCACAACCCTGGCCTGGAAGCCGGCCCCGCCTACTCCTGGCTGCCCAGCACCCCGTTGCGCTGCCGCTTCGACATCCAGCGCCGCATCTACCAGCGCGACCCGGCCACTGGCCGCCAGCACCTGCGCCACGCATAAGCACAAGCCGTGGCGCCTGCACCCCTTTCCGTGACCGGCACACACAACACCTGGGCCATCGTCGTCACCTACCGCCCCGTGCCGCAGGACACCGCACGCCTGCTGCACGCCATTGCGCCGCAATGCGCGCAAGTGCTCGTGGTAGACAACGGCTCCCCGCCTGCCGTGCAGGCCGCCTTAGCGGCCGCCTGCGCACCGCTGGCCAACGTGCGCTGGCTGCCACTGACGCGCAACCTGGGACTGGGTGCAGCCCAAAACCGCGGCATCGCGCAGGCCCGCGCCCACCATGCCAGCCACGTGCTCCTGCTCGACCAGGACTCCCTGCCCGCGCCCGACATGCTTGCCCGCCTGCACACCGCCTTGCACGCCCTGCAAGCCCAGGGCGCGCCCGTCGGCGGCGTGGGCGCCGTGGCGCATCTGGGTCCCGAGCAACCCCCGCTGCTTTACGTCAGCCAGCCCTGGGGGCCGCGCCGGGCCAGGCCGCAAGACCTGGCGCAAGATCTCGTGCCCGCCGCCTTTCTGGTCGCCTCCGGCAGCCTGCTGCCCATGCAGGCACTCCAGCAGGTTGGCCCCTTGCGGGAAGAATGGTTCATCGACCACCTCGACCTGGAATGGAGCCTGCGCGCCCGCCAGCTTGGCCTGGGCCTGTGGTGCGTGCCCGGCGCCAGCCTGGCGCACCACCTGGGCGAGCGGCAAGTGCGCCTGCCGGGCCGCGCCCGCCCGGTGCACGTGCATTCCCCCGTGCGCAACTACTACCTCACGCGCAACACCCTGCTGCTCATGCGCACGGCCTTGATGCCCTGGCGCTGGCGCCTGGGTTACGCCGCATGGCTGGTGCAATACGTGGCCTTCAACGCCTGCCTGGCCAGCCCTCGCCTACCCCGCTGGCGCCAGCTGCTGCTGGGGCTGCGCGACGGCCTGCTGGGGCGAACCGGGCCTGCACCGTCTTGAAGAAGATGTCATTTGAAAGCTGGCATTTGCGCTTTTCCCACAAGGGTTTAAAGCTATATAAAAAATAGCAAATATTGGTGGTGATTCAGGGCTTCCTGGGCACGGCACCGCGCACTTCGATGCGGCGCTCATCGTGCACGGCGCCATGCGCATCGCGCAGCTGCACCACGTGGCGGCCCGGCCAGGGCAGCCATTGGGCCGTGGCACCTTGGCCGATGGCGCGGGTGCCGATGTACCAGCGCAGTGCGGCCGCTGGGGTGCCGCCGGGGTCGGCCGCCAGGTGCAGGCGCTGGCGGGCGGGCGGAATGTCCGGGTCCAGCGCGAGGATGGTGCCGTTTTGCAAGCCGGTGATGCGCGGGGCCACGCGGGCGGCCTGGGCGGCGCGCGCGTCGGGGGCGGCGTCCAGCGCAAACACGGCTTGCGCGGTGCCGAGCAGAAACCATTCTTCCCGCGCGGCTTCCACCGCGGCGCTGGCGCCGTAGCCAAAGCGCACGCGCTGGCGCAGCAGGTGGGCAGGCGGCTGCGGCGCGCGCGAGGAGCGGGCGGCGCTGCCGCTGTGCAGGTGCTGCATGAGCGCAGCCCACACGGGCGCGGCACCGCTGGTGCCGCTGACGTCCCACATGGCGGCGCCGCTGGCGTTGCCCACCCACACGCCCACGGTGTAGTGCTGGCTGAAACCCAGTGCCCAGTTGTCGCGCATGTCTTTGCTGGTGCCGGTTTTCACGGCGCTCCAAAAGCGTGTGGCCAGCACCGAGTCGGTGCCGAAGGTGGGCGCGCGGGCGTTGTTGTCGGCCAGCATGTCGGCGGTGATGAAGGCCGCGCCCGCATCCAGCGCCTGGGTGCAGGGCGCGCGGCGGGCATCGGTCGCAGGCGGCTGGGTGTGCACCGGGCACACGCGCCCGCCCAGGGCCAGCGCGCGGTAGGCGTTGGCCAGGTGCAGCAGGCTGACTTCGGCGCTGCCCAGGGCCAGGCTGTAGCCGTAGTAGCCGCCGCCCTCGCGCAGGGCCATGCCCAGCGCATCGAGCTGGCGGGCAAAGGCCTCGGGCGAGACCATGACCAGCGTGCGCACCGCCGGCACGTTGAGCGAAGACGCCAGCGCGGTGCGCACCGACACCCAGCCCTTGAAGCGCCGGTCGTAGTTCTGCGGGATGTACAGGCCGCTGGCCGTTTGCAGGTGCGCGGGCGAGTCGTGCAGCAAGCTGGCGGCGGTCAGGCGCTTTTCGGCCAGGGCCTGGGCGTACAGAAAAGGTTTGAGCGTGCTGCCGGGCTGGCGCGCGGCCAGCACGCCATCGACTTCAGCGGCCTGGCTGACAGGCCCGCTGGAGCCGACCCAGGCCAGCACCTCGCCGCTGGCGTTGTCCAGCACGATGACGGCGCCGTCGTGCACGTGCCGGCCGCGCAGCTCTTGCAAGTGCTGCTGCAAAAGCTGCACGGCCAGGCGCTGCACGCGCGCATCCAGTGTGCTGTGCAGCACGGGCGCATCGATTTGACCCGGCTCAGCTGGCGCGCTACCGCTGGCGGCCAAGCGGCGCTGCTCGGCCAGCAGGCGGCGCGCCAGGTGCGGCGCCAGCCCTTCGCTGGGCGCCCAGGCGCGGCGGGTGAGCACGGCTTCGGTCTGCATGTCCAGCGCCACGCAGTCGGCCGGCTGGCCGCTGCCCTGGCGCATGGCGCGCAGCACGCCGCAGGCACGCTGGGCCACGGCGGCGGGGCGGGCGTTGGGCGCGCGCACCAAGGCGGCGGTGATGGCCGCTTCGGTGTCTTGCAGGCCGTGCGGGGCCTTGGCAAACAGGGTGCGCGCCAGCGCGTCCACGCCCACCAGCTCGCCGCGCAGGGGCACCAGGTTCAGGTAGGCCTCCAGGATTTCGTCCTTGCGCCAGCCCGATTCGAGCTGCCGCGCCATCAGCGCCTGGCCGATTTTTTGCCGCAGGCTGCGCCCGCCGGTGCCTAGGGCCAGGTCCTCGTCGATCAGGCCGGCCAGCTGCATGGTCAGCGTGCTGGCACCGCGGGTTTTGCTGTGCCACAGGTTGCCCCAGGCCGCGGCGCTGACGGCGCGCCAGTCCACGCCGCTGTGTTCGTAAAAGCGCTTGTCTTCTGACAGCACCAGCGCCTGGCGCAAGGCCGGCGAGATGTCCGCCAGCGGCACCCACGGCCCGCGGCGCACGCGCGCATCGCTGCGCAGCCGGTGAATAGGCTGGCCATGTCGGTCTAAAAGCAGGGTTTCAGAGGGGCGGTGCTCGCGCTTGATCTGCGCAAAACTGGGCACGGCGCCGGCCTGGCTGCTGCCGCTGGCGATGAGACACGCGGCCATCAGCGGCGCGCACCAGCGGCGAGAACGGGCAAGGTCAGGCACGTGAACGTTTGGCAAGGTAAAGATAAGAAGCGCCATCAGCAGATGGCGCCCATTGTGGCAGCAGGCCCTGCCTGGCGGGCAGCACATCCGTCTACCATGGGCTGCCCCAACACACGAGATCAAGGAGACACGCCATGCCAACACTTGAGGTTTTTCTGACCGGCTACAGCTTTCTGGAAGCGCCGCGCTGGCGCGAGGGGCGCTTGTGGCTGTCGGACTTTTACACGCACCAGGTCATCAGCTGCGACATGCAGGGCCAGGTGAGGCAAGAGGCCCAGGTGCCGGGCCAGCCCTCGGGCCTGGGCTGGCTGCCCGATGGGCGGCTGCTGGTGGTGTCCATGCGCGATCGCAAGCTGCTGCGCCGCGAGGCCGATGGCCGCCTGCTGACGCACGCTGACTTGTCCAGCGTGGCCACGGGCCACTGCAACGATATGGCGGTGGACGCACAGGGCCGTGCCTGGGTGGGCAACTTTGGTTTTGACCTGATGGGCGGCGGCGCCGTGTGCACGGCGCGGCTGGCGCGGGTCGATCCGGATGGGCGCGTCAGCACCGTGGCCGATGAGCTGTACTTTCCCAACGCCATCATGCCCACGCCGGACGGGCGCACGCTGATCGTCAACGAAACGCTGGGCAACCGCCTGTCGGTCTTTGAAGTGGCTGCCGATGGCAGCCTGGGGCCGCGCCGCGATTGGGCCAGCTTTGGCCCGCTGGTGCAAAGCGACCAATTGCAGGACTTCATCGCCAGCGGCGGCGTGGCGCCTGATGGCGGCGTGCTGGACGCCGAAGGCGCCGTGTGGCTGGCCGACGCCACTGGCCACCGTGCACTGCGCGTGGCCCAGGGCGGGCGCGTGCTGCAAGAAGTGCCCACAGGCGAGCAAGGCTGCTTTGCCTGCACCTTGGGCGGGCCGGACGGGCGCACGCTGTTTTTGTGCGTGGCGCCCGACTTTCTGGAACACCACCGCAGCGCCGCGCGCGAAGCGCAGGTGTGGACCACGCGGGTGGATGTGCCTGGTTTGCCGGGCTGAAAGCGTGTTCACACGCCTGAAAGCTATTGTTTTAATAGCTTAAAACCATTGCACAACGCGCGCAAAATGCCTATTTAACCTAAATGCCCAGCCAAAGCAGCCAGGGCGGTGTCTGCCCTGGCTTGCTCAGGCCGTGCGCAGGACGTCGGCCCAGGCGGCCACGCTATCGAGCCGCTGGCGCAGCTGCGCGCCCTGGCCGTCGCGCAGGGATTTGACGGTGACCTGGCCTGCCGCCAGCTCGTCGGCGCCAAACACCAGCGCAAAGCGCGCGCCAGAGGCATCGGCTTTTTTGAACTGGCTCTTGAAGCTGCCCATGCCTTCGCCCGTGCTGGCGTGCATTTGCACCGACACGCCCAGCGCACGCAGCTGCTGCAAGCAGCGCATGGCTTGCGGCAGCGCCGCCGCGTCGGGGATGACGGCGTAGGCATCGGGCACGGGCGCGAGGGTGTGCACGCCCTCTTCTTTCAGCAGCTCCAGCACGCGCTCTACGCCCAGGGCCCAGCCCACGGCGGGGGCGGGCTTGCCGCCGATTTGCTCGATCAGGTAGTCGTAGCGCCCGCCGCCGCAAATGGTGCCTTGCGCGCCCAGGCTGTCGGTGATGAATTCGAACACCGTGAGGTTGTAGTAGTCCAGCCCGCGCACCAGGCGGGGGTTGATGCGCCAGGGCACGCCGTTGGCATCCAAAATGGCTTGCACGGTCTTGAAGTGGGCCAGGGAGGCTGGGCCCAGGTGCGCCATGAGCTGCGGCGCGCCTTCCACCAGGGCCTGCATGGCGGGGTTCTTGGTGTCCAGAATGCGCAGAGGGTTGGTGTGCAGGCGGCGGCGGGCGTCTTCGTCCAGCTGATCGGCGTGCTGCTCGAAGTAGGCGATGAGGGCGGCGCGGTGCTCGCGCCGCTCGTCGGGCTGGCCCAGGCTGTTGAGCTCCAGCCGCCAGTTCTGGATGCCCAGCTCGCGCCACAGGGCCACGGCCAGCAGGATCAGCTCGGCGTCCACCTCGGGGCCGGCAAAGCCCAGGGCTTCGGCGCCGATCTGGTGAAACTGCCGGTAGCGGCCGCGCTGCGGGCGTTCGCGCCGGAACATGGGGCCCATGTAGTACAGGCGCTTGCCGCCGTCGTACAGCAGGTTGTGCTCGGCCACGGCGCGCACCACGCCGGCGGTGTTTTCGGGGCGCAGGGTCAAATGGTCGCTGTCGCCGTATTTGTCATTGCGGTCGGCAAAGGAATACATCTCCTTTTCCACCACGTCCGTGGCTTCGCCCAGGCCGCGCGCAAACAGGGCCGTGTGCTCCAGGATGGGCGTGCGGATGTGACGGAACGCGTGCTGCGCCATGACGCGGCGCACGGCGTCTTCCAGCCATTCCCAGCGGGCGGATTCGGGCGGCAGGATGTCGTTCATGCCTTTGATGGCGGTGATCTTGGTCGGACCGGACATGTGAGTGATACTATTTTTTTGATAGCTGTTCGCACGCTCTGGACGCGCGCAAACGGCCTTGTTGGCTTAAAGAAAATCAGGCCGCCGGAGTGCCAAAGCGCTGCTGGATGTAGCGCTCGACGATGGCGTGGAACTCTTGCGCGATGTGTTCGCCACGCAGGGTCATGGCCTTTTCGCCGTCGATGAACACGGGGGCGGCGGGCGCTTCGCCCGTGCCGGGCAGGCTGATGCCGATGTCGGCGTGCTTGCTCTCGCCCGGCCCGTTGACGATGCAGCCCATGACGGCCACCTTGAGCGTTTCCACGCCGGGGTATTGGCTGCGCCAGACGGGCATGTGGGCGCGCAGGTGGTCGTCGATCTGCTTGGCCAGCTCTTGAAACGTGGTGCTGGTGGTGCGCCCGCAGCCGGGGCAGGCGGTGACGCTGGGCACGAAGGCGCGCAGGCCCAGGGCTTGCAGGATTTCGCTGGCCACCACCACTTCCTGCGTGCGCGCTTCGCCCGGCTGGGGCGTGAGGCTGACGCGGATGGTGTCGCCAATGCCTTCTTGCAGCAGGATGGACAGGGCCGCAGCCGAGGCCACGGTGCCCTTGGTGCCCATGCCCGCTTCGGTCAGGCCCAGGTGCAGGGGATATTGGCAGCGGCGGGCCAGCTCGCGGTACACGGCCACCAGGTCTTGCACGCCGCTGACCTTGCAGCTGATGAGCACCTGCGCCGCATCCATGCCCAGCGCCACGGCCTGATCGGCCGAGGTGATGGCGGAGGTGATGAGCGCCTCGTACATGACTTGCCGTGCGTCCCAGGGCTGGGGGCGGCGGCTGTTGGCGTCCATCAGCTCGGCCAGCAGGGCCTGGTCGAGACTGCCCCAGTTGACGCCGATGCGCACGGGCTTGTCCCACTTCAGGGCCGCTTCGATCATCTGGGCAAACTGCTTGTCTTTCTTGTCGCCCTTGCCCACGTTGCCGGGGTTGATGCGGTATTTGCTCAAGGCCTGGGCGCAAGCGGGAAAGTCGCTGAGCAGGCGGTGGCCGTTGTAGTGAAAGTCGCCGATCAACGGCACGTCCACGCCCATGCGGTCGAGCTGATCGCGGATGTGGGGCACTTCGGCAGCGGCTTCGGGCGTGTTGACGGTGATGCGCACCATCTCGCTGCCGGCCAGGGCCAGCTCTTTGACCTGGATGGCGGTGGCAATGGCGTCCTGCGTGTCGGTGTTGGTCATGGACTGCACGCGCACGGGCGCGTCGCCGCCCACGGTGACGGTGCGGCTGCCCCAGCGCACACGCGCTTGCAGGCTGCGGCGCGGGGCGGGTTCAGCCAGGGTGATGGGCTGCATCAGGGCGTCGGGCGGGGTCATCGCGAGAGCTGAAAGTCACTTGACCTGAAAGCGCGCCACGGCAGAGTTGCCCAGGTTGCGGTGGTTGAAGGGCTCGCCCCGCACGGTGACGGTGACGGCATCCTTGCGGCCAATGGTGACGGACAGCGGCGGCGTGCCGTTGACCCCCACGTTGTCGCCGCTGGCCAGCGCGCGGTTTAGCAAGGTGGTGCCCGAGGCGTCGCGCACCGTAACCCAGGTTTCGCCAGTGGCGGCAAGGGCCAGCAGGTCTGTCGACGGCGTGACCGCAGGCGGCGTGGCGGCCAGGACGGCCGAAGCTGCCGAAGCTGGCGCCTGCGCTGCAGAGGCGGCAGGCATGGGCGGCTCGGACGCGCTTTCCTCGGGAGCCTGGGCCAGCATGGGTTCTGGTGTGACAGGCTCGCTGGTTGTTCCCGCAGTTTCTTCGCTGGCGGGCGCACCCAACTGGATGGGCAGCGTGGGCAGCAGCCACAGGGCGGCAGCGCCCAGCAGCAACACGGCCACGGCCACCAGCAGCGGTTTGGAAAAACGGCCGCCCAGAGAAGCCGAGGCATCGCCGCTGGGACGCATGGGCTGGTTCAGCGGCTTGTCCGGCGCACGCAGGCCAGGCACGGAAGCGGGCATGCGTTCGAGCACGGGGGCCGGATCTGTGCCGAACGCGCGGCAAATCGCCGAAGCCAGGCCGCGCGCAAAGGTCACGTCTGGCAGCGCGTCCAGGCGGTCTTCTTCCAGCGCCTGCAACTTCTGCGGCGACACCTTCATGGCGCTGGCCAGCAGGGCCAGGTCCACACCAGCGGACTCGCGTATCTGGCGCAGCATGCCGCCAGCCGTAGCCGGCGTGGCCACTGGCGCCAGCGGCGCAGGCTGTGTGCTGGGCGCTGCGGCACCCTCACCGGCGGCGAGGGTGCCAAAGCCGGATTCACGCTCAGTCATCAAAGCCTCCGCGCTCATAGGCCAGCAATTCGTTGGACTGCGGGAAGCGCCGCCGCAGCTGGGCACCCAGCTGCTCCATGGCCTGACGGTTGCCCAGGTGACGCTCGACCTTGATGCCCAGCCACAGCGATTGGGCGTTGGCCAGCTCGCTGTTGTTCAGGCGCCGGATGTAGAACTGCGCGCGCGCATAGTCGCGCCGGTTGTAGAGCAGCTGCGCCAGGTTGAAGGCCGTGACCGGGTTGCCAGCGTCCATTTCATACGAGCGCATCAGCGTGGCCTCGGCCGCTGCGGTGTCGCCCGCGCGGGCTTCGCACACGCCCTGGGTCATCAGCGTCTTGGCGCGGCCCGCATAGGCCGGCACGGCCACGGCACGCTGGAACATGGCCTTGGCCTGCTCGTAGCTGGCCTGCTGGCAGTACAGCCAGCCCAAGTTGTGCATGGCGTCGGCATCGCGCGCGTTGAGCGAGATGGCGCGCTGGAAGTTGGCCTGCGCCAGTTGCAGCTCGCCCATGGCCATGTAGATCAGCCCGCCCAGGTTGTAGGCATCGGAAAAGCTCGGGTCGGCCTGCTGGGCGCGTTTTTGCTCTTCCAGCGCCACGGCGTGCTGGCCGTGCTCAAAGTAGCTGGCGGCCAGCACCAGCCGTGCACGCGCGCGCTTGCGGGCCTCGCTGTCGTCGGCAGCGGTGTTCATCTCGGTTCCTGCGCCCGTGCTCGCGCAGCCGGCCAGCACGGCCAGGCAGCAGGCAAGCATCCACCACCGTCCCCAGGACCGGGACACAAGGGCCGCTACGGCCCGGCTTGCATTCATGAAACCACCTTTCTGTCTGCGGTATCCGTCTGCACTGGCGCAAGCATGACGGTGCGCTGGCGCGCCATGCGCTCGCGCACGCGGGTGCGGTCTTGCACGTCGCCCGCCAGCTGGCCGCAAGCGGCGTCGATGTCGTCGCCGCGCGTTTTGCGCACCGTGGTGACGATGCCTGCCGCATTGAGCAGTTTGCCAAAGGCCTGCACGCGCGCCGCGGGCGAGCGCGACAGGCCCGAGGCCGGAAACGGGTTGAAGGGAATGAGGTTGAACTTGCAGCGCAGGCCATCGGCCGCGTGCCGGCGCACCAGCTCGATCAGCGCCTGCGCGTGCCCGGGCGTGTCGTTCACGCCATCGAGCATGCAGTATTCAAACGTGATGAAGTCGCGCGGGGCATGGGCCAGATAGGCGGTGCAGGTGCGCAGCAGTTCATCGATGGGGTATTTGCGGTTGAGCGGCACCAGGTGGTTGCGCAGCGCGTCGTCAGGCGCGTGCAGGGACACGGCCAGGGCCACCGGGCAGTCGCGCGCCAGGCGCTCGATCATGGGCACCACGCCAGAGGTGGACACGGTGACGCGGCGGCGCGAGAGGCCGTAGCCGTGGTCGTGCAGCATGGTGCGCAGCGCGGGCAGCAGGCGATCGTAGTTTTGCAGCGGCTCGCCCATGCCCATCATCACCACGTTGGTGATGATCCTCCCCCCTGAGTCGCCTGCGGCGCCTTCCCCCCGGGGGGACAATGCTGGCGCGCGGGCAAAGCCCGCGCTCGGCGTTCCGGAACGGCCTGCTCCGCGACCTTCAGACGTTTCTTGGCGCAGTTGTTGACGCAGGTAGTGTTCGGCGTACCAGAGCTGGGCGATGATTTCGCCGGTGCTGAGGTTGCGCGAAAAGCCCTGGTGGCCGGTGGAGCAAAAACGGCAGCCCACGGCGCAGCCGGCCTGGGAGGAGATGCACAGCGTGCCGCGGTCGTCTTCGGGGATGAAGACGCTTTCCACCGCGTTGCCGCCGCCCACGTCAAACAGCCACTTGATGGTGCCGTCGCGCGATGCGTGCTGGCTGATGACAGGCAGCGCCGCCACGTGGGCGCGGCCGGCGAGCTTGTCGCGCAAGGACTTGGCCAGATCGCTCATCTGGCCGAAGTCGGCCACCCCGCGCTGGTGAATCCAGCGGAAAAGCTGCGTGGCGCGAAAGCGCTTTTCGCCCAGCCCCTCGCAAAACGCGGTGAGCCCGTCGAGATCGAAGTCGAGCAGGTTGACCGGGGTCGTCGTCATGCCGGGCTTTGCAAAGCCGCGCGAGCGCGCGCGTTCAGCGGCTGTAGATGGCCAGGCCGGGGAAGAAGAAGGCCACTTCCACGGCGGCGGTTTCGGGTGCGTCAGAGCCGTGCACGGCGTTGGCGTCGATGCTGTCGGCAAAGTCGGCGCGGATGGTGCCTTTGTCGGCTTTCTTGGGGTCGGTGGCACCCATCAGTTCGCGGTTCTTGGCGATGGCGCCTTCGCCTTCGAGCACCTGGATCATCACGGGGCCGGAGACCATGAAGTCCACCAGGTCTTTGAAGAAGGGGCGCTCTTTGTGCACGGCGTAGAACTGCTCGGCCTCGCGGCGCGAGAGGTGCTGCATGCGGGCAGCCACGACTTTCAGGCCAGCGGCCTCGAAACGGGCGTAGATCTGGCCAATGACGTTCTTGGCCACGGCGTCGGGCTTGATGATGGAGAGGGTGCGTTCGATAGCCATGATGGTGGTCTTTCTGGTTGCAAAAAGCCTGCGGGCAGGACGCGCGCAGGCAAAAGCGGTCAATTTTAGCCGGGGCCGGGCAAATGCCCTGGCGGCCTCTTCAAGATAATGAACAAAAATGGCGTTTGCGCTTGATTTAAAAGCGTTTTACGCTATTAAAAACAAAGCAAATGCACCTAGCCCAGACAGGCGGCCTGCAGGGCTTGGAGGGGCAAGCACGTGCAGCCCGCGGCCTGTCAGTCCACCACCGTGAGCTTGGCCACGGCCAGGGCCAGCCACTTGGTGCCGTGGCGCGGAAAGTCGATTTGCGCGCGCGCATCGTCGCCGCTGCCTTGCACGCTGCGCACGGTGCCTTCACCAAACTTGTTGTGAAACACCCGCTGGCCCACGGCAATGCCGTGGGTGGCGGCGGGTGCGGGCGCGAGTGTAGGTGCGGGCGCGCCAGCGCCAGCCGAAGCCACGCCGTAGCTGTGCGCCCCCAGGCCGCTGCGGCCCCAG
>JAUNHQ010000047.1:767-8292 GCA_030535425.1 Pseudomonadota bacterium | reverse complement strand
CCGGCTGGCGGTGGGCGGCGGCCGAGGGCATGGGTGCGGGCTCAAAGCGGCCAAAGCCGCTTTGCTTGGGCGAGAGCCATTTGAGCGAGGCGTCCGGCAGCTCGTCCAGAAAACGGCTGCGCACGTGGTAGCGCGTTTGTCCGTGCAGCAGGCGGGTTTGCGCGTGGCTCAGGTACAGGCGGCGGCGCGCGCGGGTGATGGCCACGTACATCAGGCGGCGCTCTTCTTCCAGACCGTCAAAGTCGCTCAAGGCGTTTTCGTGGGGAAACAGCCCCTCTTCCAGCCCGGTGATGAACACGGCGTCAAACTCCAGCCCCTTGCTGGCGTGCACGGTCATCAGCTGCACCGCGTCCTGGCCGGCCTGGGCCTGGTTGTCGCCCGCTTCCAGCGCGGCGTGGGTCAAGAAGGCGGCCAGGGGCGAGAGGGTTTCGCCGGTGTCGGCGTCGATACCCAGGGCGGGGGCGGCGGCAGGCGGCGCATCGTGCAGGGGCGCGTTCAGCAGGGGGGCATTCGCATCCAGCCCTTGGCTGGCGGGGCTTTGGGTGAGCGCGCCAATACCCGCCGCATCGGCGGCAGCGGCGGTTTCGTCCAGCGGCAGGGCCACGGCGTCGCGGCCAAAGCCTTCCTGGGTGACAAAGCTTTCGGCGGCGTTGATGAGTTCTTGCAGGTTTTCCACGCGGTCGGCGCCGTCGCGCTCGGCGCGGTAGTGCTCGATCAGGCCGCTGGCGTCCAGCATCAGCTCGATGATTTCGCGCAGGCTGCGGCCTGCGGTTTGCTCGCGCAGCACGTCGATCTGGGCAACAAAGCCGCTCAGATTGGCCCCGGCGCGACCGCTGAGGCTGCCCACGGCGTCCACCAGCGCCATGTCGGCCACGCGCGCCGCGTCTTGCAGCTGCTCGAGGCTGCGCGCGCCAATGCCGCGCGGCGGAAAGTTGACCACGCGCAAAAAGCTGGTGTCGTCGCGCGGGTTTTCCAGCAGGCGCAGGTAGGCCAGGGCGTGCTTGATTTCGGCCCGCTCGAAAAAGCGCAGGCCGCCATACACGCGGTAGGGCACGCCGGCGTTGAACAGCTGCGTTTCCAGCACGCGGCTTTGCGCGTTGCTGCGGTAGAGGATGGCCACTTCCTTGCGCGCCAGGCCGTCGCCCTTGACGAGCTGGCGCAGCTCCTGCACCACCCATTCGGCCTCGGCAAAGTCGCTGGGCGCTTCCATCACGCGCACTGGCTCGCCCGCGCCTTGCGTGGTGCGCAGCTGCTTGCCCAGGCGGCGCTGGTTGTGGGCGATGAGGGCGTTGGCCGAATCCAGAATATGGCTGTGGCTGCGGTAGTTCTGCTCCAGCTTGATCTGGTGCTGCACGGCAAATTCGCGCACGAAGTCGGCCATGTTGCCCACGCGCGCGCCGCGAAAGGCGTAGATGCTCTGGTCATCGTCGCCCACGGCCATGACGGCGCCGTGGCCCGGCTCATGCGGCAGCCCGGCGATCATCTTGAGCCAGGCGTATTGCAGGCGGTTGGTGTCCTGAAACTCGTCCACCAGAATGTGGCGAAAGCGCCTGCGGTAGTGCTCGCGCACGGGGTCGTTGTCGCGCAGCAGCTCGTAGCTGCGCAGCATCAGCTCGCCAAAGTCCACCACGCCTTCGCGCTGGCACTGCTCTTCATACAGCTGGTAGATCTCGGCCTTTTTGCGGCTTTCGGCATCGCGCACGGGCACGTCCGCCGGGCGCTGGCCGTCTTCCTTGCAGCCGCTGATGAACCACTGCATCTGCTTGGGGGGAAAGCGCTCTTCGTCGATGTTGAACTGCTTGTACAGCCGCTTGATGGCCGAGAGCTGGTCTTGCGTGTCCAGAATCTGAAACGCCTGCGGCAGCCCGGCCAGCTTGTGGTGCGCGCGCAAGAAGCGGTTGCACAGGCCATGAAAGGTGCCAATCCACATGCCGCGCACGTTCAGCGGCAGCATGGCCGACAGGCGCGTGAGCATTTCCTTGGCCGCCTTGTTGGTGAAGGTGACGGCCAGCACCCCGCCGGGCGAGACCTGGGCCGTTTGCAGCAGCCAGGCAATGCGGGTGGTGAGCACCCGGGTCTTGCCCGAGCCGGCCCCGGCCAGAATCAGCGCGTGCTCGGGCGGCAGGGTGACGGCGGCCAGTTGCTCGTCGTTCAGGCCGGCCAGCAAGGGGCTGGCGGCGGCGGGGGTGGCGAAGGGCAGGGACATGGGCTGCGATTGTAGAAATCCGTCCCTTCCGCCGCCTGCCAGGCGCGCGCCTGGCAGGCGGCCAGATCAGGCCGGAAAACCCTTAAAGAAAAAGGTCATTCCCGCTTGATTGATAAGGGTTTTAAGCTATATAAATAATAGCAAACAACCTGCGCCGACTCAACGGGCAGTGCACGGGCAACGCGGGCTGCCCGTGGCTTTGACTTACCTGCGCATCAGCACCTTGAGCGCGTTTTGCAAACGCCGCGCGCTGGCTTCGTCATGGGCGGCGGCCAGCACGGTGGCGGTGTCTTGCGCCCAGGTCTGGGCGGGCGCGGGGTCGTTGCGGCGGGTCAGCAGTTGCAGTTGCAGCGCGCGGCGCTCGCTCAGGTGCTCGGCGGGGGTGGGCACTTCGGCGGCCATTTCCAGGCGCAGCAGCGCCTCGGCGGCGCTGCCCTGGGGGGCAGCCTGCACCGCCTGCGCCCAGGTGTTGCGGATGCCGCCGGTCACGCCCCGGCCCAGCTCTTGCGCGCTGGGCAGCTGATCGGCCTGACGCTGCTGCCAGGCACCCATGAGCTGGGTGAGGGTTTCGCCGTGGGCCTGGGCCGCCAGTTTTTTGAGCTGGGCCTGCGCGTGTTCCACCGCCTCGCGCTGGGCGCGGAAGGCGGCATCGCCCAGGCGGGGGCCGCGCGGGGCGCGGTCGTCACGGCCACCAAAGCGGCTGTTGCGATCTCCCCTGTCGCCACGGTCACCGCGCTCGCCTGGGCGGCCACCGGGGCGCGCACCGCGCTCACCAGGGCGGCCGCCGCGCGCGGCGGGGGCGGGTTCGGCCCGCTTAGCGCCGGGGCGGTCGTCGCCCCGCATGGCGATGAGGGGCTTGGCTGGCTTGGGTGCAGGGGCGGAGCTGGCCGTGGGGGCGGCGTCGGCCGCGTCGGTCTGCTCGGCGGCTTGGGCCTCAGCAGGTGCGGCTTCGCCTGCCGCGGGGGCGCTGGCTGCCGCAGGGGCTGGGTCGGCGTTGGCAGCGGCATCTGTGGCAGCGGGCGCGGCGTCGGCAGATGCTGGCGCGGCGGCAGCGGTCGCCGGCGCGGGGGCCGGCAGCTCGCCGCGCGTGGCGGCCTCCAGCTGCGCCATGGCGGCGCGGATGCGCTGGGCGTCGCCGCTGGCGTTGGCTGCTTCCAGCGCCTTGGCAGCGTCGAGCACGGCTTTGTCGTGCGCGCTCATGGCCGCTTGCTGTTTTTCGCGCTCGGCGCTCTTGCGGCCAAAGGCTTCGTCAATGGGCTTGCGGAAGGCGTCCCACAGCTTTTGTTCGTGCTTGCGGTCCAGCGGTACGGCCTGGGCTTCGGCCTGCCAGCGCTGTTGCAGGGCCTTGACGGCGTCGATGCGTAAAGCGGGTGCCGCGCCCAGGGCTTCGGCTTCGGCAATCAGGGCCTGGCGGCGGGCGGTGCTTTGCTTTTGCGCGGCTTCCAGCGGGGCGGCGGCGGTGTGGATGGCGGCTTTCCATTGCGGTTGCAGCTCGGCGAACTGCTTTTCGCTCAGGTGGCCGGCGTTGCGCCAGCGGTCGGCAAACTGGTGGATCTGGCGGTTGAAGGCTTTCCAGTCGGTGCCTTCGCCCGCGCTGGCCTGGGCCTGGGCCTGGCCCCAGGCCTTGACTTCTTCGATCAGGGCCAGGCGCTGGGCCTTGTGCTCGGCGGCTTCGGCGCGCACCTTGGTCAGCCATTCGTCCACGTGCTTGTGGGCGGCGTTGAGGGCGCGGTCAAAGCGTTTCCAGAGCTGGTGGTTGGGCGCGCCACCCTGGTCGGCGGTTTTCCATTCCTCGCGCAATTTGCGAATGGTGTCTTGCAGCTTGCGCCCGCCCATCGCGGGCACCCATTCGTAGCCGGCTTCTTCGGCGGGGGCGGCTTCGGCTGGGGTGTCCTGGGGCGCCTCGGCGCTGGCGGGGAGCGTGGGAGCAGCTTCTGTTTCTGTAGCACCGTCGGTGGCGGCGGTTTCAGTCGGCGCCGCAGGCGGGGTGCTGGTGGTTTCGGCGGGGGCAGCCTCGGCGGGGGCAGCCTCGGCGGGAGCGGCTTCGGCAGGCGCCGCCTCGGGTGCGGGGGCGGCATCAGCCGCCGGGGCGGCGCCTTTGATCTTGCGCTTGACCAGCAGGGCTTCGGCCTTGGCCACGAGCTGTTCGCGCACCTTGTCGGCGCTCCAGCGCTGCCAGCCTTCGAGCTCGCCTGCGCTGACCAAGGCGGCGTGCACGCGCGCTTCCAGCGCGTCGTCGATCAGGCGGCCGTGGGTTTTGAGGGACTGGCGCAGCGCCTGGGTGGCGCTGTGCATGTTCTTGGTGTGGCCGGCGGCCACGGCCTGCTCCAGCAGCATGACGCCGGCTTCCACCGCCTTTTGCGCGGCGGCACGCTGGGCGGGGTCGACCTTGGGTTTGGCCGCTTCGGCAGCGGCGGCAGGGGCTTCGCCACGGGCCACGCGCAGCTCGTCGGCCCACACGGGCACGGGCGGCAGCGGGGCGGCGCTGTCTTGCGCGGCAGCCACGGTTTGCGCCAGGGCAGCGGCAAAGGCGTCCCACACGGCGGTGAGCTGGGTTTGCGCGGCTTCCAGCTGGGGCGGGTAGCGCACGTCCACGCTCAGCCAGTGCGGGTCGGCCAGCAGGGCGCTGGCCTGGGCCTGCCACTGCTGCACGTCGGTGCGCAGGCCTTCTTGCTGCGCCTGCGCGTCTTGCCAGGGTTTGGTGGACAGCAGCTCAATGCGCTGGGCCAACAGGGCCGCGGCCTCGCGCTGCACCATCACGCGCTGCTGCACGTCTTCGACTTTCTTGACGCGCTCGACCAGCTCGGCGCGCAGCGACGACAGCGGCTCGCGCGACAGCGGCGCGCCGGCCTTGGCCGCATCGCGCTGCCAGGCCAGGGCATCGGCAATGTTCAGGCGCGCCGCTTGCAGCAGCGCCAGCGCCTTGCTTTCCCATTCGGCGGCCACCGCTTCCTGGCCCTTGGCGCGGCGCAGCTCGTCCAGCTTTTCACGCAAGGCCTTGGCCGCGCCCTTGTCCTTGGCACTGAGCTCCTTGAAGACTTCCTGCATCTGCTCGGCGCTGGGGCCGCTGGCCAGCCAGTCGCGCACGCGCTGGGCGCGCTCGCCCGAGGTGGCGGCAGAAAACACGCCGCCGGTCAGCGCGTCCAGCGGATGCGCTTCAGGCGCCTTGGGTGCGGCGGCCTCGGGCTGGGGGTCTTTGGGTTCGCGGGAAAAGGGGAACATAAGAAAAAAGGCTTCGGGTGTGCGTGAAAGGCAAAGCCCCAAGGGCCGCGCCAGAGGTGCCAGCCCAAACAAACGCTGGCAAAGCGCGTATTTTGGCCCATGCGCCGCCAGTGCCCCATGACAAAGCGCGGCAGCGGGCAGCGGCGAAGGCAAGAGATCAAAAGGCGGCCTGGCGGGCTTTGCCACAACCAGCCCTGGCCCGTGTACCCCTTTTTCATTTGGATGCACCAAGTCATGGCCCCGCCCATCGGCGCCCGTACTATCGGGCCGCCCCCCCACAGCGCCTGGGGCATGCGATGCCCCGAGGCTTGGGCCAGCCCTTTGGAGAGGTTTTCTTTATATCAAAATAGAATTTGGACTCCAGTTTTTTGTATTGACCGTGTATTAAAAGCCCTCCTAGAATCCGCCGCTTTGTGCCATCGGGCTTTTGACGCGCCCCATGGCTTGTGCAGTCAGTCACCAGCGTCACAACAGCCCCAAGCAGTCGCGGGCACACATGAAAAGGCCGGGCGGGCCCATGACCGCCAGTGGCCACGGATGTAAGCAACAAGTGCGGCGCGCGCAGCGCCGCCCAGGCCAGGCCCGGTGCCTGCCCCTTGCATGAGACCCCGAGCGCCATGCAACAGGCAGCCTACCGGCCCTCACGGCCTCAGGAAAGGAGCGCGATGACAGCATCTGCCCACATGGCCGCTTTGGCACAAGGCATCAAAACCTTCGCCGGTGACGTGGCCGAAGGTTTTTTCGAAATCACCCACAACAGTCTGGCCCTGCTGGGCGTGCTGGTGGTGCTGGCGGTGGCCGTGCTGGGCACCCGGCCCGATCTGCGCGAGCAGGGCGAGCAGCGCCTGACGGCCTGGCTGACCGCGCGCCAGGTGGCCGCCATGGGCATCACGCCAGAGCCCGACGCCATTGACCGCGCCACCGCCGCCAACCCGCGCGATCTGCCGCGCGAGCAAGCCAGTCTGGCGCTGTGGATTGCCCGCAAATACCGCGTGGCCCCCGAGCCCGTGGCCGCGCTGGTGGCCGAGGCCTACGAAGTCGGCCGCGCCAACAAGCTGGACCCCACCCTCATCCTGGCGGTGATGGCCATTGAATCGAGCTTCAATCCCTTTGCCCAAAGCCCCGTGGGCGCACAAGGGCTGATGCAGGTGATGACCGAAATCCACTCCGACAAGTACGCGCACTTTGGCGGGCAGTACGCCGCCTTCGACCCCAAGAGCAACCTGCGCGTGGGCGTGAAGATTCTGAAGGAGTACATCACGCGCACCGGCTCGGTGGAAGGCGGGCTGAAGTGGTACGTGGGCGCGGCCAACCTGCCCAGCGACGGCGGCTACGCCAGCAAGGTGCTGGCCGAACATGCCCGCCTGCAGCGCGTGGCGCGCGGCCAGAACGTCTCGCCGCAAGACAACACCCCCTGGCTGCGCGCTGCCGCCCCCAGCCCGGCCCCAACCTTGTCTGCCGCGCCCACCGCCCCTGCCGCCCCCGCCCTGCCCGGCGCCCCTGCGGCGCAGCCCGCCAACAGCCCCGCCGTGAACGTGGCAGCGCTTTGAACCGGCCGCACCGCCGCCGCACGCAGCACCCCAGCCGCCGCCCTTTCCTCAGCGGCGGCTTTTTTGTTCCTCCCCCACCCCGAAAGGCACTGGCACCATGACCGCACTGGACAAAGTTCTCTACACCGCACGCGTGCGCACCACCGGCGGGCGCGACGGCGAATCGCGCAGCGACGACGGCCGCCTGGCCGTGCGCATGACCCCGCCTGGCGGCCCCGGCAATGGCACCAACCCTGAGCAGCTGTTTGCCGCCGGTTACTCGGCCTGCTTCATTGGCGCCATGAAAGCCGTGGCCGCCAAGCAAAAAATCACCCTGCCCGCTGATCTGGCCGTGGAAGCCGAGGTGGACTTAGGCCCCGTGGGCGAGGTGTACGGCATTGCCGCCCGCCTGCGCGTGAGCCTGCCCGGCATGGCCCATGACGCCGCGCAGGCCCTGGTGGACGCCGCGCACCGCGTCTGCCCCTACTCCAACGCCACGCGCGGCAACATCGCGGTGGACATCACCGTCATCTAAACCCGTCCACGGCGCGGCGCGCCCCGCAGCGCG
>JAUNHQ010000047.1:0-757 GCA_030535425.1 Pseudomonadota bacterium | reverse complement strand
GTAATGCCCGCCCGCCGCCCCACCCCGGCCCTGTGGCCGGGGTTTTTTCTGTGGGGCGCTACACTCGCCGCCGTGCGCGACTGGCGATAAAGCCCGGCCCCCGCCCTGTGAGCGAGCCTGGCTGAACGTGGAGCCAAAGCGGCCTTGGTTTTTCATTGAGCCAGCCAAGCCGCCCTCACCACGGGGAAGCGCGCCGCAAACCCCTTGGGGCTTGCGTTTTTCAGCCGTTCGCCTGGGCAGCCTGTGGCTTTTGTGCCGCTGGGCTTTTTTGCAAGCCTGCGGCCAGCCTTCGCCAAACCACCTTTTGCTTCGCATAGGACTGCCATGTTCAACCGCACCACCTGCACCATTGCCAACACCGACACTGAGGTCTGGGCCGCCATCCAGGCCGAACACCAGCGCCAGGAAGACCACATCGAGCTGATCGCCAGCGAAAACTACGCCTCGCCCGCCGTGCTGCAAGCCGCCGGCACGCAGCTGACCAACAAATACGCCGAGGGCTACCCCGGCCGCCGCTACTACGGCGGCTGCGAGCACGTGGACGTGGTCGAGCAACTGGCCATTGACCGCGTGAAAGCACTCTTTGGCGCCGACGCCGCCAACGTGCAGCCGCACTGCGGCGCATCGGCCAACGAAGCCGTGTTTCTGGCCTTTTTGAAGCCCGGCGACACCATCATGGGCATGAGCCTGGCCGAAGGCGGGCACCTGACCCACGGCATGCCGCTGAACATGTCGGGCAAGTGGTTCAACGTCGTGT
>JAUNHQ010000128.1:1685-4059 GCA_030535425.1 Pseudomonadota bacterium | reverse complement strand
GCAGCGCCGCACCAGGTCTGAGCATCGCAGGCTGCCCGCAGCGCAGCGAAGGGACGCGGGCAATGGGGCCGCCTTTCTTTTGCCTACTTTTCTTTGGCGGAGCAAAGAAAAGTAGGTGCGCTGCCGGGCGCACATCCCGGCCTCGGCGCTTGGCACAAGCACCAGAGGAAAGCTTCCCGCACCAGATTCACCCAGCGCCGCTTGCCCCCACCCCAGCCCTCCCCCAGCGGGGGAGGGAGCGCAGACCAACCGCCCGCCGCGATGCAAATGCCCGCCCCTCACACCCGCACCCGCCCTTCAGCCGCACCCACACCCTCGGCCGCCTCATCCTCACCAGCCCCCCCAAACCGCCGCCCCAGCCGGTCAAACCACAGGTAAATCACCGGCGTCGTAAACAGCGTCAGCAACTGCGACAACACCAGCCCGCCAAAAATCGCCAAACCCAGCGGACGGCGCAACTCCGCCCCGTCGCCAAAGCTGAACATCAACGGCACCGCCGCCGCCAGCGCCGCCAGCGTCGTCATCAGAATGGGGCGAAACCGCAGCAGCGCCGCCTGGTGAATCGCCTCCTGCGGGCTTTTGCCCTGATGGCGCTCGGCCTCCAGCGCAAAGTCGATCATCATGATCGCGTTCTTCTTCACGATGCCAATCAGCAGCACCAGACCGATGATGCCCACCACATCCAGCGGATGCCCGGTCAGCCACAGCGCCAGCAGCGCCCCCACCCCGGCCGACGGCAGGGTGGACAAGATGGTCAGCGGGTGCACATAGCTCTCATACAGCACCCCCAGCACGATGTACACGCACACCACAGCCGCCAGAATCAGCCACAGCTGATTGCCCAGCGAGCTTTCATACGCCCCCGCCGCGCCGGTGAAGTGCAGGCGCAAGCTGGCGGGCAGCCCCTCGGCCGCAGCGGCGGCCTGCACGGCATGCACCGCCGCGCCCAGGCTGGTGCCGGGGGCCAGGTCAAACCCCACGGTGGCCGCCGGGTACTGGCCCACGCGCAGCACTTGCAGCGGCGCGGGCTCTTGCACCACCTGCGCAAAGCTGGACAGGGGCGTGGTGCCGCCGCTGCCGGTTTTCACCGGCAAATCGCGCAGGCTGGCCAGGCTGGGCGCGCCATCGCGCGTAGCTTCCAGCACCACGCGGTACTGGTTGGTTTCGGTAAAGATGGTGGAGACAATGCGCTGGCCAAAGGCGTTGTAGAGCGTGTCGTCCAGGCTGGAGGCGGTCACGCCCAGGCGCGAGGCCACGTCGCGGTCAATGCGCACCATGGCCGCCAGGCCCGTGGCCCCGGCGTCGGTGGTGGCGTGGCGCACTTCGGGCACGCTTTGCAGGCGCTGCACCAGCCGCTGCGCCCAGGTGTTGACCAGGGCCGTGTCGGCGCCTTCCAGGTCAAAGCGGAATTCGGTGGGGCCGCTTTCGGAATCAATGGTCAGGTCCTGCGTGGGTTGCAGGTACAGGGTGACGCCGGCCACCTGCGCGGTCACCTGCTCGCGCAGGCGCTGCATGATGGCCGCTTCGCTGTCGCTGAACACGCCCCGGGGCTTGAGGTTGACCGTCAACCGCCCGGCGCTGAGCATGCTGTTGTTGGCCGCATCCACCCCCACGACCGAGCTGACGGACTGCACCGCCGCATCGGCCAGCACCACACGCGCGGCCTGCGCTTGCAGCGCGGCCATGCGGGCAAAAGACACGTCGCTGGCCGCTTGCACGCGCCCTTGCAACTGGCCGGTGCTTTGGGTGGGGAAAAGCGATTTGGGCATGGCCCAGTACAGCAGCGCGGTGAGCAGCAGCGTGGCCAGGGCCACCAGCAGCGTCAGCCCCTGGCGGGCCAGCACCCAGTGCAGGCCGCGGTCGTAGCGGGCCAGCACCGCATCCAGCCCGCGCTGCACCCAGCGGCCCACGCCGCGCTGGGGGGCGTGGTCCAGGGGTTCAAGCCAGCGCGCGCTCATCATGGGCACCAGGGTGAGCGAGACCACGGCCGAGATCAGGATGGTGATGGCCAGCGTGACCGCAAACTCGCGAAACAGCCGCCCAATCACCTCTTGCATGAACAGCAGCGGAATCAGCACCGCAATGAGCGAGACGGTGAGCGAGATGATGGTGAAGCCAATCTCGCCCGCCCCTTCCAGCGCGGCCTGGAAGGGGGGTTTGCCCATTTCGCGGTGGCGCGAGACGTTTTGGCTCCGGCCGTCCGCTGGCGCGGACTTCACGCTGGCTTCGCCAGCATGAGCCTGCGCCGAAACATCGCCCGCGCCGGCTTCGCCGCCGGGGTGCGCGCCAGCGCTCACCCGCATCTCGCGATGCCGCAACACGTTTTGGCTCCGGCCGTCCGCTGGCGCGGACTTCACGCTGGCTTCGCCAGCAT
>JAUNHQ010000128.1:0-1585 GCA_030535425.1 Pseudomonadota bacterium | reverse complement strand
GAGCCTGCGCCGAAACATCGCCCGCGTCGGCTTCGCCGCCGGGGTGCGCGCCAGCGCTCACCCGCATCTCGCGATGCCGGGCGATGTTTTCAATCATGACGATGGCATCGTCCACCACAAAGCCCGTGGCAATGGTCAGCGCCATCAGGCTCAGGTTGTTGAAGCTGTAGCCCAGCAGGTACATCACCGCCACGCTGCCAATGAGCGAGATGGGCACGGCCACGCTGGCAATGAGGGTGGCGCGCAGGCTGTGCAAGAACAAGAAGATGACCAGCACCACCATCAGCACGGCCAGCACCAGCTCCATCTGCACGTGCTCGACCGAGGCGCGTATGCCCAGCGTGCGGTCGGCCAGCACGTCCACCGTCACGCTGTCTGGCAGGCTCTGGCGCAGCTGGGGCAATTGGGCCTTGATGGCATCCACCGTGGCAATCACGTTGGCCCCCGGCTGGCGCTGCACGTTGAGGATGATGGCCTCATCCAGCGTGCCTGCGTCCTTGTCTGCCCCGCCCGCCTTCAGCCCGGCCCAGGCGCCCAGGCGGTCGTTTTCGGCCCCGTCCACCACGCGCGCCACGTCTTTCAGGCGAATGGGCGCGCCGTTTTTGTAGGCCACGATGAGCTCGCGGTACTGATCGGCCGTCAGCAGCTGGTCGTTGCTGTTGATGGTGTAGGCGCGCTGGGGGCCGTCAAAACTGCCCTTGGCGCCGCTGGCGTTGCCCGCGCTGATGGCGCTGCTGATCGCATCCAGCCCCAGGCCCATGGCGGCCAGGGCCTGCACGTCGCCCTGCACGCGCACGGCGGGGCGCTGCCCGCCGGCCAGCGTGACCAGGCCCACGCCACTGATCTGGCTGATCTTCAGCGCCAGCCGCGTGTTGACCATGTTCTGCACCTCGGGCAGCGGCAGGCTGGCCGAGCGGATGGCCAGGGTGAGCACGGGCGCATCGGCCGGGTTGACCTTGGCGTACACCGGCGGCGCGGGCAAATCGGCCGGCAGCAGCGTGCTGGCCGCGTTGATGGCCGCCTGCACCTGCTGCTCGGCCGAGTCCATGGAGGTTTTCAGCGCAAATTGCAGGGTGATTTGCGACACGCCCGCCGCGCTGGTGCTGCTCATACGGTCTAAGCCCGACATCTGGCCCAACTGCCGCTCCAGCGGCGCGGTGACGGTGCGGCTCATCACATCGGGGCTGGCGCCGGGGTACAGGGTTTGCACCTGAATGGTGGGGTAATCCACCTGCGGCAGCGCCGACACGGGCAAGAAGCGAAAGCCCACCAGCCCCGCCAGCACAATGGCCAGCATGAACAGCCCGGTGGCCACCGGGCGCCGAATGAACAGGCGTGAAACGTTCATGAAACTGCTCTTGCCGTGCCAAAGCCTTCAAGCACGCCCTCAGGGCGCGCGGCTGGCGGCGGAAGCGGGTAAAGACATGGGAGCGGACGCAGTATTTGCTACGCTTTCAGTAGCTGCTTGCGCTTGTCCATCCAGCGCAGAAGGCGGTTTTTGTGCTTGATCCCCCCTCGGCGCACTGGCAGCGCCTGGCCCGGACACTGCACCGCGCGGGCCTGATGCCGCACCACGCGGACCCGA
>JAUNHQ010000046.1 GCA_030535425.1 Pseudomonadota bacterium | reverse complement strand
TTGCCGATCACGCGGTCGTCAAAACGCGCGCCCACGGCCAGCAGCACGTCGCAGTGCTGCATGGCGTTGTTGGCTTCCCAGGTGCCGTGCATGCCCAGCATGCCGACAAAGCGCCGGTCGGTGGCGGGAAAGGCGCCCAGGCCCATCAGGGTATTGGTGACGGGGAAGTTGAGCAGGTCCACCAGCTGGCGCAACTCGGCACAGGCATCGCCCAGCAGCACGCCGCCGCCGGTGTAGATGTAGGGGCGCTTGGCGCCCAGCAGCAGTTGCAGCGCCTTGCGGATTTGCCCGCTGTGGCCCTTGCGCGCGGGGTTGTACGAGCGCATGTGCACTTCTTGCGGGTAGCCGGTGTAGGTGGTCTTGTTGAAAGACACGTCCTTCGGAATGTCCACCACCACCGGGCCGGGGCGGCCAGAGCGCGCGATGTGAAAGGCTTTTTTCATCACATCGGCCATCTGGCGCACGTCTTTGACCAGGAAGTTGTGCTTGACGATGGGGCGCGTGATGCCCACCGTGTCGCATTCCTGAAACGCATCCAGCCCGATGGCCGCCGTGGGCACCTGTCCGCTGATGATGACCAGCGGAATCGAATCCATGTACGCCGTGGCAATGCCCGTGACCGCATTGGTCAGGCCCGGGCCGGAAGTGACCAGCGCCACGCCCACATCGCCCGTGGCGCGGGCATAGCCATCGGCCGCGTGCACGGCGGCCTGCTCATGGCGCACCAGCACGTGCTGGATGGTGTCTTGCTTGTAGAACGCGTCGTAGATGTGCAGTACCGCGCCGCCGGGGTAGCCCCAGACGTGCTTCACGCCCTCGGCCTGCAAGGCCTTGACGAGGATTTCCGCACCGCGGAGTTCTTGGGGGGAGGATTCATCGCCGCGAGCAGAGGCGGCGGCTGCCGAGCGGAGTTCGGCTTTGGAGACTTCCATGTCGATCAACCTTTCGAGAATTTCTCTGACGAAAAACCTTGGGTGCCCCTTGCCAGCCCTTGTGGAGCCGCTTCAGGACTTGAGACCACGCACCATGGGCGAACTGCATTGCCGCCGGGCGGTGACCCGTTTGCCTTTTTTGACTGCAATTGCTCATTATGACACTGTTGCCCGGCGCGCAAACGCCCGCCGCGCTTTTCTTGCGCCGCCAGTGCCATAATCGCCCGCGCTTTGCCAGGGCACACGCCCTTGGCCTGAATGCACCGACAGCCACCCCTTCTCCCACCCTTTGGCCACCGAAGCAGAACTCTCCGACTTCCTCAAGAGCGTCGAGAAACGGGCGTTCAAACGCGCGCTGTACCAGGTGCGCGACGAGGATGCCGCGCTGGACATCGTGCAAGACAGCATGATGAAACTGGCCGAGCACTACGGCGACAAGCCGCTGGCCGAGCTGCCCCTGCTGTTTCAGCGCATCCTCTCCAACACCACGCTGGACTGGTTCCGCCGCCAGAAAACGCGCAACGCCTTGTTTTCCAACATGAGCGACTTCGAGCCGGCCGATGGTGAAAGCGCCTTCGACCTGCTGGAAGCCTTTGCCGGCGCGGACGGCACCGAGCAAGCCGAAAGCGCCGAGGACAATACCCGCCGCGCGCAGGTGCTGCAGCTGATCGAGGCGCAGATCCAGGCACTGCCCGCCCGTCAACGCGAGGCGTTTCTGATGCGTTACTGGGAGGAAATGGACGTTGCCGAAACGGCTGCTGCCATGGGGTGTTCGGAAGGCAGTGTTAAAACACATTGCTCCCGCGCCGTCCATGCACTGGCCAAGGCACTGCGCGCCAGGGGGATCACGCCATGAACAGCCAGCACCAGCAGCACATCGACACTTTGCAAAACCGTTTCGGCCTGCGCGTGGCCGCCCGTTTGAGCGCCGGCACGCACGAGTTGCCGCACGACGTCACCGAGCGCCTGCGCATTGCCCGCGAGCAGGCACTGGCCAGGCGCAAGCAGCCTGCGCGCGCCTGGTGGGCGCGGCTGCTGCCCGCTGGCCGCGGCCATTCTGTACTGGACGATGGCCCCGGCCCCTGGAGCCGGCTGGCCTCTGCCGCGCTGGGACTGGTCATGGTGGTCGGCCTGGTCACCATCCACGTCACGCAAAGCGACAGCGCCTCCACCGAGGTGGCCGATCTGGACGCGGCCTTGCTGACCGACGAGTTGCCCCTTGAAGCCTACGCCGACCCGGGTTTCCTGCAATACTTGAAGACCAGCGCCACCGCGCGCTAAAAAAAGCCCGCCCCCGTCCAGACAATGCGCCTGCCGCTGCTGACTGTTCTTGTTGCCCTCAGTGTGACCGCCCTGCCCGCTGCGCCTGCGCTGGCGCAGCAGCGCGCCAGCACCGCCGCCAAGACCCCAGCAGGCACCGTGGCCTGGGCCAGCCTGAGTGCCGAGCAGCAAACCGCCCTGGCCCCCCTGGCCCAGCTGTGGCCGCGCCTGAGCGACGAACACCAGCGCCAGTGGCTCGCGCTGGCGCAAAACTACCACCGCCTCGGCCCCGACGAGCAGGCCACCTTGCACCGCCGCATGAGCGAATGGATCCGCCTGACCCCGGCCCAGCGCAGCCAGGCACGGCGCAACTTCGACGAGGTGCAGCGCACTCTGGGCGCCGAAGAGCGGCGCGCCAAGTGGGAGGAATACCAAGCCCTGCCGCAGCAAGAGCGCGACCGCCTGGCCCGTGGCCGCGCCGCCGCTGGCGCAGCCCCGGCGCCGCGCCCGGCCATCACGCCCGTGCCCCCCGTGTCACCCATGCCCCCCGCCAGCCCGCCAGCCGAGCTGGGCCCTGCCGGCAGCGGCGGCACCACACCCGGCACCGGGGTGAATCCCCATACACTCCTGCCTTCTTCGCCGGCTGCCCCGGCCCCGGCTGAGCACTGACGGCCGCCCAAGGCGGCACGCTTTTTTCTTGAATGCCTTTGCCCATGCCGGGCGCGCCGCCGCCTGCCTTGCCTTGACATGACCGCCCCCACCGTGGCCCCTGCCACCGCCTCTTCATGGTTTCGCGCTCCCCCGCTGCGCCGCCGCATGGCCTGCTGGCTGTACGAAGGCACGCTGCTGTTTGGTGTGGTCATGCTGACGGGGCTGCTGTTCAGCGTGCTGACCCAATCGCGCCACGCGCTGCAAAACCGCCATGGGCTGATGCTGGTGGAATTTGCCGTGCTGGCGCTGTATTTCACCTACTTCTGGTGCAAGGGCCAGACCCTGCCCATGAAAACCTGGCACATGCGCCTGGTGGACCGCCAGGGCCAGCCCCTGCGCTGGCCGCGCGCGCTGCTGCGCTACGTGCTGGCCTGGCTCTGGTTTTTGCCGCCGCTGGCGGCCATGGCCCCTTTTCAGCTCACCGGCGGCGAAGTGGCCGTGCTGATGACCGGCTGGGTGTGCGTCTGGGCCCTGCTCAGCCGCTTTCAGCGCGAGCAGCAGTTCTGGCACGATGCCTGGGCCGGCACCCGCCTGATCGACACGCGCCCCACCTGACATGCCCTCCACCCCCCCGCCCCCTGCAGCCCACGCCGCCAATCCGCAGAAATCGCGCAAAGGCCTCCGGCGCCTGTGGCACGCGCTGGGCTACTCCCTGGCCGGGCTGAAAGCCGGCTGGGGCGAAACCGCCTTTCGCCAAGAAGCGCTGGCCGCCATCGTGCTGCTGCCCGCCGCTTTCTGGCTGGGCCGCCACTGGGTTGAAGTGGCGCTGCTGGCCGGCTCGGTGCTGCTGGTGATGGTGGCGGAATTGCTCAACACCGGCATCGAAGCGGCCATCGACCGCATCGGCCCCGACTGGCACCCGCTGTCCAAGCGCGCCAAGGACATGGGCTCAGCCGCCGTGCTGCTCAGCCTGCTGCTGGCTGGCGGCATCTGGCTGGGCGCGCTTTACACCCGTTTCGCACCGTCATGAACACGCCCCCCTCCTCCACTCCTGCCCCCACCCCAGCCCCCGCCTTTTCTCTTTGCGTGTACTGCGGCTCACGCCCCGGCGCCACACCCGCCTATGCCGACGTGGCCCGCCAGGTCGGCCAGTGGATCGGCCAGCACGGCGGCCAGCTGGTCTATGGCGGCGGGCGCGGCGGCCTGATGGGTGTGGTGGCCGATGCCACGCTGGTCGCCGGCGGGCGGGTCATCGGCGTCATCCCCCGCGCCCTGGTCGATCGCGAACACGCCCACCGTGGCTGCACCGAGCTGCACGTGGTAGACACCATGCACGAGCGCAAGCGCCTCATGGCCGAGCATGCCGATGCCTTCTTGGCCCTGCCCGGCGGCATTGGCACCTTTGAGGAATTCTTTGAAATCTGGACCTGGCGCCAACTGGGCTACCACGACAAACCCATCGGCCTGCTGAACCAGGACGGCTACTACGACGCGCTGCTGGCCTTCGTGCGCCACAGCGTCGCCAGCGGCTTCATGGACGGCAGCCAGATGCAGCTGATGCAAACCGGCAGCCAGTGGCAGCCGCTGCTGCAATCGCTGGTGGCCGCGGCGGGCTTTCCCGCACCCAGTGCGCTGCACCGCATCTAGGGCATGCTCGCACCCAATGCTATTTTTTGAATAGCTAAAAACCTTTACCAAACGCGCGCGAATGCCCTTTTTGGCATAGACAAAGCACGCGCGGCGCAGCCTACCCCACACGCCCTGCCCCTGCGACAAGCAGGGGGCGCGGGCCCATGCACTCTCCTATAACCACCGGGCGCGGCCGCCAGGCCCGTCGGGGCTTGGCCCCGCCCGAAAGAAAAAATAGGAGACACCCATGAAACACATCGCACGGCTGGCCGCCGTCGCAGCAGCCTGCGCGGGCACCGGCGTGCTGGCGCAGCAAACACCGTCCAGCACACCCACCTCCTCCAGCCTCAACCTGTACGGCACCGCCGACGCCGGCTTGCTGAGCATGAGCAACCGGGCCGCCGGCTCTGCCGGCTACATCCCCACCACCAGCGCCCTGGGCCGCAGCACCCTGTTCAAAGACGGCGGCTTTCGCGCCAGCCACTGGGGGCTGCGCGGGCGCGAGCACCTGGGCGGCGGCACCAGCGTGCTGTTCCAGCTCCAAGGCAACGTCAACTTGAGCACGGGCGACGCGGGCGGGCCCAACAGCAGCTCGGGCCGCTCGTTTTTCAACCAGACCGCCGCCATTGGCCTGGCCGGCTCATTTGGCGAAGTCAAGTTCGGGCGCCAAGTCTCACCCATGATGCTGGCCATGCTGAACACCGACACACGGCAGATGCGCTACTTCGGCAGCGCGCTGACGGCGCTGGTGGGCCTCAACAGTGCCAGCGGCGCCTTTATCGGCAACAACTCCAACGCCGCCTTCGGCACCGTCTACAACGACAGCGTCATCATCTACACCACCCCCACCTGGCGCCGCCTGACCCTGCACCTGGCCTACGCTGGCGGCAGCGGCTTTACCAAGGCCAACTCGCAGCAAACCGTGGCCCTGACCTACAGCGGCGAGCAACTGCGGCTGTCGGCCTTTTTCTACAACGGCTACGGCAACAACCTGCCCGCAGCCACCGCCCTGTACCAGGCCCGGCTGGGCGACGCCGATGCCGCGCGCAGCGCCGCCGCCGCCGCCGGCTTTTCCACCACGGCCAACACCAACCGGCTGGCCTCCGTCAGCGCCCTGTACACGTGGAAGTCACTCAGCTTCAGCGGTGGCTACTACCGCGCCAGCAACCCCGCCAAGGCCATCGTGCCCGGCGGCTCCGCCCGAATGGACATGTATACCCTGGGCCTGGGCTGGCAGGTGCGGCCTGGGCTGAACATCACCACCGGCTACTACTACATCAAGGACAAAACCAACCCCGGCCACCGCGCCTGGCATTTCGCCGCAGGGATGGATTACGCGCTGTCGCGCCGCACCAGCCTGTACCTGCAAGGCGCAGCCGTGGGCAACCGGGGCGCCAACATGAACCTCAGCCCCGCCTACGGTACCCCCGTGGCCGCCAACCGCTCCATGAACGCCTGGATGATCGGCATGCGCCATGCTTTTTAAAAGCTTGCTGCTTTCAGTTTGATAGCTGCCGCCACCTACCAGCAAAGGATTTCAGCCCAAAATCATGCAAAAACAGCTACAGGCACGTGCGAGCAGCTCCTGAATCAGGAGCAATCTTTCCTGCGTGCCTTGGGCCGTTATGAAATAGCCGGTGCCGCTATGGCCTAAACCCAGCATCGCATCAGAAAACCCCTGCTGCTGCCCGCCTTAATGGCCTACAAAAAAGTAGGACTGGACTGACCAAGGCATAAAGCCAAAGCCTACCAGTTCCATTTTTCATCACCATTAGATTATCGGCACGACAGCAAATTGGACTGTCGAATTTCCAAAAGAGGAAAATCGCATGAGCATGAAACTCACCCCCACCCTGATCGCCCTGGTGGCTGCCGGTCTTTTTTCTGGTACCAGCTTCGCCTTGAGCAAGGAAGAAGTCAAAGCCGAAAAAGAGCGCATTGCCGCCGAGCACAAAGCAGCCAAAGCACAATGCGATGCCCTGAGCGGCAATGCCAAAGACGTTTGCGTCAAGCAAGCCGACGGCAATGAAAAAGTGGCCAAGGCCGAGCTGGATGCCCGCGAAAAGCCCAGCGAAAAAGCCAACTACAAAGCTCGCCTGGCCCGCGCCGAAGCCGATTTTGACGTGGCCAAGGAAAAATGCGACGACCTGTCTGGCAACCCCAAAGACGTGTGCAAAAAGCAGGCTGAAGCCGACTTCACCCGCGCCAAGGAAAATGCCAAGGTGGCCAAATCCATCGAGGCACCCGCTGGCAGCCTGACCGAAAAAGCCGCCAACGTTTCCGAAGCACGCAAGGACGCTGCGGCAGAGAAAAACGAGGCCGACTACAAAGTGGCCAAGGAAAAGTGCGATGCGCTTTCGGGTGACCTGAAAGACAAATGCATCAACGATGCCAAGCTGCGTTTCGGCCAGAAATAATGGATTGTTGGCCCTATCCGGGCCACTCAGCCCCAAGCGCCCGGTCTGCTTTTTCAGCAGACCGGGCGCTTTTCATTTCAGTCATCACCCGAATGGGGCTGCACTTTGTCTTTCTTTCGCCCTTTCCAGTCGGCGTACTGATCGTCCACATGGTGCCATGCTCGCTGCGGCTGCACATAGCCCTTGGGCTTTTGCCGCTCAGGAAAGACGATCTTGGGCATCTTCAGATGCTCATACGGCACCTGTCCCAGCAAGTGCGAAATGATGTTCAGCCGCGCTTTTTTCTTGTCATTGCTATCGACCACGTACCACGGCGCCCAAGCGGTATCCGTGGCCGCCAGCATGTCATCCCGGGCACGCGAGTAATCGTACCACTTGGGATAAGACGCCAAATCCATGGGCGAGAGCTTCCACACTTTGCGTTTATCCGCTACGCGGTCTTTCAAGCGGCGCTCCTGCTCATCCATATCCACTTCCAGCCAGTATTTGAGCAAGATGATGTCGCTTTCCACCATCGCTTTTTCCACGGCAGGCACCACTTGCAGAAAGCGGTGCACCTCGGCCTCGGACGCAAAGCCCATCACACGCTCCACACCCGCCCGGTTGTACCAGCTGCGGTCAAAAATCACGACCTCGCCCGCCGCAGGCAGATGGTGAAGATAGCGCTGGATATACATCTGGCTTTTTTCGCGCTCGGTCGGTGCCGGCAGTGCCACCACCCTGAATACCCGGGGGCTGACCCGCTCGGTAATGGCCTTGATCACGCCGCCCTTGCCCGCGCCATCGCGCCCCTCGAAAACAATGCAGACCTTCAGGCCTTTTTCTGCCACCCAGCGTTGCAGGGCCACCAGCTCGCCATGCAAATGCTTGAGTTCACGCAAATAAAAGTCTTTGGCCATGCGCTCTTGCTGCTGGCCAGCCGCTTTGCGATGACGTTTTCCCATGCGCATTCTCCTTCATTGGAAAAATACAGTGGCAGGTCATGCGCAAAAATCTCATGTCCATGCCCAAATGTGCTTGGGATCCTAGCCAAGCAGCAGGGATATTGAAAATCAGGTTTCAAGCCACCTTTTTGACTGGCATCAAACCTTTTGCCAATGGGTGAAAATCCATGAAAGCAAAGTCATTTTGCCGAGCCTCCTTGGCTCTGGGGGCTTGCCTAGGAGCCAGGCAAAGACCGCCTTTACCCCAGCCAGTGCAGCAGCGCCAGCGCCAGGGCAGCAAGAAAGACGGTCTGGCCCACCATGAAGGCCACGGGCTTGGGGCCCACTTTCACCAGATCGCGCAGCTGCGTTTTCATGCCGATGGCGGCCATGGCCGCCAGCAGGAACCAGCCCGACAGCTTGGTGCCTGCGGCCGGCACGGCGGCGGGCAGCCAGCCGGTGCTGTTGATGGCCACCAGCACGGCAAAAGCCACGGCAAACCACGGCAGCAGCGGCGGGCGGGCGCCCTGGTCGGCCTGCCCGCTCAGGCGGGTGTAGAACACCGCAAACAGGATCACGGGCAGCAGTGCGGCCACGCGCATGAGCTTGACCAAGGTGGCGGTGTCGCCCGTTTCCTGGGACATGCCATAGCCCGCGCCCACCACCTGCGCCACGTCGTGAATGGTGGCACCCAGAAAGATGCCTGCGGTATGGGCATCCAGCCCCAGGGCCTTGGCCAGCATGGGGTAGACGATCATGGCCAGCGTGGACAGGGCGGACACGCCGACGACGGTGAACATCGTGGCGCGTTCCTTGAGCGGGTGGGCGGGCAGTGCCGCCGTCAGCGCCAGTGCCGCCGAGGCGCCGCAAATGGCCGTGGCACCGCCGCTGAGCAGGCCAAACAGCACGTTAAAGCCCAGCACCCGGGCCATGAACATGGACAGGCCGATGGTGAGCACCAGGGTCAGCGCCACCAGCACCACGGGCTGCCAGCCCAGGGCCACCACCTGCTCGAGCGTGATGCGCAGCCCCAGCAGCGCCACGCCCCAGCGCAGCACCTGGCGGCCCACGAAGTCAATGCCTGGCTTGCACGCTTCTTGGCCGGACAAAAAGCCCAGCGCCATGCCCAGCAGCAACGCCAGCAGCAAGGCGGGCGCGCCATAGTGCTGCGACAAGAAAGCGGCCGACGTGGCCGTGACGGCGCAGGCCATCACGCCAGGAAAGTAAAGGCGCGCATCAGACAGGCGAAGGGCAGCCATAAGCCAGATAAGCCAGGGCGGCAATCAGATGGAAAAAAGCCATGCCAGCCAAGGGGCGCCGCGCCAAGGCGGCGCAGCCCCAGCCGGTCAGGGAATGAGCACGGTGGCGCCAATGGTCTGGCGCGACTCCAGCTGCTGCTGGGCCAGCCCGGCGTCGGCCAGCGCAAAGCGCTGCCTAGGTTCGCTGACGATGTGGCCGGCCAGCACGTGGCCGAACAGCTCGTCGGCCATGGCCAGCATGTGCGCGCGCGGCTGGATGTAATGCATCATCGCCGGCCGCGTCATCCAGATCGAGCCTTTGACGGCCAGCAACTGCGAATCCACCACCACCGAGCCGGAAGACGTGCCGTTGCTCACCAGCGTGCCGCGCACTTGCAGGCTGTCCAGCGACGCCATGAGCGTGTCCTTGCCCACGGAGTCGTAGACCACGGGCACGCCCTTGCCGCCGGTGATTTCGCGCACGCGCTCGGCAATGTTTTCGCGCGAGGTGACGATGGTGTGCGCGCAGCCGTGGGCCTTGGCAATGTCCGCTTTTTCATCGGTGCTGACGGTGCCGATCATGGTCACGCCCATGGCCCGCGCCCACTGGCAGGCGATCAGCCCCACGCCGCCTGCGGCCGCGTGGTAGAGGATGGTGTCGCCCGCCTTCAGCGGGTACACCTGCCTGAACAGGTACTGCACCGTCATGCCTTTCATCATCAGCGTGGCGGCGGTGCTGTCGCTGATGCCATCGGGCAGCGGGATGAGCACTTCGGCAGGCATGACCCGCACCTGCGAATACGCCCCCTGCGGCCCGATGAGGTAGCCCACGCGCTGGCCCACGCGGATGTCCGTGACCCCCGGCCCCACGGCCTCGACCACACCCACGGCGTCCGAGCCCAGGCCGCTGGGCAGCTCCAGCGGGTAGCGGCCCGTGCGGAAGTAAATGTCGATGAAGTTGACGGCAATGCAGGTGTGGCGCACGCGCGCCTGGCCAGGGCCGGGCTCGCCCACTTCCACGTCTTGCAGGCGCAAGACTTCGGGGCCGCCGGTTTCACTGAAGCGGATGGCTTTGACCATGGTGCATGGCTCCTTTGGGTTTTTTGTTCAGGTGGATGCGTTCTTGCCTGTCTGGCACGCCCAAGACGTGCCCAAAGCGGCCTAAGCTGATGCAGGCTTATTGCAGCTTGATGCCGAAGTTCTTGACGATGCCCGCGTTGCGCGCATGGTCCTCGCGCACGTCGGCGGCGGCCTGCTCCAGCGTGCGCGGTTTGTCCAGCAGGTCAAAACCCAGCTCGGTCATGCGCTGCTTGAACGCCGGGCTGGCGGCAATGGTTTGCAGCTCGGCATGAATGCGCTCGGCCTGCGCCTGCGGCAGTTTGGCCGAACCCACCACACCGACCCAGTTGCTGAACTTCAGGTCGGGGTAGCCCATCTCGGCCAGCGTGGGCACGTTGGGGTAGTCCGGCAGGCGCTGCGCCGCGGCCACGCCCAGCAAGTGCAGGCGCCCTGCCTTGATGTAGGGGCGGGAAGTGACCGCGCCGTCAAACATCAGCGGAATCTGCCCGCCCATGACCTGCACCAGCGCGGGGGCCGAGCCCTGGAACGCCACGTGCTGCATGTCCAGCCCGGCCTTCTGGTTCAGCATGGCGCCGGCGTACTGCGACGCCGTGCCTGCCGCATAGGAGGCGTAGGTCACCTTCTGCGGGTTGGCGCGCACGTAGTCCACCGCTTCCTTGAAGGTCTTGGCCGGAAACTGCGGCCCGGCCACCAGCACCAGGGTGGACTGCGCCATCTGGGCCAGGGGCTGGATGTCCTTGAGCGGGTCAAAGCCGCCCTTGAGCACGTGCGGCACTTCCGTCAGCACGTTGCTGGCCGTGACCATGAGGGTGCTGCCATCGGCAGGCCGCGACAGCATGTGCTTGATCGCAATGGCGCCGCTGGCGCCGGGGCGGTTTTCCACCACCACGGGCTGCTTGATCTGCTTGGACAGCAAGTCGCCAATGGTGCGTGCGGCCACGTCCATGGTGCCGCCCGCAGGGGCGGGCACGATCAGCTTGACGGGCTTGTCGGCAAACGCCATGCCGGGTGCGGCGTACAAAGCAGCAGCGGCGGTGGCCACGGCGGCCAACACCCGGCCAAGGGCAAAGGTCATTCGGGTCATGGAAAAAAAGCTCCCGTGGCGGTGCGTCAGACTAAACAGCTGGCTGGGGGAAAGGGAAAAACAGGCAGTGGGCCAAAGCGGCAACGGGGCTGCGCCCCGTCTTGCCGCTTGTTACGCCGCCTTGCGCAAAAAGCCCTGCTGCCCACCGTTGCGGTTGGGCGCGAAGCCATTGGCCAGCAGGCTTTCTTCCACCGTGTCGTAGAACACGCCAATCTTGCAAATCTCGCGCGCCTGCTGGGCCGTGGCAACGGGGCGGCCGAATTCGCGCGCAATGCGCACCAGCTGCTCGATCTGCTCCACAGTGCTCATGCGGCCGGTGCGCGCCTGGTTCCAGATGTTGTCCTCGATGCCGCAGCGCACGTGCAGCCCCAGGGCCATGCCCATCATGTTGATGGGCAGCACGTTGCGCATGGAGCTTTCCACCGTCAGCACCGCGCCATCGGGCGTGGCGCGCACGAAGTTGGCCAGGTTGTAAAGGTTGGGCGCGTCCATGCCGCCGCCAATGGCCACCCAGTTCATCACCAGCGGGCCTTTGTAGATGCCGCGCCGCATCAGCCGCTCCACCGACTCGAAGCTGTTGATGTTGTAGCACTGGAAGGCGCTCTGGATGCCCGCTTCGTTGAGGCGGCGGATGTGCTCCTCGGCCCAGCCGGGCTGCGCGGGCACGGTCATTTCCTTGTAGGCGTGGTAGACGGCGGGGTCTTCCATGGAGGTGCCGCGGATGTCGGCGTCTTCCCAGTGCTCGACCACGTTCATCTGCGAGGTGTTGATGGTCACCGTCACCTGATCGGGCTTGGGGTCCAGCTCGGCCAGCATGTGGCGCGTGTCGTCGTGCAGCCATTTGGCGGCAGCGCCTTCGGTTTCGGGCGCAAAGCTGATGGAGCCGCCCACCTGGATGATCATCTCCGGCACGGCCTGGCGCACGCCAGCGATCAGTTCGTTGAACTTGGACAGGCGCTTGCTGCCGCGGCCATCCAGCTCACGCACGTGCAGGTGCAGCACGGTGGCGCCGGCGTTGTAGCAGTCCACCGCCTTTTGCACCTGCTCTTCCATGGTGATGGGAATGTCTTCCGGGAAATCCCCCGGCAGCCATGCGGGCGCATAAGGCGCGGCGGTGATGATCAGCGGCTGCTGGTTCTCGGGATAAAGGGAGCCGTCGAGAAAATTCATGGCGCCTGAACTCCTATCAGCAAAATCAAGGGTGGAACAAAAGGAAAAGGCAAAGCGCTGCCGCGTGCCTGCGGCGCACGCGTGCAGCGCGCTTTAAAACGGGGTGTCGCCCATGATGGCCGCGCGCTCCATGCGGCGGTGCGTGGGCGGGTAGTCCATGACCGCGTAGTGCTGCGTGCTGCGGTTGTCCCACATGGCCACGTCATTGGGCTGCCAGCGCCAGCGCACCTGGTATTCGGGCACGAACGCCTGGCTGACCAGGTACGACAGCAGCATGGCGCCGCCGGGGTTGTAGTCCTGCCCGTAGCGCACGTTGGCAGACGTGTGGAAGTTGCTGAAGTGGGTGGTGAAGGCGTTGACGAACAGCACCTTTTCGCCCGTTTCCGGGTGGGTGCGCACCACCGGGTGCTCGGCGTCGGGGAACTGGGCCTTGAGCGCCAGGCGCTTTTCCAGCGGCATGGCCGCGCCAAAGCTGGCTTCGATGCTGTGGCGGGCGCGCAGGCCCTCGATCTGCGCCTTGACGTGCTCGGGCAGCTTCTCGTAGGCCAGCACCATGTTGGCCCACATGGTGTCGCCCCCCACGGGCGGGCATTGCACGCAGCGCAGCACGCAGGCCATGGGCGGCTTTTCGCGCCAGGTGGCGTCGGTGTGCCAGCCGTTTTCGTAGCGCTCGGCAGGGCTTTCGGGGGTTTTGTAGATGAGCACCAGGCCGGGATGGTCCGGGTCGCTGCCCGCCACGGGGTGGTCTTCCAGCTCGCCAAAGTGGCGGGCAAAGGCCACGTGCTCGCTGCGCTGGATGTCCTGCTCGCGGAAGAACAGCACCTTGTGGCGCACGAGCAAGGCGCGGATTTCCTGCGCCAGGCCCGCATCGCGCGAGGCATCGGCGAGGCTGACGTTGCGCAGCTCGGCGCCGATGGCGCAGGTGAGCGGGTTCACCTGAATGCCGCGGGTCAAAACGGCGGGGGCTTGCCCGGCCAGCGTGGTTCCGGTTGTCATGGCTTGTCTCCTTCAGGCTTGGCAGGCTGCCTTGCCTTTTGTGTGGTTATCGCTGTTGGACGCAAGATTAAGTGAGGGGCCGCGCCGGTGTCCCCCTGCGCCAAGCAGGGGGGCGGCTGTGCAAGCCCCCCCTACCCCTACCCCTGCTGGGGGCCTGTCGCCCATCTCCAGCGCATGCCGCAGCAACTGGCGCTAACAGGCGCTTATTGCGCTTCGATCAGGCCCAGGATGCGCGCGCGCTGCACCACCTGCTTGCGCGTGCCCGCGTCCAGCTTGGCAAACAGGTTCTTCACGTGCCACTTGATCGTGGTTTCACCCACGTTCATGGCGCGGCCGATTTCCTTGTTGGACAGGCTGCGCGCCAGCAGGGTGAGCACCTCATGCTCCTTGGGCGTGAGCATGCCGCCATGCCGCCCCTTGGCAGGCAGGCTTGGCGCGGGCGGCGCGGGCACGGCAGGTGCTGGCAGGGTGGCGGGTGCGGGCTGGGGCGGGTGCGTGCTGCCCGCGTCATTCAGGCGGGCGATCCACTCGGCCAGCTCGGGGTGCGCGTCGATGAGCACACGGCGCAGGCCGTAGGCGCGCGCCAGGTCCATGGCTTCTTGCATCAGCGGCTGGCCGGCCTGGCCGCTGCGCTCCAGTGCCAGCGCGCGCAAAGCCAGCAGCTCGATGTGCAGCCGCCCCAGGCGCATCTGCCGGGCATGCGCGTCGGCGCGCGCCAGCAGGGGCAGCGCGCTGGCCCAGTCGCGCGCGGCCAGGGCGGCAAAGGCCAGCGCCTGATCGTGCAGGGCCTGGGCGCCGCCCAGCCACAGTAGCCCGCGCAGGGCTGGCGCTGCCCCGGCTGGCGAGCCGGCTTCCGCGTGGATGAGGCGGGCCATGTCATCGCACAGGTCGCGGCAGGTCTGGGCCCGCCAGCTGCGGGCATGCAGGCGCACTTGTTCGCTCAGGCTGGCAATGCGCAGGCGCGGCAGCTGCCGGGCAGCGGCGGCGGCATCCAGCGCGCCCAGCAGCTCCAGCGCGTGGTGCTCGGCGCCCTGGGCCACGGCCATGCGCGCGGCGCTGCGGTAAGCCAGCAGCAGGGTTTCGGGCAGGCCGCTGCGCTCCAGAATGTCCAGCCGGTCGGCCAGCAAGGCCGCCGCCTGGCTGGCATGGCCGCCTTCCCACGTGGCGGCGGCCAGCAGCGCAGCCAGCATGCAGCTGAGGCGGTGGCGCCGGCCCAGCTCGGCCTCGGCCCGGGCCAGGGCGGGGGCCAAAAGCTGCCCGGCCTGGTGCACCTGGCCTTCCCAGACATAGCTCAGCCCCGCAATCAGCCCGGCCCAGTGCCCGGCGTAGCCGCCATCGGCGCCTGCAACCAGGCCGCCTTCGCCGCCGCTGTCTGTCCCTGGCTTGGCAGCCGGGGCGGCGGGCAGGTGCAGCAGGTGGCGCGCCTGCGCAGGCTCACCCGCCAGCAGCGCGCGGTAGGCCATGCGGTTGGCATGCACGCGGCGCAGCAAGGCCGTGTCCGGCGGCGGGTGCTGCGCCCAGGGGGTGTGCAGCTGCACGTAGCGGTCGGGCTCGTCAGCAAAAACGGCGGCGCCGCACAGCAGCAGCGCGCATTCGCGGCGCATGGCCTCGGTCACGTCGGGCAAAGCCTGGATGCGCGCCACGAAGCGCTGGGCCTGGGCGTGGCGTTCGCTGGAGGCCAGCGTCCAGGCCATGGCCATGAGCAGGCGCGGGCGGCGGTCCAGCTCGTGCGCGGGCATGCGTTCGAGCCAGTCAAGCACGGCGGTGTGCTGGCCGCGCTGCATCAGGGATTCGTACAGGCTGCGCTCGGCCAGGTCGTAGGCGCTTTGGTGCTGCCCGGCGGTGAGCGCGTGGCGCGCGGCTTCTTCCAGCAGCCCCTGCCGGGCCAGCCATTGGGCGGCGCGGCCGTGCATGTCCAGCCGCTGCGCTTCGGGCAAGGCGGCAAAGTGCTGGCGCAGGGCGTCGCGCGCCAGGGCGTGCATGCGCTGCCAGGCGCCGTCTTCGCCGCTGGTGAAGATGGGGGTCTGGCGGCTCAGGCGCTCTAAGCGCTGCGCGGCGCCCGCATCGCCCGTGACGGCCTGGCACAGCCCGGGGTGCAGCAGATCGAGCATGGCAATGCGCACCAGAAAGTCCCGGTCGGCCGCATCCAGGCTGGCCAGCAGCTGCTTGACCAGCTGCTGCTGCAACTGGCCGTACAGGGCCGCCATGCCGGCGGTGTCTGCACTGGCGCTGCCGCCGTGCGAGACGATGGACAGCGCCAGTTGCAGCCCCAGCGGCCAGCCCTCGGTCAGGGCGTGCAGACGCGCGGCCAGGGTGGGATCGGCCTGCCCGCCCAGGCGCGCGCGCGCCAGTTGCAGGGTTTCGTCCAGGCCAAAGCGCAAATCGGCCGCATCCACGCGCCGGCACTGGCCGTAGGCAATGAGTTCGTCCACGTCCAGCGGGCAGTCCGCGCGCACGCTGAGCAAAATGCGCAGGTTGGGCGGCGCCTGGTGCAACAGGTAGGTCAGCGCCTGGCGCGAGGCTTCGGGCAGTTTGTCGGCCTCGTCGATGAGCAGCGCCGTTTCCTGGGCCGACTGCGCCAGCTCGGCCAGGAACACGGTGACGTGCTCCAGCGCGTTGCCGCCGTCAAAGCCAAAGCTGGCGCGGCCAAAGCCGGGCTGCCCGCTGGCCACGCGCACGGCCAGCGCCAGGCTGCGCACCAGGCGCGCCGGGTGGTCGTGCGCCTGCGCCGACACCCAGGCCACGGGCAGGCCAGTGGCTTGCAGTTCTTTGCGCCACTGGGTCAGCAAGGCGGTTTTGCCAAAGCCCGCAGGCGCTTGCACCACCAGCACGGGAAAGCCGCGCAAGGCCGCGCCCGTGCAGGGCAGTTGCGTGCGCGGCACCTGATCGCGCGGCGCGCGCGGCGGCGTGACCTTGAGCATCAGGTCCTGGCTGGCATCGGGCGCGCGCAAAGATGAGGATGGGCTCACCACGGGAGGAATGGTTTTTTAAAGTGTGCTCGGTCGAAAAAAGTACATTGTCGCTTGGATGGTGCGCGCATGAAAAAACCGCGCCAAGGCGCGGTTTTTCAGTGAAGCTGGATAGCAGCCGTAGCCCTTGCGGCCCTGTCAGTCCCAGCCGTATTTCTCACGGGTTTCCCATTCCTTGACCTGCTTTTCAGCTTCGTCGCGGGCAATGCCGTAGCGTTCTTGCATTTTGCCCAGCATCTGGTCACGCTTGCCGGCAATGACGTCCAGGTCGTCATCGGTCAGTTTGCCCCATTGCTCCTTGACCTTGCCTTTGAACTGCTTCCAGTTGCCTTTGATGATGTCTTCATTCATGGGTGGTCTCCTAAACGCGTCGCAGGCGCCCTTCGTGGGGGTCACGAATCCAAGGCGTGTCCGCGATGGTTTTGACTGTAGGCGTGCAGCGGCGGCTTGTCCGTCAGTGTGCGCAGCCAGCGGGCGTCGGTCTGCGCCTACCCTGACATATGTCGTGCGACATACCCACCAACCGGCCATCAGACCGCCATCAGCCGGGCAAGAACAGCTGCTGCAAGTCGCTCAAAAAATCAAAGCCGCGCGCGGTGGGCTGCCAGCGGCAGCTGGCGCTTTCGTGGTCTGGCGCCTGTGTCAGCCAGCCTTTTTGCTCTGCTTCTGATAGCTGCTTGCGCACGCTGCTGGCGGGCATGCCGGTAGTTTCGGTGTAGTCCTTCAGGGTAAAGCCGTCTTTCAGGCGCAAGGCGCCCAGCATGTATTCAAAGGGCAGGTCGCGCCGCGCGACTTCGTGCGCCTGGGCCACGGCTTGGCCTTGCAGGGCTTTTTGCATGTACAGCTCGGGCTGGCGGTGGCGCACCTGGCGCACGATGCGGTGGGCAAAGCTGAGTTTGCCGTGCGCGCCAGCGCCAATGCCCAGGTAGTCGCCAAAGCGCCAGTAGTTGAGGTTGTGCGCGCAGCGGTGGCCTGGCCGGGCGTAGGCAGAGACTTCATAGCGCGCCAGGCCCGCCTGCGCGGTGCGGGCGCTGATGTGGTCAAGCATGTCCCAGGCCGTGTCGTCGTCGGGCAGCGGCGGCGGGTGCTTGGCAAACAGGGTGTTGGGCTCGATGGTGAGGTGGTAGATGGACAGGTGCGGGGGGGCAAAGGCCAAGGCGGTGTCCAGGTCGGCCTCCAGCTCGGCCAGGGTCTGGCCGGGCAGGGCGTACATCAGATCGAGGTTGAAGCTGGCAAAGGCGCGTGCGGCTTCTTCCAGCGCGGCGCGGGCCTGGGCGCCGTCGTGTACGCGGCCTAGGCTTTTCAGGTGCGCGTCGTTGAAGCTTTGCACGCCCACGGACAAGCGGGTGATGCCGGCGGCGGCAAAGGCGGCAAAGCGTTGGCGCTCAAAGGTGCCGGGGTTGGCCTCCAGCGTGATTTCGCAGCCGGGGGCCAGCGGCAGGCGGGCGCGGATGCCGGCCAGCAGCCGGTCAATGGCCTCGGGGGTGAACAGGCTGGGGGTGCCGCCGCCGAAGAAGACGCTGTGCACGGCCCGGCCCCAGACCAGGGGCAGGCTGGCTTCCAAATCGGCCAGCAGGGCGTCGACGTAGCGCGCTTCTTGCGCGGCAGTGTCTTGGCCGGCGCGGCGTTCGTGCGAGTTGAAGTCGCAGTACGGGCATTTGCGCAGGCACCAGGGCAGGTGCACGTACAGCGACAGCGGCGGGGGCGCGGGCAGTTGCAAGGTGCCCGGGCGCATGTAGTGTTGCAGGTCGTGGGCGGCGGTGTTCACGGCCTGGGCTGCTCGTGCAGCCAGTGCTGGCGCATCAGCTCGATCATGGCGCGCGTGGCGCGGCCACGGTGGCTGTGGGTGTTTTTGACTTCGGGGGGCAGCTCGGCAAAGGTTTGGCCGAATTCGGGGATGAGCATGACCGGGTCGAAGCCAAAGCCGCCTTGCCCGCGCGGGGCGCGGGTGATTTCGCCGTGCACGCGGCCCACGGCGATCAGCGGCTCGGGGTCGTCGGCGCTGCGCAGGGCCACCAGGGTGCTGACCATGGTGGCGCGGCGCTTGTCTTGCGTGGCCATTTGCTCCAGCAGGGCGCGCACGTTGTTGGCGTCGCTTTTGTCGTAGCCGAACTGGGTGGCGTAGTCGGCCGTGTCCACGCCGGGCAGGCCGCCAAAGGCCTCGACGCACAGGCCGGCGTCGTCGGCCAGGGCGGGCAGGCCGCTGGCGGCGGCGGCGTGGCGGGCTTTGGCCAAGGCGTTTTCCACAAAGGTGCGGTGCGGCTCGGGCGCTGGGCCAATGCCCAGGTCAGACTGGCGCAGCAGGTGCATGCCCAGCGGGGCCAGCATGGCTTGCAGCTCGGCCAGCTTGCCCGCGTTGTGGGAGGCGAGGACGATTTTCATGAGTCAAAAAGGGCTTTTGCGCGCAACTGGCGCGTGCGAGCAGCTACGATTTTGATAGTGATTGCTGTTGCAGGGCAATCAACTGGCCAATGCCTTTTTCGGCCAAGTCAAGCAGCTGGTTCATTTCGGCGCGGGAAAAGGCGGCGCCTTCGGCGGTGCCCTGCACTTCGACGAAGTGGCCGGCGCCGGTCATGACGACGTTCATGTCGGTGTCGCAGGACGAGTCGAGCGCGTAGTCCAGATCGAGCACGGGCTGGCCGCCCACGATGCCCACGGAGATGGCGGCCACGGGGTGCAGGATGGGCGAATGGGCGATGGCCCCGCGCGCCAGCAGCCACTGCACGGCGTCGTGCGCGGCCACCCAGGCGCCGGTGATGCTGGCGCAGCGCGTGCCGCCGTCGGCTTGCAGCACGTCGCAGTCGAGGTGGATGGTGCGCTCGCCCAGCTTGTCCAGATCGAACACGGCGCGCAGGCTGCGGCCAATGAGGCGCTGGATTTCTTGTGTGCGCCCGCTTTGCTTGCCGCGCGCGGCTTCGCGGTCGCCCCGGGTGTGGGTGGCGCGCGGCAGCATGCCGTATTCGGCCGTGACCCAGCCTTGCCCGCTGCCGCGCTTGTGCGGCGGCACTTTGTCTTCTACCGAGGCGGTGCACAGCACCTGGGTGTGGCCCACCTCGATCAGCACCGAGCCTTCGGCGTGCATGGTGTAGCCGCGTGTGATGCGCACCGGGCGCAGCGCGTCAAAAGGGCGGGAGGGGTTAGAGGTCATGAATGAATCAGCAAAAAGCGGTGCGGGCAACGCCCTGATCGAGTGGCGGCGAAAAAGTCCACGGCCCAACGCCGTGGCCGGGGTGTCTGCCCGGCCCATCCGGTGCGGCCCCCTTCAGCGGCTGAAAGGACAGCCTTGGCGGGGTTATCTGTTTTTCGTGCGCTGGATCGCCTCGTTGATCTCGGCGATGGAGCGTTCGATGGCTTCATCGTCCAGGTCATCGGGCAGCGGATCAATGCCTGCCTGGATGGTGGAGGCAAACACGTCGTCGGCCATCATGTCCGTTTCGGTAAAGCCGCTGGTGTTGAAGGCCGAATCGGCCGGTGTTTCCCACTCCATGGCCAGCACGGTCACGTTGTCGGAATGCTCGCCTGCCGCCTTCAGCGCCATGTCCACCAGTGCGGGCACGGCCTCGGCCACCGACATGGCCGACAAGGTGGCGGTGATGGCATCGTCATCTACCGCGCCCCACAGGCCGTCGGAACACAGCAGCACCTTGTCACCTTCGCGCAGGCGGATGGGGCCAGCCACGTCGAACATGGGGCGCACGGTCGAGCCCAGGCAGGTGAACAGCACGTTGCGGTTCACCCCCTCCAGCGAGGCGCCTGCGTTGGCCTGGGCTTCCATGTACGAATGGTCGCGCGTGCGCGTGAGCAAGGCACCGTCACGCACCACGTACAGGCGCGAGTCACCACAGTGCACGTAGTGCAGCTCGCCCGCCTGCACCAGCCCGGCGACCAGCGTGGTGCGCGGCGTGTCCAGCAAGCCGTGCTCGCTGGCGTAGCGGATGATCTGGTGGTGTGCGGCCATGACGCCAGACGACAGAAAGGACGGCACCGCAGGCAACTGCGGCTTGGCATCGCGCTGGAAAAAAGAAGACAGGGTTTGCAGCGCGATCTGCGCGGCCACTTCGCCCTCGGGATGACCGCCCATGCCGTCGGCCAGCACGAACAGGCCTGCCTCGCGCGTGTAGCAGTAGCCCATGCGGTCTTCATTCTTTTCACGGCCGCCACGGCGGCTGAGCTGGAATACCGAAAATTTCATCGCGATAGAGATGTAGAAATGGGTGTGCCCCGCCAAAGCGCCGCCTCAGTTCACGGCCTGGGGCGGACTTTTATTTGAGCCGGGTGCCCATGCGCGTGGCGCGTTTGATCCCTTTTTTGGTGTCGCTGAGCATGTTGTCGAACTGCAAGCGCACCTTCTCGCCCACGGTGAGCTTGGTGTACTGGCGCTCGCCCTCGCGGCTGAGTTCTTTTTGCAGCGCAAACACCGACTGCGGGCGCGAAAGAGGATCAAGCGCCATGCACCACTCCACCACCTCGATCAGGTTGTCTGAATAGACACCGCGCATGCGCGTGAGCGAGAGCGAGAGGCGGTCTTTCTCCAGCCGCTGCGGCGCGTCGTTGGGCGGATAGCCCTGCATACTGGAATAAATGCAGGCGCCAATGGCGTAGATGTCCGTCCACGGCCCCATGGTGGAGTCGCGCCGGTACATCTCGGGCGCGGCAAAGCCCGGGGTGTACATGGGGCGGGTGAAATTGCCTTCTTTATTGAGCACCTCGCGCGCGGCGCCAAAATCAATCATCACGGCGCGGTTGTCGTCGGTGATGAAGATGTTGGCGGGCTTCAAGTCCAAATGCAGCATCTTGTGCTGATGCACGATGCGCAGCCCGCGCAAAATCTCATCAAACAGCGACCGGATGGTGGACTCGCGAAACACCTTCTGCTTTTTCAGCTCGCGCGCGGTGACGATGAAGTCCTGCAAGGTCGCGCCTTCCAGGTAGTTCATCACCATGTAAACGGTTTCGTTCTGGCGGAAGAAGTTGAGCACGCTCACCACCGAGGGGTGGGAAATCTGCGCCAGCGAACGGCCTTCCTCAAAAAAGCTTTTCAGCCCCAGGCGGTAGAGCGACAGCTTTTCGGGCGCTACCTGCGGCACCAGCTCGCCCGGCTCGCGCATGGTCAGGGCCGAAGGCAGGTACTCCTTGATGGCCACCTGCTGGCCTTCCTTGTCCACAGCCAGGTACACCACGCCAAAACCGCCAGACGATATCTTGCGCACCACGCGGTATCCACCAATCACCGTATCGGGCGCCAGGGGAGCGGGTTTGAGCTTTGACATAATTTGCGGCAAGGAAAGCAAACGGCGCGAGAAGGCTGCGCAGCGCCTTTGCTTCAAAAGCATTTGTCGCCGCAACCCTTTCGCACCGGGAAAAGTCGCATGGCAGTTTACAGTATGACCGGCTACGCCAGCGGCCAGCAGGCCGTCGAACAGCCCACGCCAGAAGCCCCCGCGTGCAGGAATGCGCAGCGCCTAGGGCTGGAATTGCGCTCGGTCAACAGCCGCTTTCTAGATATTGTCTTTCGCCTGCCTGACGAGCTGCGCCAGCACGAGCCCGCCTTGCGCGAGCTGCTGGGCAGGCACCTCAAGCGCGGCAAGGTCGAATTGCGCGCCAGCTTTGACAACCCCGGCGGCGCCGCCCTGCCTGCCCCGTCTGCCCGCGTGCTGCAACAGCTGGCTGCGCTGCAAGACCAGGTGCGCACCTGGCTGCCCGATGCCTTGCCCCTGAGCACCGCCGATGCCCTGCGCCTGGCCAGCGGGGCCGACACCGGCGCCAGCCAGGCCGCCGCCGAACTGCTGCCCCTGGCCGAGCAGGTGCTGCAAGACTTCCTTCAGGCGCGCGAGCGTGAAGGCGAGCGCCTGGTCAAGCTGCTGATGCAGCGCCTGGCCGATCTGCGCCGCCTGGCCAGCCAGGCCGAGCCGCTGGTGCCCCAGGCGGTGCAGGCGCAAAAACAGCGTTTTCTCGACCGCTGGGCTGAAGCCCTGGGCGCTGCGGATGCCAGCGTGCCGCCCGAAGCCGCTCAAGAGCGCGCACTGGCCGAAGCCACGGCCTTTGCCATTCGCATCGACGTGGCCGAAGAGCTGGGCCGCCTGGCTGCACACCTGGACGAGATCGAGCGGGTGCTGAAAAAAGGCGGCGAAGTGGGCAAACGCCTGGACTTTCTGATCCAAGAGCTGCACCGCGAGGCCAATACCCTGGGCAGCAAGTCCACCGCGCTGGAGCTGTCACGCATCTCCGTCGACATGAAAGTGCTCATCGAGCAAATGCGCGAACAGGTGCAAAACCTTGAGTAAGCGGCGTTATAGCTATTGTATTTATAGCTATAAACCCTTACCCAATGCGCGCAAATGGCCTTTTTTATCTAGATAAAAACCCGGCCGCCACCGCCGCATCCCGCAGGCTGCTTGCAAACCTGGCGTAGCCCTGGGCATTGGCATGCACCGCGTCGCTGCGCAGTTCTGGCTGTGACAGCACCTGGCTCCAGCCCTCGCGCTGCAAAGCCACCTTCAGATCATTGGCCACGTCTTCATACAAGCTGTGATCGCTCAGGCTGCCCAGGGCCGCTGCCAGGCTCAGGCGGGGCACAGCCACCAGCAGCACCTGCGCCCCGCTTCGCTGCGCCTGCTGGCAGATGGCATGGATGTGGGCGCGCGTGTCGCTCTCGGGCAAGCGGCGCAAAAAGTCGTTGCCGCCAATACTCACGATAACCAGCGCCGGCCTGTGCTCTGCCAGCAGCGCGGGCAGGCGTGCCAGCGCCTGCGCGCTGGTATCGCCCGGCACGCCTGCGTTGACCACGCGCCAGCCTGTCAGGTTCGCCAGCACCTTGGGATAAGCCGCCTCTGGCGCAGCCCCTGTGCCATGGGTCAGCGAGTCGCCCAGCGCCAGCACCGTGCTGCCCGGCGGCACCGGCTGCCCCTTGCCCTGCCCTCGCCCGCAAGCGGCCAGCCAGGGCAAGGCAGCGCCCAGCAGCACCTGGGTGTGGAAAACGCGGCGGGAAATCAGCGAATTGGCTTGCATGTGTCAAGGTAAGCAGTGGGCGCAGCAGCCCCATGCCAAGGGCCAGCCACCAACACCCGTCATTGTCACCGCGAATGCCCAAACCCCGGCTTATGCCAAATCGCGCATATGCCCCCAACAAAGTATTGGTTTGCCCTGGCGGGATGCCGCCTTACAGTGCCCCGTCGCCATCAAAAACCCAGGCAGGACGGCGCGCATGCGCCGCCTGACGCCCGGCCAGCCAGCCTTTTTCCACGATGTACCAATACACCGACTTTGACCGCGAATTCATCACCCTGCGCGCCCAGCAGTTTCGTGACCAGCTCAGCCGCTGGCAGGCGGGCGAGCTGACCGACGCGCAGTTTCTGCCCCTGCGCCTGCAAAACGGCTGGTACGTGCAGCGCTATGCACCCATGGCCCGCATTGCCGTGCCTTATGGCGAAATCAGCAGCGCGCAGCTGCGCATGCTGGCGCGCGTGGCGCGCGAATTTGACCGGCCCGACCCGGCCTTGCTGGCCCAGGCGCAGGCCACGCAAGACGCGCTGCAAGCCTCGCAGCCGGGCCTGACGCTCACCGCCCCGCCGCTGAAGTACGGCTACGGCCACTTCACCACCCGCACCAACGTGCAGTTCAACTGGATTGCGCTGGACAAGGCCCCCGACGTGATGGACCTGCTGGCCAGCGTGGGCATGCACGGCATTCAGACCAGCGGCAACGCCATTCGCAACATCACCTGCGAGGCGCTGGCCGGCATTGCGCCCGATGAAATCGTGGACACGCGCCCGTTCAGCGAAATCCTGCGCCAGTGGAGCACGTTGCACCCCGAGTTCGCCTTTTTGCCGCGCAAGTTCAAGATCGCCTTCAACGGCGCGCAAGAAGACCGCGCCGCCACCGGCTGGTACGACGTGGGCTTGCAGGCGCTGAAAAACGACGCGGGCGAAGTCGGCTTTACCGTCAAGGTGGGCGGCGGCATGGGCCGCACGCCCATCATCGGCACCACGGTGCGCAGCTTTCTGCCCTGGCACCAGTTGCTGAACTACCTGGAAGCCGTGGTGCGCGTGTACAACCGCTATGGCCGCCGCGACAACAAGTGGAAGGCGCGCATCAAGATCCTCGTCAAGGCCGAAGGCCAGCAGTTCATTGACGAGGTGGAGGCCGAATACCGCGCCATCGTGGAACAAGACGGCGCCCCCCACACCATCACCGCCGCCGAGCTGGCGCGCGTGCAGGCCAACTTTGTCGTGCCGCCGCTGGCCCCCGCCCAGCAGCCCGCCAGCGTGGACACCGCCGCCCGCCCCTACCAGCGCTGGCTGGCGCAAAACGTGCGGGCGCACCGCCTGCCGCAGCTGGCCATCGTCACCCTCTCGTTCAAGCGCCCCGGCTGGGCCCCGGGCGACGCCGATGCCGACACGCTGGACGCGCTGGCCGATCTGGCCGAGCGTTTTAGCGCTGGCGAGGCGCGCCTGACGCACGAGCAAAACCTGCTGCTGCCCTGGGTGCACGCCAGCGACTTGCCCGCGCTGTACGAAGCCGCCCGCGCCCTGGGCCTGGCGCAGCCCAACATTGGCCTGCTGACCGACATGATCGCCTGCCCCGGCGGTGACTTCTGCGCCCTGGCCAACGCCCGCGCCATTCCCATCGCCGCCGCGCTGACCGAGCTGTACCAAGACATTGACGAGGTGAGCGACTTAGGCCCGATTGATCTGCACATCAGCGGCTGCATCAACTCTTGCGGCCACCACCACAGCGGCCACATCGGCATTCTGGGCGTGGATAAAGACGGCAAGGAGTGGTACCAGATCACCCTGGGCGGCTCTGATGGCTCGCAGCTTTCCGGCCCCGCCGGGCCGGGCAAGGTGGTCGGCCCCTCGTTCAGCGCCGCCGAAGTGCCCGGCGTGGTTGAAGCCATCTTGGCCACCTACCGCCAGCAGCGCAGCAGCGCGGCCGAAACCTTCATCGACACCCTGCGCCGCGTGGGGCACGAGCCTTTCAAGCAAGCCGCCAACGCCGCGCGCCTGTTTGACCACCGCGCCCGCGACACCGCCTTGGCCTGAGCCTTCCAGCAGCCCCGCCCCGCTCCGTATTTCTGCCCCCCACGATCGCCATGAACATCATTGCCGCCAACGCCCTGCCCGCCAGCACCGATGGCCTGAACACCCTGGCCATTGCCAACGACGCCGACTTGAACGCCCTGGCCGCCAGCGGCGCGCTGCAAGGCGTGCAGCGCATTGAGCTGCACTTTCCCGCCTTTACCGACGGCCGCGCCTTCAGCCAGGCCGTGCTGCTGCGCCGCCGCCTGGGCTTTACGGGCGACATCCGCGCCACCGGTGAGGTGCTGATTGACCAGCTGGTGCAAATGGCCCGCTCAGGCTTTAGCAGCGCCGTGCTGGCCGAGGGCGTGGACCCCGCCGCCGCCCAGCGCCAGTTTGAGCGCTACCACGGCTTTTACCAGGGCGACGCGCTGCAACCGCGCCCGCTGTTTGCCCGGCAAGATGCCCCGCAAGAAAAGGCCGATGAAAAAGCCCACGCCCTGCAGGGGGCCGCATGAACGGCTTTAGCTCCCTGCCGGGCAGCGCCGCGGCCACCGCATCGGCCATTGAGCTGTACGCCCGCCCCCTGCCCGGCTTTGAAGACCGGCTGCACGAAACCATCGTCACCCTGCACAAAGCCGCCGCCCAAGGCCCCGTGGTGCAAGCCAACAGCCTAGGGGCGGAAGACATGGTCATCACCCACCTCATCAACACCCACGCGCTGCCCATCGGCATTTTTGTGCTGGACACCGGCGCCCTGCACCCCGAAACCCTGGCCCTGCTGGCACAGCTGCAAGCCCAGCAGGCCGCCCACCCCCACGCCCCCGTGCAGGTGTACCGCCCCGATGCGCAAACCGTGGCCGACTTCGTGCAGCAAGAAGGGGCCGACGCCATGTACCGCAGCATCAGCCTGCGCAAGCAGTGCTGCGCCATCCGCAAGCTCCAGCCCCTGGCCCGCGCCCTGGCCGGCCAGCGCGGCTGGGTCACCGGCCTGCGGCGCGAGCAATCGGGCAGCCGCGCCCAGGTGCCCCTGGTAGACCGCAGCGAAGAAGCCAGCAAGGGCCAGACCAAATACAACCCCCTGGCCGACTGGCACTGGGCCGACGTGTGGCACTACATCGCCCAGCACCAAGTGCCCTACAACCCGCTGCACGACCAGTTCTACCCCAGCATCGGCTGCCAGCCCTGCACCCGCGCCATCACCCTGGGCGAAGACTTTCGCGCCGGCCGCTGGTGGTGGGAAGACGAGCAGGCCAAGGAATGCGGCCTGCACGTCAAGACCTGACACCCGCCGCGCCGCCGCCCGCCCACGCCCATTTACCAACACCGCCTTGGCACCCCCACTTGCCCGCCCCAGCCCCATGAACGCCCCCACCCACCCCGCCGCACTGCGCCCCGCGCAGCCTGCCAATACCCGCCCCGCGCACCAGCTCTCCAACGCCCACCTCAACGCGCTGGAAGAAGAAACCATCTTCATCCTGCGCGAAGTGGCCGCCGCCTTTGAGCGCCCCGCCCTGCT
>JAUNHQ010000127.1 GCA_030535425.1 Pseudomonadota bacterium | reverse complement strand
ATGGGGGTGAACAGGCCGGTGTAGGTGGCGGGGTTGCTGCGCGGGGTGCGGCCAATGGGGCTTTGGTCCACGGCAATGACCTTGTCGAACTGCCCCAGCCCCAGCAAGGCGGCGTGGGGCGCGGGCTCGGCATGGGTGCGGTGAATGGCCTGTGCGGCGGCAGCGTGCAAGGTGTCGTTGACCAGGGTGGATTTGCCCGAGCCGGAGACGCCGGTGACGCAGGTGAACAGCCCCACGGGAAAGTCCACGCTGACGTTTTTCAGGTTGTTGCCGCGCGCGCCGACCACGCGCAGCACGCCTTCGGGGGCGGTGTCGGTGCCAGTGTCGGTGTCGGGCGTGGGCTCTTGGCCACTTGCGCCGTGCCGTGCGGCCGCCGGCCAGGGCGTGCGCTGTGCGGGCACGGCGATGCGGCGCGCGCCGCTCAGGTACTGGCCAGTGACGGACTGCGGGTGGGCGGCCACGGCGGCAAAGTCGCCCTGGGCCATGACCTGGCCGCCGTGCACGCCCGCGCCTGGGCCCAAGTCAATGATGTGGTCGGCCGCGCGCATCATGTCTTCGTCGTGCTCCACCACCAGCACGCTGTTGCCAATATCGCGCAGGTGCTGCAAGGTGGCGATGAGCCGGTCGTTGTCGCGCTGGTGCAGGCCAATGCTGGGCTCGTCCAGCACGTACATCACCCCGGTCAGGCCGCTGCCGATCTGGCTGGCCAGGCGAATGCGCTGGGCTTCGCCGCCGCTCAAGGTTTCGGCGCTGCGCTCCAAGCTCAGGTAGCTCAGGCCCACGTCGTTCAAGAACTTCAGCCGGCTGCCGATTTCGCGCACCACCTTGTCGGCAATCTCGGCCTTGGCGCCGTGCAGTTGCAGCGTGTCAAAGTACTGCTTGGCCTGGCCCAGGGTGACGTGGCTGACTTCGTAAATGGCGCGTTTTTGCTCGCCCTCGCCAATGAAGACGTGGCGCGCTTCTTTTTTCAGCCGCGTGCCGCCGCAGTCGGGGCAGGGCTGGGTGCTGCGAAAGCGCGCCAGCTCTTCGCGCACCACGGCCGAATCGGTTTCGCGCCAGCGGCGCGCCATGTTGGGCAAGATGCCTTCGAACGGGTGCTTCTTGCTCACCTTGCGCCCGGCCGAGGCGCCGCTGTCAAAGGTGTAGCTGAACTTGATGGCCTCATCGCCCGAGCCGTGCAGCAGCACCTGGCGCACGGGCGCGGGCAGGGCTTCAAACGGCGTGTCCACGCTGAACTTGTAGTGCTTGGCCAGCGACTCGATCATGGCGAAGTAGTAGCCATTGCGCCGGTCCCAGCCCTTGATGGCGCCGCCGGCCAGGCTTAAGGAAGGAAAGGCCACCACGCGCTCGGGGTCGAACACGTCGGCGCTGCCCAGGCCGTCGCAGCTGGGGCAGGCGCCCACGGGCGAGTTGAAGGAAAACAGGCGCGGCTCCAGCTCGGCAATGGAGTAGCCGCACACGGGGCAGGCGAACTTGGCGTTGAACAGGTGCTCCTTGTCACCCGCCTCGTGCATTTGCAACGCCATGGCGCGCCCGTCGGCCAGGCGCAGCGCGGCCTCGAAGCTGTCGGCCAGGCGCGCCTTGGCGTCGGGGCGCACCTTCAGGCGGTCGATCACCACGTCGATGTCGTGCTTTTCGGCTTTTTTCAGCTGCGGCAGGTCTTCGGCGGCCAGCACCTGCCCGTCCACGCGAAAGCGCACATAGCCCAGCGCCTGCATGTGCTCGAACAGCTCGGCAAACTCGCCCTTGCGGTCGCGCGCCACGGGCGCGAGGATCATCACGCGCGTGTCTTCGGGTAGGGCCAGCACGGCATCGACCATTTGGCTGACGGTCTGCACCGTCAGCGGCAGCCCGTGCTCGGGGCAGTGCGGCGTGCCCGCGCGGGCAAACAGCAGGCGCAGGTAGTCGTGAATCTCCGTCACCGTGCCCACGGTCGAGCGCGGGTTGTGGCTGGTAGCCTTTTGCTCAATGCTGATGGCCGGCGACAGCCCCTCAATCACGTCCACATCGGGCTTGTCCATCATCTGCAAGAACTGCCGCGCGTAGGCGCTCAGGCTCTCCACATAGCGGCGCTGGCCTTCGGCATACAGCGTGTCAAACGCCAGGCTGGACTTGCCCGAGCCCGACAGCCCGGTAATCACCACCAGCTGGTTGCGCGGAATGTCCAGGTCAATGTTCTTCAGGTTGTGCGTGCGCGCGCCGCGAATGCTGAACACCGGCGCGCGCAAGGCGGCGGCCAGGGGGCGGCCCGCATCGGCGGGGGCGGCGGGCGCAGTGGGGGGCTTGGCAATGTCGGTCATGGGCGGGGCAAAAGCGCGCAGCGCGCGCCAGGCACGGCAAGAGCAAGATGCGCCAGGCATGGCGCGTGCAGGGCAACCGGGCATTATCGGCGCCGCGCCCTCAAGGACAATGCACTACACGCCCGAGTTCTTGTTTGCCCCCACCTTGCGCCTTGGCCATGACCACCACCCGCCCCTTTGCCCAGATCGACGTCTTCACCGCCCGTCCCGGCCTGGGCAACCCCGTGGCCGTGGTGCTGGACGCAGCGGGCCTGTCCGACACGGACATGCAGCGCTTTGCGCGCTGGACTAACCTGTCCGAAACCACCTTCGTGCTGCCCCCCACCGACCACGCCGCCGACTACGCCGTGCGCATCTTCACCCCCGGTGGCGAGCTGCCCTTTGCCGGCCACCCCACGCTGGGCACCTGCTTTGCCTGGCTGGCCGCAGGCGGGCAACCCCAGGCGGCCGACACCATCGTGCAGCAATGCGCCAAGGGGCTGATCCCCATCCGCCGCAGCGGCGGACCCGGCGGCACGCGCCTGGCCTTTGCCGCCCCGCCCCTGCAAGCCAGCACGCCCGATGCGGCCCTGCTGCCCGCCGTGGCCCGCGCACTGGGCCTGCCCGGCGCCCATGCCCTGCGCAAGGCGCGCTGGCTGGACAACGGCCCGCGCTGGCTGGGCCTGCTGCTGCCCAGTGCCGATGAGGTGCTGGCCCTCACCCCCGACCACGCCGCGCTGGCCACGCTGGGCGTGAAAGTGGGCGTGGCCGGCCTGTCCGATCCGGCACACGATACCGCCCCCGTTCTGATCGCCCGCGCCAGCCGCGAGGCCCGCGCCTTTGCCGCCCCCGCCCAGCGCGCGGCCCAAGCCGCCGCTTCATCCGCCTTGGCCCCCCAAGACACGCCGCTGCTGCACGTGCGCGCCTTCGCCGCGCCCCTGGGCGTGCCCGAAGACCCGGTCACCGGCAGCCTCAACGCCAGCCTAGCGCAGTGGCTGATGGCCGAAGGCGACGTGCCCGCCACCTACGTGGCCGCGCAGGGCCAGTGCCTGGGCCGCGACGGGCACGTGCACATCACGCGCGACGCGCAAGGCCAGGTGTGGGTGGGCGGCGACTGCGTGCGCGTCATCACCGGGCAAGTCACTTTATGAATGGCACCGCCGCCCACTGGCCACGCACTGAAAAAAGGAAAAACCCCATGTCCACACCCCCGCCCATGCCCCTGCCTGCGCTGGCCGACATCGAAGCCGCTGCCGGCACCGTGTACCGCGAATTCCCGCCCACCCCGCAATACCGCTGGGCACAGCTCAGTCAGCGGCTGGGCGCCGACTGCTGGCTCAAACACGAAAACCACACCCCCGTGGGCGCGTTCAAGATCCGCGGCGGGCTGAGCTACTTTCAGCAGCTCAAAGACAGCGGCGCACTGCCGCGCGAAGTCATCAGCGCCACGCGCGGCAACCACGGGCAAAGCATCGGCTGGGCCGCACGCGCGCACGGCGTGGCCTGCACCATCGTCGTGCCGCACGGCAACTCGGTAGAAAAAAACGCCGCCATGCGCGCGCTGGGCGTCACGCTGATCGAGCACGGCCACGACTTCACCGAAAGCGCTGACCACGCCCAGCACCTGGCCGCCGAACGCGGCGCGCACATGGTGCCCAGCTTTCACCCCGCGCTGGTGTGCGGCGTGGCCACGTACTGGTGGGAATTTCTGCGCGCCGTGCCGCAGCTGGACGTGGTGTACGTGCCCATTGGTCTAGGGTCTGTTCACACTGTTTTCGCCCCTGCGAGGGCCAGCCCAGCCGTGCCAATCTAGGCGCGCGACGACGCCAAGGCTGGCCGCCTTG
>JAUNHQ010000045.1 GCA_030535425.1 Pseudomonadota bacterium | reverse complement strand
TGCGCCGCTCGCCCAGCGTGCGGGCGGTGGCGGATTTTTTGGTGCAGGCGCTGGCCGAGCCTGATGCGGCGGCGTAAGGTGCGGTGCCAGCCTCCTCTGGGAAAAGCTGGGTTTCAGTGGCTTTTTACTATATTTTTTATAGCTTAAAACCATTGTGAATAGCGCGCAAATGGCATTTTTTACTCATGCCGCTTCGCCCTGCCCCACGCCTGCGCTGTCTGCAGGGTGTGCCGCTACACTCGCGGCTGTTTTTGCCCCATCCTTGCCTTTTCACGCACAGCATGTCCGTCGTTTTCAACTTCACTTTCGTGCCTTGGTTCCGCTCGGTAGCGCCTTACATCCACATGCACCGGGGCAAGACCTTTGTGGTGGGCGTGGTGGGCGAAGGCATTGCCGCAGGCAAGCTGGGCAGCATTGCCACCGATCTGGCGCTGATTCAAAGCATGGGCGTGAAAATCGTGCTGGTGCACGGCTTTCGCCCGCAAGTCAACGAGCAGCTGCACGCCAAAGGGCATGAGCCGCGCTACAGCCACGGCCAGCGCATCACCGACAGCGTGGCGCTTGATTGCGCGCAAGAAGCCGCCGGCCAGCTGCGCTACGAAATCGAGGCCGCCTTCAGCCAGGGCCTGCCCAACACGCCCATGGCCGGCTCCACGGTGCGGGTCATCTCGGGCAACTTCATCACCGCGCGGCCCTTGGGCATCATCGACGGGGTGGACTTCAAACACACCGGCGTGGTGCGCAAGGTGGACGTGGCCGGCATCACCCGCAGCCTGGACGCCGGGGCCATGGTGCTGCTCTCGCCCTTTGGCTTTTCGCCCACGGGCGAAGCCTTCAACCTGGCAATGGAAGAAGTGGCCACATCCGTGGCCGTGGCCTTGCAGGCCGACAAGCTGATTTTTCTGACCGAAAAGCCGGGCCTGCGCGTGCGCCCCACCGAGCCGCCGGCCGACGACAACCCCATCGACACCGAAATCCCCCTGGCCGAAGCGCGCGCGCTGCTGGCGCGCCTGCCCGCGCCGGAAAAGCCTGAGGACGTGGGCTTTTACCTGCGCCACTGCGTCACCGCGTGCGAGCATGGCGTCGAGCGCAGCCACATCCTGCCCTACGCGGTCGATGGCGCGCTGCTGCTGGAGGTGTACGTGCACGACGGCATCGGCACCATGGTGGTCGATGAAAAGCTGGAAAGCCTGCGCGAAGCCACGCACGACGACGTGGGCGGCATCTTGCAACTGATTGAGCCGTTTGAGAAAGACGGCACCTTGGTCAAGCGCAGCCGCACCGAGATCGAGCGCGACATTGCCAACTACTCCATCGTCGAGCACGACGGCGTCATCTTTGCCTGCGCCGCGCTGTACCCCTACCCCGAGGCGCACACGGGCGAGATGGCCGCCGTCACCGTATCGCCCCAAAGCCAGGGCCAGGGCGATGGCGAAAAGCTGCTCAAGCGCATCGAGCAGCGCGCACGCGCCATGGGCCTGAAAAGCATCTTCGTGCTCACCACACGCACCATGCACTGGTTCATCAAGCGCGGCTTTGAAGTGGTCAACCCCGAATGGCTGCCCGAAGCGCGCAAGAAGAAATACAACTGGGACCGCAAGAGCCAGGTGCTGGTCAAGCGGCTGTAGCGCGCCGCCCGCCTCTTCAGGCCGCCTGCGCTTGAAAGTCCGCCGCCACGGCGGCGGCGTCGGCCTCGTACACCCGCGAGGATTGGAAGTAGAAGAAAGCCGACAGAAAACCCGCCGCCGGAATCACCGCCAGGGCGGTCTGCAAGCTCCAGATGTCCGAAAGCATGCCAGCCAGAAAGGGGCCCACCGCCAGGCCGAACAGGTTGATGGCAAAGGCGTGCACGGCCCCGCCCGTCGAGCGCAGGCCGGGGTGCGTGACGTCCAGCACCGCGCTGACGGACACCCCCACGGTGCAGGTCATCATCGAGCCGCCCAGCAGGATCAGCGCGTATTGCAGCGAAGTCGGCATCGACAGCGAAAAGGCCAAAACGAACAAGAGCGCTGTGGCGCTCGTGGTGTACACCAGCATCAGCAGCTTGTAGGCGCTGCGCCGGCGCGCCACGCGATCGGCCACCCAGCCCCAGAAGACGGCGCCCAAACCACCGCACAGCACCAGCACACCGGCATATTGCGCCGCCGTCGCCACCGACATGCCGTGGTAGCGGTTCAGGTAGCTGGGCACCCACGACCACATGGTGGACACGACGATCAGCTGAAACGACCCGGCAATGCACAGCAGCAGCATGGTCTTGCCGCGGCTGAGCGTGCTGAACATGCGGTGCAAGGTGGATTTGAGATCAGCGCTTTTGATGGCTGGCCTCATCTTCACGATCGTGTTTTTGTAGTCCGGCACCAGCAAGAAAAGCAGGGCCATGGCCAGCCCCGGAAAGCCCACCGCGCCAAACGCCGCGCGCCAGCCCCAGTGCTCGGCAATGATGCCGCCCAGCACCACGCCCAGCACCGCCCCCACCGAGCTGGCGGCAAAAAAAGCGCCCAGCAGCGTGGCATGCAGCCGCCTGGGGAAAAGCGCATTGATGAGCGCCGCGCCGACCGATCCGTAACCCGTCTCGCCCAGGCCCACGACCGCGCGGGCCGCAAACAGCTGCCCATAGTTGCGGGCAAACATGCACGAAATGGTGGCCAGGCTCCAAACCGTTGCCATGGCGAAAATGCTTTTGACTCGGCCAAAGCGGTCAGCCAGCAGCGCCACCGGAATGCTGCCAATGGCCACCACGAAGGAGATGACGGAAACCAGCGCGCCCAGCTGCTTGTCCGACAGCCCCCACTCCTCTTTCAAGTGGGGAAACAGCGAGACGATGATTTGCCGGTCCACGTAGTCGGACATCATCAGCAAAAAAATCATGGTGAACGCAAACCACGCGCGGGTTCGGCTGACGGGCTTGTCAAAGCGTATGGCCGCGTCTGCGGGCGCATCGGTGGTAATCATGGCGTTTGTCTCCTGAATGTGTGTGGTGTGTCATGGGGCGCGCCGGGGCGCATGGGGCCGCCCGGGTGCCGTGGTCAAAGCCAAGGGGGTGGCATGGCCGTGGCCGCCAGCGGCTGAGCCTGCGTCAGCCTGGGGGCAAAGGCTGCTCAAGCGCTGCCGCCTGCGCCATGGCCTGCAACAGCTCGGCCGCTGGGGCGGCGCCGCTGACCGCCTGCCGGTGGTTGAACACAAAAAGCGGCACCCCGCCCGACGGGGAATGCGCGCCAGCGGGCTGCGCCGCCATGCGCGCCGCATCCCAAGGCACACCGGCGGCCTGTGCCAGGCGCTGCAACACCTCGGGCCGGCCGATGTTCTGCCCCTGCGAAAAGTAGGCGGCATAAAGCGACTCCAGCAACGCAAACATCTGCTCGATCGACAGCCGCGTTTGCGCCTGCTCCACCAGCGCGCAAGCCAGGCGCGACTGCGCAAAAGTGGTCATGGCCTCAAAGTCGATCCGCAGCCCCACCGATTGCGCCACCGCGTTGACCTGCGCCCGCCGTGCCTGCACCGCAGCCGGGCTGCCCAGACGCGCCAGGTAAAACGCTTGAAAGTCCACCCCCTCATCCGGAATCTGCGGCTGCAAGGGCGCCGCATGCCAGACCAACTGCACGGCAAGATCTGGCGAATGCCTCTGCAATGCCTGGATGGCCGTGCGCAGGCTGCGCAGACCGATCCAGCACCATGGGCAAATCAAGTCCAGATAGACATCCACAGACAGGCGTGTGGCGGTGTGTTCGGCGGTCATGGTGTGAGATCTCTACAAAGGTTCAAGCCCCAAGGGCCGTAGGCAGCCACGGGCTGGCTTATGCAAAGCCCATGCGCACACCGCCACCGCTGACAGCCACGAAAAAAGCCAGCGCACCGGCCTGGCCCAACGGGCGCGGCATGGCGGCGCTGCTTCAACGGGCCACCGGCGCCGTGGCTGCGCCCAGGTGTATGCGCCTGATGAAGCGAAAGGGCGCACGGCCCGTCAGCGCGAAGCGGTATCGCGCCGCTGAGTGGGTGATTGCCATGATTTTTTGTCTCCTTAGGGGTGCCATCGGCCACTGCTTGCACCCGCGTGGCTTTGCGTCATCACGCGCCCTGAAGGGCGCTGCGCTGTACGCAAGAATAGGTGGAGGCCGCCTTGGATGGCCCCTTCTCAAAGCAGGGGTCAGGGCGCCCTGCCAGAATGGCCAGCGCCAAAAGCCAAGCGAAGTGGGGCTGCTGCAGAAAGCCCCTGCAAGACTTGACAAAGACGCAAATAGCCTTGAATCACCTCGCCCCTTGGCAGGCCGCGCCGTCAGGGCGGCGGGCCTTTTTCCTACGGCGCACGACGCATAACGGGCCTAACCTAGTGCATCACTCGCACGCACGCAAGGAGAAATGCACATGGAAATCGTCTGGTTCCTCATCGTCGGCCTGGTGGCCGGGTGGCTGGCGGGCATGCTGGTCAAAGGCGGCGGCTACGGCCTGGTAGGCGACATGGTGGTTGGCATCCTGGGCGCCCTGCTCGGCGGCTTTTTGTTTGGCTCGCTGGGCGGCGCCATCGGCGGCGGTCTGCTGGGCAGCATCCTGGTGGCCACGCTAGGGGCCGTGATCCTGATCGTCATCCTCAGGGTCGTCAAACGGGTTTGACCCTATCGGCTGGCTTTCACCGTGCAGCGCACTCGCACATAGCCCCAGGCAGCAAAAAACCGGCCCGATGGCCGGTTTTTTGCTGCTTGGGCACGATCACACAGGCGCGTGGCGTACTCCCAAAAGGCCCAAAAGGCTTTCAGGCCGGCATCACACCCGCCTGCTGGCGAGGCAGCTTGAGCAAGGTGGCAAGGATGAGCACGCCAAAGATGACGAACCACACAAAAGACCAGTTGGCAATGGTGCCGCCGAGAAAAGTCCAGTCCACCGCTGAGCAGTCGCCCGCACCGCGGAAGATCATGGGGATGGCCCGCTGCAAGGGGAAGGATTCGATCATGCCAAACAGATCCCGCCCGCAGGTGGCGAACTCAGGCGGGTTCCATTGCAGCCAGCTCTGGCGCGCAGCCGTAAACGCGCCAAATGCCGCCACGGCCACGGCCAGCACGCCCCACATGCGCCAGGCACCGGGTGATTTGGCAAAAGCCGCCAGCGCGCAGAAGACCCCCACCAGAATCAGCGCATAGCGCTGCACGATGCACATGGGGCATGGCTCCAGCCCCAGCATGTTTTGCAGGTACACGATGCCAAACACCAGCATGGCGGCACTGACGATGGCAATGGCGGCAAACACCCGGCGCGGGCGGGAAAGCAAGGTACGAAGGGACATGGGAAAAGCAAAAATGGACAAAGGCGCACAGCACGCAACGCCACCGCCGGCCTGGCCTGCGGGGCCTGTGCCTGATCGCGGCTTGCGCAGGCAAGTTCCCGGTGCAGTAGCCCTGGACAGCGCTTGAGCAGACGGCATTGTGAAGGATGCCCGGTATCGCAGCGCACCGTCCTGGCACGAAGCCGTTTCCAAAACACCCATAAAAACGCCATTCGCGCTTTTCTCTAAATGATTTTCAGCTACATAGTTTATAGCAAATGCATGTACAGGGCGCACCAGGTTTCGTCGCCCTGCCCTGACGCATAAGAAAAGCCCGGCCTGCACGGGGCCGGGCTGGTAAGCGGGCTTGCTGGACGGCGGCCCTTGCGGGCCGCTGGTGGCCAGGGCCGTGGTGTCAGTGGAACTGGAACTGCCCTGGCGCGTTGATCGGATCCACCGTCACCTCGATCGTGCTCTTGGGCGCAAACTGCCCTTGCAGCAGCAGCTTGGACAACGGGTTTTCGATGCGCTGCTGGATGGCGCGCTTTAAGGGCCGCGCGCCAAACACCGGGTCAAAGCCCACCTTGGCCAGCTCGGCCAGGGCCGCGTCGCTCACGTGCAGGTTCAGCTCCATCCTGGCCAGGCGCTCGGTCAGCACCTTCAGCTGGATCTTGGCAATCTGGCCAATGTGCTGCGCATCCAGACCGTGGAAGACCACGATTTCATCGATGCGGTTGAGAAACTCGGGCCGGAAGTGGTTTTTCAGCTCGTCAAACACCGCGTCCTTGACCTCGTCATACGGCTGGCCGGCCATGCTCTGGATCATGGGGCTGCCGATGTTGCTGGTCATGATGATGACGGTGTTCTTGAAGTCCACGGTGCGGCCCTGGCCGTCGGTCAGGCGGCCATCGTCCAGCACTTGCAGCAGCACGTTGAACACGTCGGGGTGGGCTTTTTCCACCTCGTCGAGCAAGATGACGCTGTAGGGCTTGCGGCGCACGGCTTCGGTCAGGTAGCCGCCTTCGTCATAGCCCACGTAGCCGGGGGGCGCGCCAATCAGGCGGGCCACGGAGTGTTTCTCCATGAACTCGCTCATGTCGATGCGGATGAGGTGCTCTTCGCTGTCGAACAAAAAGCCCGCCAGCGCCTTGCACAGCTCGGTCTTGCCCACGCCGGTGGGGCCCAGAAACAAGAAGCTGCCCAGCGGCCGGTTGGGGTCCGACAGGCCCGAGCGCGAGCGGCGGATGGCGTCGGCCACGGCGTCCACGGCTTCGTTCTGGCCCACCACGCGCTGGTGCAGCGCCTCTTCCATGTGCAGCAGCTTTTCGCGCTCGCCCTGCATCATCTTGCTCACCGGAATGCCGGTGGCGCGGCTGACGACTTCGGCGATTTCTTCTGCGCCCACCTGGGTGCGCAGCAGCTGGGGCGCGGCTTTTTCGCGCGTGTCTTCGCTGGCTTGGGCGTCCTTGAGCTGTTTTTCCAGCGCAGGCAGCTTGCCGTATTGCAGCTCGGCCACCTGGTTGAAGTCGCCCTTGCGGGTGGCTTCCTGAATCTGGAACTTGATCTGGTCAATGTCCTTGCGCAGCTGCTCGCTGCCCTGGGCGCTGGCTTTTTCGCTTTTCCAGATGTCTTCCAGGTCGGCGTATTCCTTTTCCAGCTTGGCCAGGTCTTGCTCTATCAGCTCCAGGCGCTTTTTGGAAGCCTCGTCGGTTTCCTTTTTCATGGCCTCGCGCTCGATCTTGAGCTGGATGATGCGGCGGTCGAGCTTGTCCATGGCCTCGGGCTTGGAGTCGATCTCGATCTTGATCTTGGCCGCCGCTTCGTCGATCAGGTCAATGGCCTTGTCGGGCAGGAAGCGGTCGGTGATGTAGCGCGCCGACAGCTCGGCCGCGGCCACGATGGCCGGGTCGGTGATGTCCACGCCGTGGTGCACTTCGTACTTTTCTTGCAGGCCGCGCAAGATGGCGATGGTGTCTTCCACGCTCGGCTCGCCCACCAGCACTTTCTGAAAGCGGCGCTCCAGCGCGGCGTCTTTTTCGATGTACTTGCGGTATTCGTCCAGCGTGGTGGCGCCAATGCAGTGCAGCTCGCCGCGCGAGAGCGCGGGCTTGAGCATGTTGCCCGCGTCCATGGCGCCTTCGGCCTTGCCCGCGCCCACCATGGTGTGGATTTCGTCGATGAAGAGGATGATGCGGCCCTCGTCCTGCGCCACTTCCTTCAGCACGCTTTTCAGGCGCTCTTCAAACTCGCCCCGGTACTTGGCGCCGGCCAGCAGGCCCGCCATGTCCAGCACCAGCACGCGCTTGTCTTTCAGGGTGTCGGGCACTTCACCGGCCACGATGCGCTGGGCCAGCCCTTCGACAATGGCGGTCTTGCCCACGCCGGGCTCGCCAATGAGCACGGGGTTGTTCTTGCTGCGCCGTTGCAGCACCTGAATGGCGCGGCGGATTTCATCGTCGCGGCCAATCACGGGGTCGAGCTTGCCCTGGCGCGCGCGCTCGGTCAGATCGAGCGTGTATTTCTTCAGCGCCTCGCGCTGGCTTTCGCCGTCGGCTGAGTCCATGGTTTGGCCGCCGCGCACGGCGTCAATGGCCGCTTCCAGCGCCTTGCGCGTCAGCCCGCTTTCTTTGGCAATGCGAGCCGCTTCGCCCTTGGCATCGGCCAGGGCCAGCAAAAACATCTCGCTGGGAATGAACCGATCGCCCCGCTTGATGGCTTCTTTCTCGGTGGCTTGCAGCAGCTTCAGCAAATCGGGGCCGGGCTGCACCTGCTCTTGCCCCTGCACCTGCGGCAGGCGGGCCAAGGCGGCCTCGGCCTCTTGCGCCAGCTTGGCCGTGTTGACCCCGGCGCGCTGCAGCAGCGACTTGGGGCCGTCGTCTTGCTGCAGCATGGCCAGCAGCAGGTGCTCGGGCTGGATGTAGGCGTGGTCATGGCCCAGCGCCAGGGACTGGGCATCGCCCAGGGCTTGCTGGAATTTGGTGGTGAGTTTGTCGAATCGCATGGGTGAATCTTTCTTACGTGGATTGCCCTACATATAGGGCTTTGCCCAGGCGAATCAAGAGGCTGGCGCACAGTGCCCGGCTGCGATCAAGTTCTCATTTTTAAGTCGCCACATATCTTGCCTTGATAGCCTCTTTCACCGATGGCCCCTACTGGACTAAGCCCCCTGCGCTACGATGCGCGCAAGCTTTTTCCCGCCACCCCTTTGCAGGAGCTTCGCCCATGAAACGCCGCGACTTTGCCCTAGCCCTGCCCGCCGTGCCTGCCCTGGCTGCGCTGGGCCATTTGCCCGTGCGGGCGCAAACCCGCCGCGATGCCGTGGTGCTGGGCATGACGCTGGAGCCGCCGGGGCTGGACCCCACAGCGGGCGCGGCATCGGCCATTGCCGAGGTGGTGCACTACAACATCTTTGAAACGCTCACCAAAATCCAGCCCGACGGCAGCGTCACCCCGCTGCTGGCCGAGCGCTGGGACATCTCGCCCGATCTGCGCACCATCACCTTCCACCTGCGCCAGGGCGTCAAGTTCAGCAACGGCGAGCCTTTCAACGCCCAGGCCGTGGTCTTCAGCTTCGAGCGCGCCGCCAGCGAAAAAAGCACCAACAAAGACAAGCGCGTGTTCGCTGCCCTGCAAAGCGTGCGCGCCACGGGCGATCACACCGTCACCATCACCCTGCCTGCGCCCGACCCCGACTTTTTGTTCTACATGGGCCAGGCCACCGCCGCCATCGTCGAGCCCAAAAGCGCCGCCACCAACGTCACCCGCCCCGTGGGCACCGGCCCCTACACCTTGCAGAACTGGGCCAAGGGCTCGTCCGTGGTGCTGCGCGCCTGGCCGGGCTACCGCGCTGCGCGCGACATCGCCATCCAGCGCGCCACCTTCCGCTTCATCAGCGACCCGGCCGCGCAAGTGGCGGCCATGCTCTCGGGCGATGTGGACGCCATTGCCCGCACCACCTCGCGCGGGCTGGCGCAGTTCAAGGCCAATGCGCGCTTGCAAACCCTCATCAGCGGCTCGCGCGCCAAAACCGTGCTGGCCCTCAACAACGCCAGAAAACCGCTGAATGACGTGCGCGTGCGCCGCGCCATTGCCGCGGCCATCGACCGCCAGGCCGTCATCGCCGCGGCTGCCGACGGCCTGGGTGTGCCCATTGGCAGCCACTACGTGCCCAGCGCGCCCGGCTATGTGGACACCACCGGCATCAACCCCTACAACCCCGACAAGGCCCGCGCCCTGCTCAAGGAAGCCGGTGTCACCACCCCCTTGACCCTGAGCCTGGTGCTGCCCCCGCCGCCCTACGCGCGCCAGGGCGGCGAAGTCATCGTGGCGCAACTGGCCCAGGTGGGCATCACCGCCAAGGTGCAGAACGTGGAATGGGCGCAGTGGCTGGCCAACACCTATGGCGGCGCCAAAAACTACGACCTGACCATCATCAGCCACGTCGAACCCTTTGACCTGGACAACTTCACCAAGCCCGACTACTACTGGGGCTACCAGAACCCGGCCTTCAACACCTTGTTCGACAAAATCCGCCACACCGCCGATACCGCCGAGCGCCAGCAGCTGCTGGGCCAGGCCCAGCGCCTGTTGGCCGAAGACGCCGCCCTGGCCTGGCTGTTCCAGCCGCAGTGGTTGACCGTGGCCAAGAAAGGGCTGCAAGGCCTGTGGACGGACATGCCCATCTTCGTCAACGACCTGTCCGCCCTGCGCTGGCAGTAAGCGGCCACAGGCCCGGCCTTGTCTGCCGCTTGTTTGCTATATAAATAAGAGCTGCTCGCACGCTCTGGGCGCGTGCGAGAGGCATTTTTCTTTCAAAAGCCTTTTTAAGCCGCCATGACCGCTGCCTTGCACACCCTGAGCGCCCACGACCTGCTTGCCGGCTACCGCAAAAAACACTTTTCCCCCGTCGAAGTGCTGCGCGACGTGCTGCGCCAGATCGAACGCTGGGAGCCGCACCTGGACGCCACCTGGCGCCTGCGCCCCGAAGCCGCCCTGGCCGAAGCCCGCGCGAGCCAAGCGCGCTGGCACCAAGGCCGCCCCGCTGGCCTGCTGGACGGCGTGCCCATCACCATCAAAGACAACATCGCCACCGCAGGCGACCCCACCCCGCTGGGCACGCGCGCCGTGCCCCTGGTGCCCGCCGCGGCGGACGCGCCCCCCGCCGCCCGCGTGCGCGAAGCCGGCGCCGTCATCCTGGGCAAAACCACCATGCCCGACTACGGCATGCTCAGCTCCGGCCTGTCCACCTTTCACCGCGTCAGCCGCAACCCCTGGGACTTATCGCGCACCCCCGGCGGCAGCAGCGCCGGCGCGGGTGCCGCCGCCGCCGCAGGCTTTGGCCCGCTGCACCTGGGCACCGACATCGGCGGCTCCATCCGCCTGCCCGCCGGCTGGTGCGGCATCGTCGGCTTCAAACCCAGCCTGGGGCGCGTTCCCATCGACCCGCCCTACATGGGCCGCGCCGCCGGCCCCATGACCCGCAGCGTGGCCGACGCCGCACTGCTGATGCAAGTGCTCAGCCAGCCCGACGCCCGCGACAGCATGGCCCTGCCGCCCCAGCCCATCGACTGGCCTGCCATCTGGCGTCACCCCTTGCGCGACCCCTTGCGCCACCCGCATGGCCTGCGCGGCCTGCGCATCGGCCTGCTGCTGGACGCTGGCTGCGGCCTGCCTCTGGATCCAGCCATCCGCGCCGCCGTACAGCACGCCGCCGACGTGCTGGCCGCCGCAGGCGCCCACATCGTCCCCGTGCAGCCCTTCATGACAGCCGACATGCTGGCCGGGCTGGACCACTTCTGGCGCATGCGCTCGCTCGTTGACCTGGACGCGCTCAGCCCCGAAGCCCGTGCCAGCGTGCTGCCCTGCATCCGTGAATGGGCCGACAGCGCCCGCGCCATGAGCGGCCCCGACGTCTTTCACGCCTACGCCCAGACCCACGCCACCCGCGTAGCCGCCCAGCGCGCCATGCAGGCCGTGGACTACCTGCTCAGCCCCACCGCCCCCTGCGGCCCCGCCCCGTTTGACTGGCCCAGCCCCACCAACGACCCCCTGCGCGGGCTGGAACACATTGGCTTCACCGTGCCCTGGAACATGGGCGAGCAGCCCGCCATCTCCCTCAACGGCGGCTACGACGAAGCTGGCCTGCCCATCGGCGTGCAAATCGTCGGCCAGCGCTTTGACGACCTGGGCGTGCTGCACCTGGCCCGCGCCTTCGAGCAGCTGCGCGGCCCCCAGCGCCCCTGGCCCGAGCCGCCTGCTAGCCTTGAAGACATCAGCCCCTTGCAGAAAACATCATAAAAAACGCCATTTGCGCGCATCCCATAACGATTTTAAGCTACATTTAATATAGCGATTACCCTTTCCTGAAAACATGCGCCACCGCGCACCCAACGCCACACTGCCTTTGCCGTGACCGCCTTCGCCAACGCTGACCTGCACTGCCACTCCACCTTCTCCGACGGCACGCTCACGCCCGAAGAGCTGGCCGCCCGCGCCGCCGCCCACGGTGTCGATCTGTGGGCCCTGACCGACCATGACGAAATCAGCGGCCAGCAGCGCGCCATCGACGCCGCCCGCGCCCACGGCCTGCGCTATCTGACCGGGGTGGAAATCTCCGTCACCTTTGCCGACGCCACCGTGCACATCGTTGGCCTGGGCTTTGACCACCGCAACCCCGAGCTCATCGCCGGCCTGGCCGACACCCGCGACGGGCGCGGCCCGCGCGCACGCGCCATGGCCGAGCAGCTGGCGCAAGTGGGCATTGCAGGCGCCTACGAAGGCGCCCTGCAATACGTGGGCAACCCGCGCCTGATCTCGCGCACCCACTTTGCCCGCTTTTTGGTGGAAACCGGCGTGTGCAAAGACACCGCCGAGGTCTTTCGCAAATACCTGACCGAAGGCAAACCCGGCTACGTGCCCCACCGCTGGGCGGCCTTAGGCGACGCCGTGCGCTGGATCACCCAGGCCGGCGGCGTGGCCGTCATTGCCCACCCGGCGCGCTACCCCTTCACGCCCACGGTGGAATACGCCTTGTTTTCCGAATTCAAGGCCCACGGCGGCCAAGGGGTGGAAGTGGTCACCGGCAGCCACACCGCCGCCGAAGCCCAGCGCTACGCCGGCATGGCCCAGGAATTCGGCCTGCTGGCCTCGCGCGGCAGCGACTTTCACAGCCCAGACGAAAGCCACACCGACTTGGGACAACTGCCCCCGCTGCCTGCCGGGCTGACACCTGTGTGGCAGGCGCTGGCGGACAAGCACGTATAGCGCCCCCAAAGCGCCAAACACCCCAAAGCCAGCTACAAAATCCCAAGCACGCATGGCCTGGGGACAAGGGTTTGCACCCATACAGCCTGGCTGCATCCGTTTACACTCGCGCCCATGGCCCCCAGGCAACGCACCTGGGGCTGCACCCTATTTCCCCACAGGAGTCACCACGATGGACATGAACCGGCGCCAGTTCTTCCGCGTCAGCGGAGCGGGCTTGGCGGCATCCAGCCTGGTGGCGTTGGGCTTTTCGCCCACCGCCGCCTTGGCTGAAACGCGCCAGTACAAGCTGGCGCGCGCCACCGAGACGCGCAACAACTGCACTTATTGCTCAGTGGGCTGCGGCCTGCTGATGTACAGCTTGGGCGACGGCGCCAAGAACGCGCTGGCCGACGTCATCCATATCGAGGGCGACCCCGACCACCCCGTCAGCCGCGGCAGCCTGTGTCCCAAAGGCGCCGGCCTGCTGGACTTCGTGCACAGCCCCATGCGCCTGAAATACCCCGAGGTGCGCGAGCCCGGCAGCAAGGAGTGGAAGCGCATCAGCTGGCACGAGGCCATCGACCGCATTGCCCGCCTGCTGAAAGAAGACCGCGACGCGAACTTCCAGACGCAAAACGAGCAAGGCCAAACCGTCAACCGCTGGCTCACCACCGGCATGCTGGCCGCGTCGGCCTCGTCCAACGAAAACGGCTACATCACCCACAAGGTGATGCGCAGTTTGGGGATATTGGTATTCGATAACCAGGCACGTGTTTGACACGGCCCGACGGTAGCCGGTCTGGCTCCGACGTTTGGCCGAGGCGCGATGACCAACCACTGGGAGGACATCAAAAACGCCGATGTTGTGCTGGTCATGGGCGGCAACGCCGCTGAAGCGCACCCCGTGGGCTTTAAATGGGCCATTGAGGCGCGCAACGTCAACAAGGCAAAGCTGGTGGTGGTAGACCCGCGCTTTACGCGCTCGGCCGCCATGAGCGACTTTTACGCACCCGTGCGTGCAGGCTCGGACATCGCCTTCTTGGGCGGCGTCATCAACTACTTGTTGAGCAACAACAAGATTCAGACCGAGTACGTGCGCCACTACACCAACGCCCCCTTCATCGTGGGCGAGGGTTATTCGTTTGAAGACGGCATCTTCAGCGGCTACGACGAGGCCAAGCGCCGCTACGACAACAGCAGCTGGGCTTACGAGAAGGACGAAAACGGCTTTGCCAAGGTCGACATGAGCATGGAGCACCCGCGCTGCGTGCTCCAGATCATGAAGCGCCACTACGCGGCTTACACGCCCGAGATGGTGCAAAAGGTCTGCGGCACCAAGCCGGAAGACTTCTTGAAGGTGTGCGAGTACATCGCCAGCACCGCCACGCCCGACCGCACCATGACCATCCTCTACGCCCTGGGCTGGACACAGCACAGCACCGGCGCGGAGATGCTGCGCTGCGGCGCCATCATGATGCTGCTGCTGGGCAATATTGGCGTGGCCGGCGGCGGCATGAACGCGCTGCGCGGGCACAGCAACATCCAGGGCCTGACCGACCTGGGCCTGCTGTCCACCAACCTGCCGGGCTACCTGAGCATTCCCAACGATGCCGAGCAGGACTTGCAGGGCTATCTGACCAAGCGCTCGCCCAAGCCGCTGCGCCCGGGCCAGATGAGCTACTGGCAGAACTACCCCAAGTTCTTCGTCAGCCTGCAAAAAGCCTGGTGGGGCAACGCCGCCACGGCCGACAACAACTGGGCCTACGACTACCTGCCCAAGGCCGACATGCTCTACGACATCTTGCGTGCGTTTGAGCTGATGAACCAGGGCAAGCTCAACGGCTACATCTGCCAGGGCTTCAACCCGGTGGGCTCCTTCCCCAACAAGAAGAAGATCATTGCCGGGCTGTCCAAGCTCAAGTTCCTCATCACCATCGACCCGATCAACACGGAAACCGCCGAGTTCTGGAAGAACTATGGCGAGCACAACGATGTGAAGAGCGAGGAAATCCAGACCACGGTGTTCCGCCTGCCCTCCACCTGCTTTGCAGAGGACGAAGGCTCCATCACCAACTCTGGCCGCTGGCTGCAATGGCACTGGAAGGCCGCCCCGCCCCCGGGCGAGGCCAAGACCGACATCGACATCATGGCCGAGCTGTACGTCAAGCTGCGTGAGCTCTACCAGAAAGACGGCGGCGCCTTCCCCGACCCCATCGTCAACCTGCACTGGCCCTACCGCGTGCCCCACATGCCCGGCCCCGACGAGCTGGCCAAGGAGTACAACGGCCGCGCGCTGGTCGATCTGACCGACCCCAAAGACCCCACCAAGGTCTTGGTGAAGGCGGGCGAGCAGCTCTCAGGCTTTGGCCAGTTGCGCGACGACGGCAGCACCGCCAGCGGCTGCTGGATCTACTGCGGCGCCTGGACGCAGGCGGGCAACCAAATGGCCCGGCGCGACAACAGCGACCCCTGGAACATCGGCCAAACCCCCGGCTGGGCTTGGTGCTGGCCGGCCAACCGCCGCGTGCTCTACAACGCCGCTTCCATCAACCCGCTCACCGGCAAGCCCTGGCGCGCCGACAAGCCCCTGGTGGTGTGGAACGGCAAGACCTGGGGCGGCTCAGACGTGCCCGACATTGCCGCCACGGCCGACCCGCTGGCGCCCGATGCCGTGCGCCCCTTCATCATGACCGCCGAGGGCGTGGCGCGCCTGTTCGCCCCCAGCGGCATGGCCGAAGGCCCGCTGCCTACGCACTACGAGCCGTTCGAGACGCCGCTGGAAACCAACCCCATGTTCCCTAACAACCCCAAGGCCAAGTCCAACCCGGCCGCGCGGGTGTTCAAGGGCGACATGGAAGCGTTTGGCACGCCCAAGGACTTCCCCTACGCGGCCACCAGCTACCGCCTGACCGAGCACTTCCACTACTGGACCAAGACCGTCAAGCTCAACGCCATCACCCAGCCTGAGCAATTCGTTGAAATCAGCGAAGAGTTGGCCAAGGAAAAAGGCATTGCCAACGGCGACCGCGTGCGCGTGTCCTCCAACCGCGACAGCATCAAGGCCGTGGCCGTGGTCACCAAGCGCATCCCCGTGCTGCAATGCGGCGACACCAAGGTGCACACCGTGGGCCTGCCCAACCACTGGGGCTTTGTCGGCCAGACCAAGCCAGGCTATCTGGTCAACTCGCTCACCCCGTTCGTGGGCGACGCCAACACCCAGACGCCTGAGTACAAGTCCTTCACCGTCAACATCGAGAAGATCTGAAGGGAGCCACCCATATGTCATCGCTTCAATCTCTCGACATCGCCAAGCGCTCGGCCACCACCACGCCCTCGCCCGACGCACGCCGCAGCATCCCCGATGTGGCCAAGCTCATCGACGTGAGCAGCTGCATCGGCTGCAAAGCCTGCCAGGTGGCCTGCATGGAGTGGAACGACCTGCGCGACGAAGTGGGCACCTGCAACGGCACCTACGACAACCCGCGCGACATGACGCCGCAGTCCTGGACGGTGATGAAGTTCTCCGAGGTCGAGGTCACCCCCGGCCGGCTGGAGTGGCTCATCCGCAAAGACGGCTGCATGCACTGCGAAGACCCCGGGTGCCTGAAGGCCTGCCCCTCGCCCGGGGCCATCGTGCAGTACGCCAACGGCATCGTGGACTTCATCAGCGAGCACTGCATCGGCTGCGGCTACTGCGTCAAAGGCTGCCCCTTTGACGTGCCCCGCATCAGCGAAAAGGACAACAAGGCCTACAAATGCTCGCTGTGCGCCGACCGCGTGGCCGTCAGCCAAGAGCCTGCCTGCGTCAAAACCTGCCCCACCGGCGCCATCCGCTTTGGCAGCAAGGCCGACATGCTGGCCTATGGCGAAACCCGCGTGGCCGACCTCAAAGAGCGCGGCTACGAACACGCTGGCGTGTACAACCCCGCCGGCGTGCAAGGCACCCATGTCATGTACGTGCTGCAACACGCCGACAAGCCCGAGCTGTACGCCAACCTGCCCAAAGACCCCAGCATCAGCCCCCTGGTGTCGCTGTGGAAAGGCATGGCCAAACCCGTGGCCCTGGCCGCCATGGTGGGCGCTGCCGTAGCGGGCTTTTTCCACCACATGAAGCAAGGCCCGCTGGAAGTGCCCGAGTCCGAAGACGACCTGGTGCCCGACGACCAGCCTGACGTGGTGGGCGGCACCGGCACCCACGCGCCCGACCGCCATGCGCACCACGCTGCCACGCAGCACCACGCCAACGGAGGCCAGTCATGAAAAAGCTCTACATCCAGCGCTACACCGACAACCAGCGCCTGAACCACTGGCTGGTGGTGCTGTTCTTCGGCCTGGCCGGTTTTTCCGGCCTGGCCCTGTTCCACCCCAACCTGTTCTTTCTGACGCAGTTCTTCGGCGGCCCGCAGTGGACGCGCATCGTCCACCCCTACTTTGGCATCGGCGTCTTTTTGCTGTTTGCCATCATGTTCATCGGCTTTTGGCGCTACAACGTACCCAACAAAACCGATGCCGAGTGGGTGGCCAAGGCGCCCCGCCTGGTGCTGCACGGCGATGAATCGGCCATGCCCCCCGTGGGCAAGTACAACGCCGGCCAGAAAGCCGTGTTCTGGCTCATGAGCATCAGCCTCATCGTGCTGCTGGTCACCGGCGTGCTGTTCTGGCAGGCGTGGTTTGCCAACTCCGTGCCCATCTGGGTGCAGCGCATCGCCATCCTGGTGCACGCCGTGGCCGCCTTTGTCATGTCGCTCACCGCCGTCGTGCACATCTACGCGGCCATCTGGGTCAAAGGCACCTTGCGCGCCATGACCCAGGGTACCGTGCGCAGCGGCTGGGCCAAGCACCACCACCTGCTGTGGTACCGCCAGAAAATGCAGCAAGACGCCTCCTCTACCCAGGCGACCCAGGGCCGCTGACCCAGCCCCCCTTGGCGGCCTGACCACACTCAAACCGCTACTCTTTCAATAGCTTCTTGCGCTTGATACACAAGCGCAAGAAGCTTTTTTCATGCACAAAGCCTTCGCCGCCCCTCACCCCGGTCACACGCATGCACACCTCGCCTGTGCCCACCCCCACGGCGCACGACCAATGGGTGCCCCATCCCCAAGGCCGCCTCTTCAGCCGCCGCTGGCAGCCTGCCGACCTGCCCGCGCCGGGCCTGCCCATCGTGCTGCTGCACGACTCGCTGGGCTGCGTGGCGCTGTGGCGCGACTTTCCTGCCGCGCTGTGCCAGGCCACCGGCCGCGAAGTCATTGCCTACGACCGCCTGGGCTTTGGCCAGTCTGACGCACGCCAGGCGCTGCCCGGGCTGGACTTTGTGGCAGAAGAAGCGCGCGACTTTCTGCCCCAGCTGTGCGCGGCCTGGGGCTTGAGCCGCTTTGCCATCATGGGCCACAGCGTGGGCGGCGGCATGGCCATTGAGTGCGCCGCCCAGCACCCCGACCGTTGCGAGGCCCTCATCACCCTCTCGGCCCAGGTCTTTGCGCAAGCACACACCCTGGCCGGCATCCGCATCGCGCGCGAGCAGTTCCGCGACCCGGCCCAGCTTGAGCGGCTGGCCAAATACCACGGCAGCAAAGCGCGCTGGGTGCTCAACGCCTGGACGGAAAACTGGCTGCACCCCGGCTTTGCCCCGTGGTCCCTGCTGCCCGTGCTGCCCCGCGTGCGCTGCCCGATGCTGGCCCTGCACGGCGAAAACGACGAATACGGCACCCCCTTGCACGCCCAATGCATCGGCCAGCACAGCGGCGGCCCCGCCCGCGTGGACATCCTGCCCGGCGTGGGCCACGTGCCGCACCGCGAACAGCCCCGCACCGTGCTGGACAAAGTGGCCGCCTTCCTGCGCTCTGCGGATCAGCCCAGCTGAAGCCGCAACCCATCACAGCAGAACTATCTTTTTGATAGCTGCTGCCACGCTCTACACGGGCGCTAGCGGCCTATAGGGCTTGATACACAGTCTCTTTATGAACAGCCCCGGCACTCAGGCATCAAAGCGGGTAATCACCGTCACCCCCGTGCCCTGAAAGCGGTCCATCGCCATCAGCGCCTCGATCGACTCGCCCAGGCTGATCTCGCGCCCCACCAGCTGCTGCGGGCGCAGCTTGCCCGCGGCGATCATGGGCATCATCACCCCATAGCGGTGCGCCTGCATGCCGTGGCTGCCCAGCACCTCCAGCTCATGCGCCACGATGCGGCTCATGGGCACGGCGGCGTTGGCGTGCTCGGCCAGCATCAGCCCCACCTGCACATGCTTGCCGCGCCGGCGCAGGCTGCAAATGGAGTTGAAGCACGTCTGCGAGTGCCCCAGCGCATCCAGCGACACATGCGCGCCACCCTGGGTAATTTCACGCACCGCCTCGGGCACATCGGCCACCGCCCGCGCATTCACCGTGGCCGCCGCGCCCAGGCTGCGGGCCAGGGCCAGCTTGCCCTCGTCAATATCCACCGCCACCACATTGGCCCCCAGACTGTTGGCAATCATGATGGCCGACAGCCCCACACCCCCACAGCCGTGCACCGCCACCCACTGCCCGGCAGCCACCTTGCCCTGATCCACCACCGCCCGGAAAGACGTGATAAAGCGGCAACCCAAACTGGCCGCCGTGGCAAAGCTCATGTCATCGGGCAGGCCCACCAGATTCAGATCGGCCCGGTGAATCGACACGTACTGCGCAAACGAACCCCAGTGCGTAAACCCCGGCTGAAACTGGTGATGGCACACCTGCTGGTGGCCTGCATGGCATTCCGGGCACGCACCGCAGCCGCCCACAAAAGGCACCGTCACCCTGTCGCCCACCTTCCAGCGCTGCACCTCGCTGCCCACGGCCACCACCGTGCCCGCCAGCTCATGCCCCGGCACATGGGGCAGGCAAATATCCGCATCGTGCCCCACCCAGCCATGCCAGTCGCTGCGGCACACCCCCGTGGCCTGCACCTGCAACACCACGCCATGCGGCTCAGGCGTGGGGTCAGGCAGCGTCACCAGCTTGGGGACTTGATTAAAGGCTTCGTACATCACCGCTTTCATGGCTGTGGCTTTCTTTCAGGGAATGGACAAAAGCGCCATTGTCCCCGCGCCGTGCCGTGGCCTTTTTCTGTGCGGGCCCAGCCCAAAAAAGCTTAAGAGGCCCCTCGTCGGATTCTGGCGTGCCCCCAGGCATGGGCGGCGCATCACCAACCCAAGGAAAAACGTATGAACAACGGCAAACCCAGCCATCTGACAGCCCATGAGCTGCTCTCCAAACTCAGTTTTAAGAGCGAATCCGACCCACTGCTGGACGAAGAAGACGCGTACTGCGGCTGCACCAGCCAGGACGTGGCCAACACCCTGCGCGTGCGCAGGCAGGCACTGATGCAGGCACATGCCTTTGCCCCCGGCGATCTGGTGACCTGGAAACCCGGCCTGAAGAACCGGCAACTGCCCCAATACGGCGAGCCGGCCATCGTGCTGCAAGTGCTGAGCGAGCCGGTTCAGGACACCGAACAGGAATCGGGCTCGACCTACTTCCGCGAACCGCTGAGCCTGGTGCTCGGGGTGCTGCTCAACGAAGGCGATCGCCGGGGCGACTTTCTCGCCTGGCACTTTGATGGCCGCCGCTTTGCCCACTGGAAATAACGAATCAAGGAGCACCAGACATGACCCACCCACACCCCGCCCCCCTGCTGCGCGCCGACTTGCACCAAGTGCCGCCCACCCAGCTGCGCGCCGCTCACCTGGCCTTGCGCCTGTGGTTTGCCCATGAGGCCATGGATCTGTCGGAGAACACCGACTTTGCCCGCCCGCTGTGGCAACTGTGCCTGCCCCTGCTCAACCGCGACGCACTGAACGCGCGCGTGGGCAAGAAACTGCATGCCCTGTCACAGGCTGAAGGCGTCATCCCGCAACGCAAGCCCGTGGGCACCAGCGTGGAGCGCGTGCGCCAGGGCGCCAACGCCGCTGCCGAAGCCAACCGCCTGCTGTCGCACAAGCACACGCACTTGCTCCGCACTGACAGCCTGACCGCGCTGGTGGTGGAAGAGCTGGGCTACGTGCGCGAGCATCTGACGGCTGCCGACTGGGCCATGCTGGCCCAGGCCGACGGTGACGCACCCACGCACCCCAGCATTTGCCTGCTGTCAGACCAGGCCGGCTTTGGCGTGGTGGAACAGCGCCTGCTGGACATGGCGGAAAAAACCATCTCGGTTACGCCCTTTTGCAGCTTGCTGAAAAGCGTGCGCCTGCCTTTTAGCGACGCGTTGCCCTTGCTGGCCCAGACCATCGAATGCCTGCCAAAGGCAGTCGCGCAGGCGCTCAAGCGCCAGGCCCCCTTGGTCAGCATGAACCTGCTGTCCGGCATGCAGCGGCACGGCGACATGGAGGACTACATCTGTCCAGAAGACGACCTGCGCCTGGTGCTGATGGCCGAGCCAGCCACCAGCGACGAGCTGCTGGCCGTCTTTATGGAACCGGCCAGCACCGGCCAGTGGCAGTTGCAAGACTTTCCGCACCTGGCCGCCGATGCCCAGCGCACCGCCAACGCGCTGCGGCAGGCGGCGGCCACGGCGGAAAAAGGCGTCAACGCCCTGCTCTACGGCCCGCCCGGCACCGGCAAGACCGAGCTGGCCTACGGCCTGGCCGCGGCGGCGGGTCTGCGCGCCTTTCGCGTGCGCACAGAAGACGATGACGGCGACCCCATGGGCCGCCAAAGCCGCCTGTCGGCCTACGTGCTGCTGCAACGCCTGCTGCGCCACGACCGGCAATGTGTATTGATTTTTGATGAGGTGGAAGATGTGTTTAGCAACGGTGATGCCGTGCTTGCTGCCCTGTTTGGCGGCCATTCAGCCGGAAAGGACAAAGGCTGGATCAACCGCACGCTGGAAGAAAACACCGTGCCCGCCATCTGGATCACCAACCAGACCGCAGGCATGGACCCGGCCTTTCTGCGCCGCTTCATGCTGCCCGTGGCCGTGGGCACGCCGCCGCTGGCCGTGCGCCGCCGCATGGCGCAGGTGCACCTGCCCGACGGCAGCGTGCCGCCTGCGCTGCGCGAGCAACTGGCCCGCGACGACAAGCTGCAACCCGCCCAGTTCGGCATGGCCAGCCGCCTGCTCAAGCTGCTGCCGCAGGCCGATGCCGCCGACACCGTGCGCCAAAGCCTGGCCGCCAGCCGCCGCCTGATACACGGCAGCGGCCTGCCGCGCCTGCGCCAGCCGCCCACGGTGTTCGACATCGAATACCTGAACGTGGCCGGCGGCATTGCGCCTGGCCGCATCGTGGAGGCGCTGCGCCGCACCGGGCAAGGCCGGCTGTGCTTTTTCGGCCCGCCCGGCACCGGCAAGACAGAGTTTGCCCACGTGCTGGCCCAGGCGCTGGAGCGCGAGCTGATCGTGCGCACCGGCGCCGAACTGATGTCCAAATGGGTGGGCGAGACCGAGCAGAACATCGCCCGCCTGTTTGACAGCGCCGACCCGCAGCGCAGCCTGATCTTGCTGGACGAAGTGGACAGCCTGCTGCGCAGCCGCGCGCTGGCGGAAAAAAGCTGGGAAACCTCACAGGTCAACCAGCTGCTGCAAAGCATGGAAAGCTACCCCGGCATCCTGATTGCCGCCACCAACCTGGTGGACAAGCTGGACGCCGCCGCGCTGCGCCGCTTTGACTTCAAGCTGGCCTTCAAGCCGCTCAAGCCCGAACAGCGCCTGCGCCTGTTCGCCCGCGAAGTGCTGGGCAGCGCCGATCAGGCCAGCGCACTGCCCGAGGCCGTGGCCCAGCGGCTGCTGCACATGGACACGCTCACGGCAGGCGACTTCGCCAACGTGGCGCGGCAAGCGCAACTGCTGGGTGAAAGCCTGGGCGCAGAGCAATACCTGCGCCGCCTGATGACCGAGCTGCGCTTCAAACGCGCCGGGCAGCCTGACACTGCCCTGGCCTAAGGCCGCCAGCCCAGCAGCGCATGAACACGCGCTGCTGGGCTGAAAAAACAGCATGCACCCCTGCGACTTGATTTGTCGCAGTGGCCTGCAAAATCACCCGCATTCGATAGCCGATAGGAAACAAGCCATGAAATTAGCCGAAGCCCTGCTGCTGCGCGCCGGCCAGAAAAAAAAGCTCAGCTCTTTGCGCTCGCGCATGACCAGCAATGTCCTGATTGATGCAGAAGATGAACCCACAGAAGACCCCACCACGCTGCTGGTGGAATATTCCATGGTGCTGGATGAGAAACAAGCCCTCATGCTGAAAATCAACCACACCAACCTGAATAGCCGCTTGCCAGACGGCCGCACCATGGCCGCAGCCCTGAACGAGCGCGACACCTTGATTCAGCGCCACGCCATTTTGGATGCCCTGTGCATGGCAGCGAAAAAAGATCGCCTTCGTTCAACCCGCAACGAAGTCAAATACAAAAGCAGCATCGACGTACCCAGCCACCAAAAGCAAATGGATAACCTGGCCGAAAAAATACGCAAGCTCAACAACACTATTCAAGAAAACAACTGGAAGATTGATTTGATGGAGGAATAACATTTTTTTGGAGTGCAGCCCGGGATGCAAGATCCGAAGCTGTCAAGCCACTCACATGGCCCAGCAGCACGCACCGACGGATTGAAAACAATTCGGTGTGCCCGCGACCAGACGCCAATGGCACGTCTTCATTTCACACCGCCTGCCTGATACCACTTACCTGATCAAGACCTTGGAAAAGAGACACGACCTCTTACCCATCACCACCATGCACCGATCAGGCTGCACTCCTCTTTTTTCACCCCACCCCAAGCATTCACCCACATCCTTTTGGCCGGCAAAGGCCATCTTTTGCCAAAAAAGACTCAAAACGCCCACCCAACAAGCGCGAGCAGCTATCAAAAAAACACCCCCGTGACTGCCACCACATCCCCCACCTGGCGCCGAGGTCACGCCTGGAAAGACGGCAAGCTCTACAGCTTTGAGCCACGCAGCGCTTTGGTCATGCAACTGTGGCCGCACATGCGCGCCTGGCGCAAAACACCCGCCCGCGCCTGGCAGCCCACCCGCCAATGGGCCGACCGCCTGTTGCTGAGCGAAGCCTTCTCACCCGCCTGGGCCGAGCACCAGCGCCACTTCACCGGCCCGCCCGCGCCGCCCGATGCCGCCATGCCCGCCTGGTTTGACGCCTGCCAGCAAAAACAACAAGCCCTGCTGCAAACGGCCTTCGCCACCATTCCCCCGCGCGAGCGCGCCTTGGCCACCCAGTTCTCAGAACGCCGCTGGCACCTGCTGGCCCTGATGGCGCGCTGCCCCGGCGCCACCGATCTGGTACAGGCCAACCCCGCACTGGCCTTTGCGCTGGCCAGCAACTGGGTTTTCCACCGTCCTGCCGTGCAGCAACCCCTGCGCGCCGCCCGCGCCTTGCTGCCCAAAAAGCAAACGGACATCCAGGCCTGGCTGGGCTTTGGCCATGCGCCTGCCATCTGCCGCATGCTGCGCAAAATCGAGCCCGCCGCCCTCAGCGCCCTGCACTTGCTGCGCTGGCAAAAGCAACTGGCCCAGCAGCCCTGCAACCCCGCCTTGCCACACGTGCCCCGCATTACCACCGACATGCTGCGCTTCATGGGCGATGCCGACGCCGCGCCCCGCCTTGCCCCGCGCGTTTATCACCAACTGGCCGAGCAACCCAGCAGCGGCGATCTGCACACCCTCTGGCGCCACGCCAAGTGGGCCGCTTGGCAACTGGGCCAGCCCCTGCCATCCCAGTTGCGCAGCGTGCAGCAGCTACAGCGCTGGCACGACAGCGTCACCCACACCTACCAAGCCCTGCACGCCAACGACATCGCCGCCCTGTCGTGCCCCCCGCCGCCCTACCCCGGACAAGACGCCATACAACCTTTGCGCACCGGTGCCGAACTGCTGGCCGAAGGCCAGGCCATGCGCCACTGCGTGGCCAGCCTCTTTCCCGCCATCGCCAGCGGCCAGTTGGCCATCTACCGCGTGCTGTCGCCCGTGCGCGCCACCCTGGCCATCGCCCGGCAAGGCGGGCAATGGCAACTGGCGGAGGTCAAGGGGGCGTGCAATGCGCCCATTGCGCCAGAAGTTCAGCAACAACTGCTTGGACAACTGATAGCCGGTCGGCCCACTCCATCTTGAGAGCGGGCATCCAACGCATGCAGCGTGCACTTTTACCGAATCAGCTTTCAGCCAAGGAAAACCCTTAGTTACTTTTTGCAACTCGTCAATAAGATGGGATTTTTTTCTCGAAAGAGCATTCATCATGACAAGCAATGACACCATAAACCCTGATTTCAAAAAATGGGCCTTACTCCCCACTGGCTGCGATGGCGGCGATTGGGGTTCGCCAGAAAATCCATCCATTTGGATTTGCGGCCTTGAGTGGGGCAATATTGATAAGAAAGATATAAAAAAGATGGAGGAGGAATTTGCAAACCCAAAAATTCATGCAGGCTACAAGTATACAGAAAAGGAAATAAAAGAACAGCTTGGCTATCACTTCAACCAAGCCTGCTATAAAATCCTACATGCCCTTGCCGCATTCGACATCAACGACCCACACCACACAGCAGGGAAAAAATCCAAAAATTACGTTGATTTTTTTCATAAAACCAAGCCATTCGTAGAAGGAGAGGCTGGGTATTTAAAAATTAATCTATACCCTCTAGCTTTCAAAAATACAAGCCCAGATAACTGGGCTTCAACACAAAGAATCAGCACAGGCATCAAGTCCAAAGAAGACTATAAGACATGGATTAAAAAAGAAAGATTCCCGGTGATTCGAAAGTGGGTGGAAAAGCACAAACCTCGCTTGATACTATGTTTCGGCACCAGCGACAGAACAGACTTTGCAACCGCCTTCTTAGAGTCCAAAGCAAAGTTTCAAAAAATAGACAAATCTGTATCCAAAGGATTGACGATATATCAACAACGCATCAATGATGGAAAAACCTTGGTCGTCATCGCAGCACATCCAACAAGTCCAAGCAAAATAATGAAAAGCGATGAAGAAAGAGAAAATTTAGGAAAATATTTAGCCGAAGCCCTCAACAGACAGCAGTAAAGCAAAACAGGCGCAAGCATCACAGCTTGCGCCTGTTTTTTCTTGGGCCACACGCTCGCCCCTCATGGCGCTTTCTTTTTTCAGTCAGCTGCTTTGCTTGCTTGAAAACGCTTTCACGCTCAGCGCAAACCATTGCATACGAAACAAATGGCCAGTTTTCCAGCAGCCTCATGAGTTTCGGCGTCAATTTCAGCATGACGCGTCTGGCCACTGTTAAATCATCTTCCCTGGACTTTATCAATATCACCAAGCATTTTCGTAACAAAGAATACTCAAACCCCTCTCCACCCCTTGTCAAAAATATTTTGCATTGATTGTTTATCAAGCACTTGATGGCACCCTTTTTCTTTAGCTCAGAGGGCAGCACACTCACTGCATACCCCGCCTCGGCAAGGTGATCTTTCAAGCCACTCAGGCCAGAATCCAGCCAGACGGTCACGCCAGCTCTGGATTCATCGAATCCAAAATAACTGTGCTTCATTTGATGTTTTCAATAAGCCACCGCAACGACCGAGCAATCATCCGGCGCCCCTGCCGTCAAATAAGCCTCGCGCAACGCCTGCACATTGGCGGTCAAATCGGCCTGGCTGTCCCACAGGCGCTGCAAAAACGCGTCGCCCAAGGTTTCATGCAGGCCATCGGTGGCCAGCAGCAGCACGTCGCCTGCGTGCAGCTCGCCGTGCCAGATGTGCAGCCATTCCTGCGTGGTGGGGCCATCGCCCTCGCCCCCGTCGTCCAGCCCGTCGTCGCTTTCGCCCAAGGTCAGGCAGTGCAGCAGGCCCTGGTAGATGGAGGCGTAGGTGTCGCGCTGCTCGGGGGTAACTTCGCCTTCGTCCAGCATGTGCTGCCACACGGTGTGGTCGCGGCTGATGGGCTGCCAGGCCATGCCGCCTGCGGGCAGCGGGCGCAGGCGCCAGATGCGCGAGTCACCACAGTTGACGGCGCACACCTTGCCCTGCGCCAGCAGCACGCTGGCCAGTGTGGTGGAAGCGCCTTGCGTGTGCGGCTTGAGGTGCCGCGACTGCCATTGCACGCGGGCCTCGCGCACCAGGGCGGGCAAGGCCGATGGGGCGGGCAGGCGCTGCAAGGGCTGCCCGTGCAAGACCTGCAAGAAGCTGCGGCTGGCCAAGGCGGCGTGGGGGCTGGCCGATACGCCATCGGCCACCGACAGCCACAGCGCATCGCCGGGCACGGGCTGCGCGGGCAGGCTGGCGCTGGCGCGCTGCCAGACCTCGCGGTGGCCTGCCCATTGCAGCGCCAGGGTATCTTGCATGTGCAAGCGCTTGCCGTCGGGCGAGTGTTGTTGGTCAATGGCGTGCTGAAAAGCGGCAATTTCAAACATGGCAATCACTGAGACAAATGGAACGAAGGCAAAGGCCAGCGTGCATCATTGCCCCGGCTGCGTCTGAACATGTCGCAAGAGAACGGGCGCACAGCTGCATCCGTTTTGCGACCCAATTTGTCGCTCCGGGTGCTTCAATCACGTCCGCAGGGTCTGTTCCCCCTGCTGTCGTCTGTGCCTGCCGGCGCTCGCGCCAACAAGCTTCGGGCGAATACGATGATTGCTATGTTTAAAGTAGCTTTCGCCACCTTTTAACAGGCGTTTTCAGCACGTTTTCACTTGATTAGCCCCCTATCACAGGCGGTGTTTGTGGTTGCCGAATGATGCGCAGC
>JAUNHQ010000126.1 GCA_030535425.1 Pseudomonadota bacterium | reverse complement strand
AACCTGAACTGTTTCACAGACAGCCAAAGGCTTCCAATCGTCCGGGATGCGACATGTACTGATTATTGAGAAAAGTCCATGACCCGCCCTAGAATCGCACATGAATCCATTTTGATTTGTTTATACGCCGTATTTTGATAATCAAAATCGACACAGTGATAAAAGGATTTGTACGAGCGCCATGCAAAATTTCGCAGAGCTTCAATTCAAGCCAGAGACGCTGGCGCAATATGGGTTGCCGGACATCCCGTACCTCATCCCAGCGGCCGAGCTGAAGTCGGCCTTGCTCGATCACGGGGAGCTTCCGCTGGCGGCGATGCTGCACGGCCTGCAGCAGCGTAGCGAGGCCTATTTCCCCTATTGGGAAAAAGGCCTGGGCATCAGTTGGGACGCCTGCGATGTGCCCGAGTGGCGCAAGCCGCTGGGCCTCATCGCCCGTCCCGCCGCCCGCGTGGGTGCAGAGTTAGGTGTCTGCCACACCTTGTTCGGCCACGAGAACGAAAAGCCTGTTGCCACGACAGGCGCGGCGGAAGAATTCGCGACACCGGCCCCACCGGCCTGGCGCAGCAAGCGGCAACAAAAGCGCACGGTCCAGGGGCGGTTTCTGGGTTGCCTGCTCGGTGGTGCGGTCGGCGATGCGTTGGGCGCACCAGTGGAATTCATGAAGCAGGCCGAGATTCTGCGTCGCTTCGGCCCGAAGGGCATCACCCAGTACGCACCGGCTTATGGCGGCCTGGGGACGATCACCGACGACACGCAGATGACCTTGTTTACCGCCGAGGGCCTGATCCGAGGCTGGGTGCGCGGCTGCCTCAAAGGCATCACGACCTATTCCGGTGTGACGGCCCACGCCTACTTGCGCTGGCTGCGAACCCAAGGCGAACGTCCGACCTGCGGCCTCGGCCTTGGCACCGATGAACCGGGCTGGCTGTTTCAGCAGCGCCAGCTGCACAGCCGTCGCGCACCGGGCAACACCTGCCTGACGGCCCTGCAGGCGATGAGTTTCCTCGGGGAGCCGGCCCGTAACGACAGCAAGGGCTGCGGCGGCGTCATGCGGGTTGCGCCGGTCGGTCTGTTCGCCTGGCGCCTGCGTCAGCACGAATCTCCCCAAGACACCTTCCGGCTGGGCACCGAGTTGGCTGCGCTGACCCATGGCCATCCGACCGGGGCTCTGACCGGTGGTGTGCTGGCAGTGCTGATCCAGGCGCTGACCGATGGCGCTTCGCTGCCCGAGGCACTGGCCGCCGCCAAAAGCCTCCTGCGAGCCGAGCCCGGCCACGATGAGACGCTGCGGGCAATAGAAATGGCTGAGGCGTTGGCCGACTCCGGCTTGTCCCATGAAGAAGCCATCGCCCGGCTGGGCCAGGGCTGGGTCGCCGAGGAGGCTTTGGCGATCTCCATCTATTGCGCGCTGGTCGCCCGCAATTTCAAGCATGGCGTGATCCTGGCGGTGAACCACGATGGCGATTCCGACTCGACCGGCGCGATCGTCGGCAACCTGCTGGGTGCGATGCACGGCGTGAAGGCGATCCCTGCCGAGTGGCTGGAGCCGCTGGAGCTGCGCGACGTCATCACCGAATTGGCGCAAGACCTCTACGCCTTCAAGGATTGGGCGATTGGCGGGTACGGCGACAACAAAGAGCTGAACCAGCGGATCTGGCAGAAGTACCCGGGGTTCTGAGAGGGGGGGAACTGGCATGAGCGGAAATCGCTGGGACCAGCCGGGTGTGCCCCAGTCGGCGGCGGCCCTGCTGGCTGCAGTGCAAGGCGGGTGCCCGCCAAGGAGAACAGCTTTCCGAGCAACGGCAATGGAATCCTAACGTTCAGACGAATACCTTTTGACCATCATGAACACAGCATCTACCCAAACACCGGTATCTACAGCCGAACCTTCCTCGTCTTCCTTGCCTTCCGCACCTTTCATGCCTCCCCTTGTGGACGGTGAAGTTTTTCTGGTGGATGAAGCGGCCGCCGCGCGGCCTGTGCTGACTGCATTGACGCCGCACCTATGCCGCAATGAAGAAGCCGAACTGCAGAGCCTGCTGGTCAACAACCCGGCGTTGTTGCCCAGCCGGCAGATTGATCCCGACAACCCGCCGCGCTGGCTGTTGGTGCAGGAAGAAATGCCTATTCCCGATCCGGACAACGGGGTGAACCGCTGGAGTCTGGATGTGCTGTTTGTTGACCACATGGCTATCCCTACGTTTGTGGAATGCAAACGCATGCGCGACACCCGCGCACGGCGTGAGGTAGTTGCGCAAATGATTGAATATGCCGCCAATGGCCATCACTATTGGGATGCGACTGATTTGCAGGCCAGGGCAATGGCCTGTGCAGGCTCAGCAGATGCCCTGCAAGCCTGGGTGTGTGAGCACACCACGATGAGCGATGCCCAGAGTTTCTTTAAGCAGGTGCAAGCCAATTTGCGTGAAGCCAAAATCCGGCTGATCTTCTTTCTGGAGCAAGCGCCGTCTTCGTTGCCCAGCCTGGTGGACTTTATGAACAAGCAACTCAATGCCACGGAGGTGTTATTGGTGGAAGCGAAGCAATACCGGATGGCCGGCAGTACGCCTTCGGGTGTATGGCAGGATCAACGCATCATCGTGCCACGGGTGTTTGGTTATAGTGAGCAAGCACGGGTCGCCAAATACGAATCCCGCCAGGAAGTGGGCAATGCCATGGGCGCATCAGTAAAAGGCGAAGAGGCCTTCATGGCCATTCTGTCGCATGCCTCTTTGCCTGTGGCCACCCAGAATGCCATCCAGACCTTGCTCAATGCCTGGCCGCACGCTCCAGGAGATCAAACTTACTGGAAGTTCCTCAGAAACGCCAATCTGGTACTGCCGCATCTGCATCCCACGCGGGCGCTCTTGACCATACACAACATGGGCCGCAGCCTATGGTTCAACTGGGGCAACTGGAACCCCGAGCGCTATCCGGAATGCCCTCCCGCCATGCGTGAGGGGTTTGCACGTTTGCTGGAACAACTGCAAGCACGCTGTGGCTGGCACTTCACCGAACAGCAATTGCAAAGCACGCCGAGCTTCAAACCCGGTGAGTGGGAGGAGCACGTAGAACAACTGATTGAGGTGATCAACGGCCTATGACAGGCAGAAAGACATGAAAGGGGAGCAGTGAGATATGAATGATTGCCCCCCTGCTGTCAGCAGTGGCAGATCGTGGTGACGGCCAATGATTCAAACTGGGCGGTTTTAAACCCCAAAGGCTTGCACAAGGCGTGGCAGCAGCTATCAAAAAAGTAATTGACCAACCCCGCGCAGCGCCGCCTGCCGCTGGCCGCACTCCGGTGGCCCAACCCTAAAATGCCGGGTTTTGCCAGCGCCACGCCCACGGCCCCGTCACCATGACCCAGCCCAACACGCCCCTGCCCCCTGCCGCCCCTGAAGCCGCCCCCGAGCACGACGAAAACAAGCTCATCGCCGAGCGGCGCGAAAAGCTCAAAGCCCTGCGCGCCGCCCAGGCCGCCGGCGGGCCGGTGGCCTTTCCTAACGACTTCAAGCCCCAGCACCGTGCCGCCGCCCTACATGCTGAGCACGGCGCCACCGACAAAGAAGCCCTGGCCGCCGCCGCGCCCGTGCACGTCAGCGTGGCCGGGCGCATGATGCTCAAACGCGTGATGGGCAAGGCCAGCTTTGCCACCTTGCAAGACGCCACGGGCCGCATCCAGATCTACGTGGCACGCGACGATGTGGGCCAGGCCGACTACGAAGCCTTCAAGCACTGGGACCTGGGCGACATCGTGGCTGCCGAAGGCCACCTGTTCAAAACCAAGACGGGCGAGCTGTCCATCCACGCCAGCCGCATCCGCCTGCTGACCAAAAGCCTGCGTCCCCTGCCCGACAAATTCCACGGCGTGCAAGACACCGAGCTGAAATACCGCCAGCGCTATGTCGATCTCATCATGGACGAGGCTGCGCGCGCGCGCTTTGCCGCTCGCAGCAAAACCTTGGCCGCGCTGCGCAGCTTCATGACCGGGCACGGTTTCATGGAAGTGGAAACGCCCATGCTGCACCCCATTCCGGGCGGCGCCAACGCCAAGCCCTTCGTCACCCACCACAACGCGCTGGATCAGGACATGTTCCTGCGCATCGCGCCCGAGCTGTACTTAAAGCGCCTGATCGTCGGCGGCTTTGAGCGCGTGTTCGAGATCAACCGCAGCTTTCGCAACGAAGGCATCA
>JAUNHQ010000044.1 GCA_030535425.1 Pseudomonadota bacterium | reverse complement strand
TTAGGTCCTGACGCCAGTTGATGGTGTGGGGGTTCGAGTCCCCCCCCGCGCACCACTTGATTCAACCAACATCACAGAGAGAAATCACACCATGGCCGTGAACGTGGAAACCCTTGAAAAGCTTGAGCGCAAGATGACGCTGACGCTGCCCGTCGCCACCATCCAGGACGAGGTGCAAAAGCGTCTGCGCAAGCTGGCCCGCACCGTGCGCATGGCCGGCTTTCGCCCCGGCAAGGTGCCCATGAACATCGTGGCCCAGCAGTACGGCTATTCCGTGCAGTACGAAGTGATGAACGACAAGGTGGGCGAGGCTTTCTTCAACGCCGCAGGCGAAGCCAACCTGCGTGTGGCGGGCCAGCCCACCATCACCGAAAAAGAAGGCGCGCCCGAAGGCCAGATGGCCTTTGACGCCGTGTTCGAGGTGTTCCCCGAGGTCAAGATCGGCGATCTGTCCAGCGCCGAGGTGGAAAAAGTGTCTGCCGACGTCAGCGAAGAAGCCATCGACCGCACCATCGACATTCTGCGCAAGCAGCGCCGCACCTTCGCCCAGCGCGCCAAGGACGCCCCGGCCGAAGACGGCGACCGCGTGACCGTGGACTTTGCCGGCAAGATCGACGGCGAGCCCTTCGAAGGCGGCAAGGCCGAGGACTTTGCCTTCGTCATCGCCGAAGGCCAGATGCTCAAGGAATTCGAAGACGCCGTGCGCGGCATGAAGGCGGGCGAATCCAAGACCTTCCCCCTGGCCTTCCCCGAGGACTACCACGGCAAGGACGTGGCCGGCAAGACCGCCGACTTTCTGGTCACGGTCAAGAAAATCGAAGCCGCCCACCTGCCCGAAGTGAACGAGCAGCTGGCCAAATCGCTGGGCGTGAAAGAAGGCACCGTGCAAGCCCTGCGCGCCGACATCCAGAAAAACCTGGCACGCGAAATCAAGTTCCGCCTCATCCGCCGCAACAAGGAAGCCGCACTCAAGGCCCTGGAAGACAAGGCCGAGCTCGACATTCCCAAGGCCAGCGTGCAGGCCGAAGTCAACCGCATGGTGCAAAACGCCCGTGCCGACCTGAAGGCGCGCGGCATCAAGGACGTGGAAAAGCTGCCCATCCCCGAAGACACCTTCCGCCCCGAAGCCGAGCGCCGCGTGCGCCTGGGCCTGGTGATGGCCGAGCTGGTGAAAGCCCACAACCTGCAAGCCACGCCTGAGCAGATCAAGGCCCAGGTGGAAGAAATGGCCGCCAGCTACGAAAAGCCCGAAGAAGTGGTGCGCTACTACTACGCCGACAACCGCCGCCTGGCCGAAGTGGAAGGCATGGTGCTGGAAAACAACGTGACCGACTACGTGCTGGGCAAGGCCAAGGTCACGGAGAAGAAGCTCAGCTTTGATGAGCTGATGAACACCCCTTAAAGCGCCTGTCGGCGCTTCCCGCGGCAAGGGGAACAACGCTTTTGGTGGCCGGGGCAACCCCGGCCACGGCGTTTCTGGCGTGGCCTGCCGTCGCGGCTCTTCGCTTAACCCCCTGTCCTCTGAGAGAAGGCGGGGTAAGGACAAGCTGGCACGTATGAGACGCAATGGCTGAAGTGCCCCAGCGGCTTCTGACGGCCGATACCCCAGGCGCCACGCGTGTCTTTCATCCCCCGTCGCGTCTTCAGTGGCTCCTTGATGAGGACACCCGCCGCCTTGCTTCTTCGCCATCCGGCCCCATCTGGGTTTCTTTCACAATTGCCCTTTATGAAAGCCACAGCCATGACGACATACGACACCCCCAGCAACCTTGGCCTGATCCCCATGGTGATCGAGCAATCGGGCCGGGGCGAGCGATCCTTTGACATTTACTCGCGCCTGCTGAAAGAGCGCGTGGTGTTCCTGGTAGGCGAGGTCAACGACCAGACCGCCAACCTGGTGGTGGCGCAGCTTTTGTTCCTGGAAAGCGAAAACCCCGACAAGGACATTTCGCTGTACATCAACAGCCCCGGCGGCAGCGTCACAGCCGGCATGTCCATCTTCGACACCATGCAGTTCATCAAGCCCGACGTGTCCACCATGTGCCTGGGCTTTGCCGCCAGCATGGGCGCCTTTTTGCTGGCCGCTGGCGCCAAGGGCAAGCGCTACAGCCTGCCCAACAGCAAGGTCATGATCCACCAGGTGCTGGGCGGCGCGCGCGGACAGGCCACCGACATCGAGATCCACGCCCGCGACATCATCCGCACCAAAGAGCAACTCAACCGCATCCTGGCCGAACGCACCGGCCAGCCCTACGAAAAAGTGGTGCACGACACCGAGCGCGACTACTTCATGACCGCTGGCGAAGCCAAGGACTACGGCCTGATCGACCAGGTCATCGCCCAGCGCCCCTGACGTCAGAGCCCCCTGCGCCAGCCCGGCCACACCGGGGCCGCTTACCCTCCCCGGTGTGTTCATCACCCCCACAGCAGCCAGCTGCCAAGGCCATGTCCAGCCACAAAGTCCTGTTTGGCTTTCATGCCGTTGGCGTGCGCCTGAAAACCGCGCCCGCCTCTATCGTCGAGGTCTATGCCGATCCCACGCGGCGCGATGCACGCATGCGGCAGTTCCTCAGCCGCGCAGCCGAAGCAGGCGTGCGCGTCATCGAAGCCGACGCGCAGCGCCTGGCCAAGCTCTGCGGCAGCATGGGCCATCAGGGCGTGGTCGCGCGCGTGCAGGCAGTGCAAGGCACACGCACGCTGGATGAACTGCTCGATGACCTGCAAGCCCAGGACACCCCCGCCCTGCTGCTGGTGCTCGATGGCGTGACCGACCCGCACAACCTGGGCGCCTGCCTGCGCGTGGCTGACGGCGCAGGCGCACACGCCGTCATCGCCCCCAAGGACCATGCCGCGGGCATCAGCGCCACCGTGTCCAAGGTCGCCAGCGGCGCGGCAGAAACCGTGCCCTACTTCATGGTCACCAACCTGGCGCGCACGCTGGGCAGCCTGAAAGAGCGCGGCATCTGGATCACCGGCACCTGCGGCGATGCAGACAAAACCCTGTACGAAACCGACCTGAGCGGCCCCACCGCCTTGGTGCTTGGCGCCGAAGGCCCCGGCATGCGCCAGCTCACGCGAAAGACCTGCGACCAGTTGGTGCGCATCCCCATGTCTGGCGCGGTAGAAAGCCTCAACGTCAGCGTGGCCAGCGGCGTGTGCCTGTACGAAGCCCTGCGCCAGCGCAACCATGCCTGAAACTGCCGTGCCGCATGACCGGCATGCACCTTCCCATCAGGCAAACAGCCCAAATACTATTATTTTAATAGCTTAAAACCCTTACCAAAAGCGCGCAAACGGCCTTTTTTACTAAAACACTTCGTCCCCCCGCCGGCCAGCGCCATCCATTTGGCCCACCTGTTCATGCCCAAGCCAAACCAGCCCTTGCCGCAGCCTTGCCCTCCATCACCTGGCGGCGCTCCCGAAGGGGCGCACACGCCCATGATGGCCCAATACCTGCGACTAAAGGCCGACTTTCCCGACACCCTGCTGTTCTACCGCATGGGCGATTTCTACGAGATGTTCTATGCCGACGCGGAAAAAGCCGCCGCGCTGCTGGACATCACCCTCACCACGCGCGGGCAGTCGGCCGGCCAGCCCATTCCCATGGCCGGCGTGCCCTTTCACTCGGTCGAAGGCTATCTGGCGCGCCTGATCAAGCTGGGCGAATCCGTGGCCATTTGCGAGCAGGTGGGCGACGTGGCCACCAGCAAAGGCCCGGTAGAGCGCAAGGTGGTGCGCGTGGTCACGCCCGGCACGCTGACCGACAGCGAGCTGCTCAGCGACAAGGCCGAATCCGTGCTGCTGGCCCTGGCGCCCGCCCCCCGCGCGCGGGCCGCGCAGCGCCTGGGCCTGGCGTGGATGGCCGTCACCCAGGGCCAGGTGCACCTGGCCGAATGCATGCTGGACGAGCTGCCCGCCTGGCTCGACCGCATTGCCCCCAGCGAGCTGCTGGCGCCCACCGGCCTGCCCGATGCGCTGGCCGCGCGCCTGAAAGCCACGCGCGCGGCCCTCACCCACCGGCCCGACTTTCAGTTCGACCCCGCCCTGGGCCGCCGCAAGCTGCTGGAGCAACTGCACACCGCCAGCTTGGCCGCCTGGAACGCCGAAGACTGCCCCCAGGCCCACGCCGCCAGCGCCGCCCTGCTGGCCTATGCCGAGCACACCCAGGGCCGCGCCCTGACCCACGTGCACAGCCTGGTGCTGGAGCGCCCCGGCGAGCTGATCGAACTGCCCGCCGCCACGCGCCGCAACCTGGAGCTGGTGCAAACCCTGCGCGGCGACGACGGCCCCACCCTGTTTTCGCTGCTGGACACCTGCATGACCGGCATGGGCAGCCGCCTGCTCAAAAGCTGGCTGCTCAGCCCTGCGCGCGATCGCGCCCCCGCCCGCGCCCGCCTGGGCGCCATCGCCGCCCTGCGCGAAGGCGACCTGGCCGATCCACTGCGCGCGCGCCTGAAAGGCACCAGCGATGTCGAACGCATCACCGCCCGCCTGGCGCTGCGCCAGGTGCGCCCGCGCGAGCTGGTGGCCCTGCGACAATCGCTACAAAAAGATGAGCTGCTCGCACGCATCCAGCAAGCGCAAGAGCCGTTTTTGACCCAAATCGCGCAAGACCTTCAGCCCCCTGCCGGGGCCCTGGCCCTGCTGCAAGCGGCCCTGCTGCCAGAGCCCGCCGCGCTGGTGCGCGACGGCGGCGTCATCGCCCCCGGGCTGGATGCCGAGCTGGACGAGCTGCGCGCCATCTCCGACAACTGCGACGCTTTCCTGGTCGATCTGGAATTGCGCGAACGCGCCCGCACCGGCATTGCCAACCTGCGCGTGCAGTTCAACAAAGTGCACGGCTTTTACATCGAAGTCAGCCAGGGCCAGGCCAGCAAAGTACCCCACGACTACCGCCGCCGCCAGACGCTGAAAAACGCCGAGCGCTTCATCACCCCCGAGCTCAAAGCGTTTGAAGACAAGGCCCTCAGCGCGCAAGAGCGCGCCCTGGCGCGCGAAAAATGGCTGTACGAGCACCTGCTGGGCGAGCTGCAAGCGCACGTGCCCCAGCTCACCCGCTACGCCCGCGCCCTGGCCACGCTGGACGCGCTGTGCGCCCTCACCGAACGCGCCCTCACCCTCGGCTGGTGCGCGCCCGAATTCGTGCGCGAACCCTGCATCGACATCCGCGCCGGCCGCCACCCCGTGGTGCAGGCGCGCCTGCAAGAAACCAGCGGCGCCCCCTTCATCGCCAACGACACGCAACTGGGCCCCAAGGCCCGCATGCAGCTCATCACCGGCCCCAACATGGGCGGCAAAAGCACCTACATGCGCCAGGTCGCCCTCATCTGCCTGCTGGCCAGCATGGGCAGCTGCGTGCCCGCCGACCATTGCCGCCTGGGGCCGCTGGACGCCATCCACACCCGCATCGGCGCGGCCGACGACCTGGCCAACGCCCAGTCCACCTTCATGCTGGAGATGACCGAGGCCGCCCAAATCCTGCACACCGCCACGGCCCAGTCGCTGGTGCTGATGGACGAAATCGGCCGCGGCACCAGCACCTTCGACGGCCTGGCCCTGGCCAGCGGCATTGCCGCGCACCTGCACGACAAAGTGCAGTGCTTCACCCTGTTTGCCACGCACTACTTTGAACTCACCGCCTTTCCCGCCAGCCACCACATGGCCTTCAACACCCATGTGGCCGCAGCCGAAAGCGGCGCGGACATCGTCTTTTTGCACGAGCTGCAACCCGGCCCCGCCAGCCGCAGCCACGGCATACAGGTGGCGCGCCTGGCCGGCGTGCCCCAGCCCGTGATCCGCCACGCCCAGCACGCGCTGGCCCGGCTGGAAGCCGGCGCGCAGCAGGCCCAGCCCCAGGCCGACTTGTTCGCCCCCCCGCCCGCAGCCGCCGAAGCGCCCAGCGCCGCCCCCAGCGCGCTCGAAACCGCCCTGGCCGCCCTGGACCCCGACGCACTCAGCCCGCGCGAGGCGCTGGATGCACTGTACCGCCTGAAAACGCTGGCCCACGCGCCCTAGCTGTCGTTTCCCAATAGGTTGTTCACCCGAGGTGAAGCAAGATGGAAGCTCTCAAGCCAAACCATTTTCTTCAGGACTCCCCGGATGAACATCCATAAGAATGGAATGCCTCATTGACGCCCAAAGGGCGAGCCCATTGGGTGACTCAAATTGCCTTGATTGGCTTGCAGCCGGCAGGCGCCGGGTTGATGGATGACGCCACCACTCACATGCTGAACGATCGGGAAGCCAAGTTTGCCAAACAGGGCAATCATTCACTTATAAGGGTAATGACGTTTCTCATTACCCCAATTCAAGCTACGATTACCCTATTTATGCCCCCCGAGATCCTTCATGCACTCGCTCTTGCCCGACTACCTCGCCAAGCTGCGCTTTGATGCCCAGCAACTGGCGACGCTGCGCGCTCTGGGCGAGTACCGGGGCAAGCAGCAGCTGTACGTGGCGCAGTCGCCCGAGGTGTTGAGCGACTTGCGGCAGGTGGCCATGGTGGAGTCCACCGAGTCATCCAACCGCCTGGAGGGCGTGGTGGTCGCGGCGCACCGGCTGAAGTCGCTGGTGCTCAAAAACGCCACGCCGCAAAGCCGTTCTGAGCAAGAGGTGGCAGGCTACCGTGACGCGCTGGGCCTGATCCACGAAAGCGGCGAGCAAATGCCCTTCTCGGAGGGCGCCATGCTGCAGCTTCACAGCATTTTGTATCGCTACATGCCACAGCCGGGCGGGCACTGGAAAGCCACCAACAACGACATCGTTGAACGCCACCCCGACGGCAGCTTGCGCATTCGCTTCCGCCCCGTGGCAGCGCATCTCACGCCCATGGCGATGACCGATCTGATTGCGCGCTACCGCGCGGCGCTGGATCAACATCTGGCCGACCCGCTGGTGCTGGTGCCGCTGGTCATCCTCGATTTCCTCTGCATCCACCCTTTTCCGGATGGCAACGGCCGCATGGCGCGGCTGCTGACCCTGCAATTGCTCTACCACTTTGACTATGCAGTAGGCCGCTTCATCAGTCTGGAGCGCATCTTCGAAGAGTCGAAAGAGAGCTACTACGAAACGCTGGAAGCCAGCTCGCAAGGCTGGCACGAGGGCGGGCACAACATTGCCCCATGGTTGGATTACTTCTGGGGTGCACTGCTGCGGGCCTACAAGGAATTCGAAGAGCGTGTCGGCACTATCGAACGTGGGCGCGGCGCCAAGGGCGACCGTGTGCGCGCCGAAATCCTCAAGCGCAACCTGCCGTTCTCGATCTCCGAAATCGAAGAAGCCTGCCCCGGCATCAGCCGCGACATGGTCCGCGTCGTCTTGCGCGCCATGAAATCTGAAGGACTGATCACGCCAACGGGCAAAGGCCGCGCGGCCAAATGGAAACAGACCGGGGAACAAATACCGCAAGCTATCGGGCAGGCCACCCATGCCCAGCCAAATTCATCAGGGAAAAAGCCATGAACCCCATCGAACAACAATTCTTCAACGACCTTGAAAAAAAGCTCTGGACCGCCGCTGACAAGCTGCGCTCCAACCTGGATGCCGCCGTCTACAAGCACGTGGTGTTGGGCCTGATCTTTCTGAAATACGTTTCCGACGCCTTCGAAGAACGGCAAAAAGAACTGCGCGAGCAGTTCCAGAACCCCGACCATGATTACTACATGGCCCCGGAGGACTACGCTGACGACTACGAGGGCCACCTTGCTGCCGAGCTGGAGGTGCGCGACTACTACACCGAGAAAAACGTGTTCTGGGTGCCGCTGCAAGCGCGCTGGCAAACCCTGCGCGACTGCGCCCAGCTGCCGCCCAAAGCCCCACTGCCGTGGAATAAACCCGGCAAAAACGAACCGGAAGAAATGCGCAGCGTCGGCTGGCTGATCGACAACGCCATGGAGGCCATCGAGCGCGAGAACGCCCGCCTGAAAAACGTGCTCAACAAGGACTTCGCCCGCGTGCAGCTCGACTCCAGCAAGCTGGCCGGGCTGATCAGCCACTTCTCGGATACCGACTTCAGCGCGAAGGAACACAAGGGCCAGCCGCTGGACCTGAAATCCAAGGACATCCTCGGCCACGTCTACGAATACTTCCTCGGCCAGTTCGCCCTGGCCGAAGGCAAGAAGGGCGGCCAGTACTACACGCCCAAGGCCATTGTCACCCTGATCGTGGAAATGCTCCAGCCCTTCAAGGGCCGCGTCTACGACCCGGCCATGGGCTCCGGCGGCTTCTTCGTGCAAAGCGAAGAATTCATCGAGCGCCACGCCGGGCAAATCAAGAACAGCAAAAACGGCAAGCGCGACATCAGCGTCTACGGGCAGGAAAGCAACCCCACCACCTGGCGGCTGGCCGCCATGAACATGGCCATTCGCGGCATCGACTTCAACTTCGGCACCGGCCCGGCAGACACCCTGCTGAACGACCTGCACCCGGACCTGCGCGCAGACTTCGTCATGGCCAACCCGCCCTTCAACATGAAGGAATGGTGGAGCGAAAAACTGGCCAACGACCCGCGCTGGATGGCTGGCACGCCCCCGCAGGGCAACGCCAACTTCGCCTGGTTGCAACACATGCTCTGGCACCTGGCGCCCACCGGCAGCATGGCGCTGCTGCTGGCCAACGGCTCCATGAGCTCCAACACCAACAACGAAGGCGAAATCCGCAAGCGGCTGGTGGAAGACGACTACGTGGAATGCATGGTCGCGCTGCCCGGCCAGCTGTTCACCAACACCCAGATCCCGGCCTGCATCTGGTTCCTCACCCGCGACAAGCAAAACGGCTTTGCGCTGGACAAAAAAAAGCGCGACCGGCGCGGTGAGTTCCTGTTCATTGACGCCCGCCAGATGGGCTACATGAAAGACCGCGTGCTGCGTGATTTCACCACCGACGACATTCAGAAAATCGCCGACACCTTCCACGCCTGGCAGCACGGCGAGGGGTACGAGGATGTGGCTGGTTTCTGCCATTGCGCCAAGCTGGAAGAAGTGCGCAAGCATGAGCATGTGCTGACGCCAGGGCGCTATGTAGGCGCGGTGGAGCAGGAAGAGGACGGCGAACCTTTTGCCGAGAAGATGCAGCGGCTGACGACGCAACTGGCGGAACAGTTTGCCGACAGCGCCAAGCTGGAAGAGGAAATCAAGAAGAATTTGGCGGGGCTGGGATATGGGCTTTGATTCCTGCACGCCTGTTGAGCTAATTACGGACGGAACTCCCATTACTTATGGTGTCGTCCAGCCTGGCCCTGAAGATAAAAATGGAGTTCTGTTTATTCGCGGTGGAGACATCTCTGATGGAAGGATAAAAATTTCAAACCTCAGGACTATTTCTAGAGAATTAAGCCACCAATACAAGCGAACACTCTTGAAAGGAGGCGAGCTTGTTATTTCTCTAGTTGGAAATCCCGGAGAAGTCGCAATTGTACCCGATGCATTGAAAGGGGCGAACATCGCCCGACAGGTTGGTCTAGTAAGAGTTGATCAAAACCGCTTCCATCCAAAGTTTGTCCAGTACTATCTGATGTCACCCGCTGGCAAAGCTCAACTATTCTCTTACTCACTTGGCTCCGTTCAAAGCGTAATCAATTTGAAGGAGTTGAGACGAGTTGAGATTCCAAATTTCCCTTTGAATATTCAAGAAGAAATCGTCAAATGTCTTGGTGACATTGACGACAAAATCGACCTCAACCGCCGCATCAACCAAACCCTTGAAGCCATGGCGCAAGCCATCTTCAAATCGTGGTTTGTTGATTTCGATCCGGTCAAAGCCAAGATTGCCGCCATACAGGAAGGCCGCGACCCGCTGCGCGCCGCCATGCGCGCCATCAGCGGTAAAACCGACGCCGAGCTCGACCAGATGCCCCGCGAGCACCACGACCAACTCGCCGCCACCGCCGCGCTGTTTCCCGATGCCATGCAAGAGTCAGAGTTGGGGGAAATTCCGAAGAGGTGGTCCTGTGGCGGGCTCGGAGATATTTGCAGCTTTACGGCGGGCAGCGCATTCAAACCGGAACACCAGGGCAGTGCAGAGGGGGACTATCCGTTCATCAAGGTGAGCGATATGAACCTTGCCGGCAACGAGGTATTCATTCAATCAGCTAACAACTACGTCAGCAAAGCCCAACAGTCCGAAATGAAGGCGAAGTTGCACCCGTTGGGGGCGACCGTTTTCGCCAAGATTGGCATAGCACTGATTTCGAATCGCCGGAGATTGCTAACTTCTCCGACCATCATTGACAACAACTTGATGTCAGCCAGTCCCGCTGAAGGTAAATCTGGGCAGTATTTTTTGTACTCAATGCTTAGCACGATTGATTTCAATACATTGGTTTCAGGTACTGCTTTGCCGTACCTCAACGTTTCTGACCTTAAGAAAATTCCTATTGTTCGTCCGCCGCGCGACGTCGGTTGTGCTTTTGAGCGGAAAGCATCTTCGATTTTTTCGATGATGCAGGAACTGGCGAAACAAAGTTCAACTCTCGCAGATACTCGTGACAATTTACTGCCTAAATTGCTTTCGGGTGCAATTGAGCTTTCTGAAGCACTTGAGAAATGATCATGGAATTTTGGCGTCCCAAGTACCATGAATATCTCAATTCCGAAGGGGATGTGACCATCATTGGCTCTACCTTTCAGCGGAGTCGAATACTCAAATATTTAGAGCCTGAAACTTATCAACTATCTTTTGAGGATTGGGTTGAAGAGAGAAAGGCAAGCTTACGTGAGTTGGCTAATCAAGTGCTGGCCACCCACGACAACGAAAACCGTTTCAAGGCTCTCAAGAGAGCATATAAGTCTCGGAATGTTGTTCCATTTCTTGGTGCGGGCATATCAATACCTAGTGGTTATCCGGGGTGGACGAAATTCCTATGGGACCTGCAGTGTGAATCGCACGTCAAGGCAGATGATTTGGAGTCGCTATTAGGCGCTGGAGATTACGAGGGCGCCGCTCAGTTACTTTACGATGATCTTGATCCTGCATTATTTAATAAGCAACTTCAAGAATGCTTCGACAGAGACTGTGCCGCGACCGGCGCAATTAATTTGCTTCCGCTCGTTTTTTCAGAATCCAATGTCATCACAACCAACTTCGACAAATTGCTGGAGTCTGCCTTTTCTGGGCAAGCGCAGGGCTTTGATCAGGTGGTTTTCGGCAGCAACTTGGGGGAGGCATTACGCATTCTGAGTGCCGGAGGAAGATATCTGCTGAAGCTACATGGCTCATGTGAAACAGTTGCCAATCGTGTCTTGCTGCGTGATGAGTATGCGCAAGCCTATGGCGATGCCAGCACCGTGGAAAAGTTCTTCTCCCGATTTTTGTTTGGCAAGTCACTGCTATTTGTAGGCTGTAGCTTGCTGACAGACCGCACGCTTCGAGCGATGGAGCAAGTGGTTGCCGCAGAAGGTGCACACACACTGCCGCAGCACTACGCCTTTCTTGAATTGAAGGATGGGATCGATCGCGTAGAGCGCAAAAAGGCATTGGCAAAGGCCAATATATTTCCGATCTGGTATCCAGAGGGGGAGCACGATGACTCTATCGAGGCGCTTCTGCTGGCATTGATGGAGGAGTCCTGATGAAACTCAAAACCGTCACCTTGCGTGGCTACAAATCCATCGCCAAGCTGGAAGATTTCGAACTGCGCAACCTCAACGTGCTGATCGGTGCCAACGGCGCAGGCAAAAGCAACTTCATCGGTATCTTCCAGCTGCTGGCGGCGCTGGCCAATGGCAATCTGCAAACCTTCGTGCAGAAACAAGGCGGGCCGGACGCCCTGCTGCACGGCGGTCGCAAGCGCACTCAGCAGATCGACGTCGAAATCTATTTCGAGAAAAACAGCTACCAGATCAGCAACGGCTATCGCATCAGCCTGATGCCTACAGCGGATAACCGACTGATTTTCAGCCGTGAGGAAACCTGGATCGACGGCCATTACACGGTCAAGGCCATCCCACTGGGAACGGCCCATGACGAGGCCAAGCTTCGCGATGACCCGCAGCCCGTCAGTACCTATGTGCGTCCTGCAATGCAAAGCTGGCGGCAGTATCACTTTCACGACACGGGGGACTCCGCCGCGGTGAAACGCCCGCATGGCAGCAATGACAACCTGCGCTTGAAGCCGGCGGCGGATAACTTGGCCGCGTATCTGGCCAAACTCAACAAAGACTTTCCTGATGCATACCAGCGCATCGTGGACACCATCAAGCTGGCGGCACCCTTTTTCGGTGGTTTTGTCATCCGCGACCCATTGCCGAAGAGCATCGAGCTGGAATGGTTCGAGCAGACCGATCCGGACACACCGTACAAGGCCCATGTGCTCTCCGATGGCACCTTGCGCTTCATCTGCCTGACCACACTGCTGATGCAGCCTGCCCATTTGCTGCCTGACACGGTGTTGATCGACGAGCCAGAGCTGGGTCTGCACCCCTATGCCATCAATCTGCTGGCGGACATGCTCAAGCAAGTGGCCGAAACCAAGCAGGTAATTGTTTCCACCCAGTCGGTGGAACTACTCAACGCTTTTGAGCCGCGAGACGTGGTGATCGTGGAACGTGAAAGCGGTGCCACTGTGCTCAAACGGCTTGATCCCGAAGAACTGAAGGACTGGCTGGAGGACTACAACCTTGGTGATCTGTGGAAACGCAACGTGCTGGGCGGGAGGCCAACCCGATGAAGCGCGTGTGCATCGTCTGCGAAGGGCAGACCGAAGAAACCTTTGTGCGGGATGTATTGGCACCATCGTTCTACGACTTGGGTCTGAACTTGATCCCCGAAATGGTGGAAACATCACCGGGCCACAAAGGTGGGGCGTTGAAATACGAGCGAGTTAAACGCCATTTGCGAAATACCTTGCGGCAAAACAGTGCGCCAGTGGTCACGACCTTGTTTGACCTGTACCGACTGGACAACGGCTTTCCTGGGTTTGATGCATCACAGGCACAACCTGATCTGGAGCGACGATTGGATGTGCTAAAGCAAGCGCTGCATGCCGATGTGGTGGCCGAGGCTGCTTGCCAGCCGGATCGGTTCATTCCCTACATCCAGCCGTATGAGTTTGAGGCACTGCTGTTCAGTGATGTGCCGACGTTGGTGAGTGTTGAATCTGGCTGGCAGGTGGCACGTGTTGCGCTGACAGCAGCACGCGCAGTGGCCGAGTCGCCCGAGCACATCAATGACCGGCCTGAAACCAAGCCTGCCGCGCATTTGGAACGCGAATTGAAGAATCCCAGCTATCGCAAGCGCAGACATGGCCCCATTGCTGCCCGGAAGATTGGACTTGCCAAGATAGAAGCCGAGTGCGCGTTCTTCGCCGCGTGGTTGAGGCAAATCAGGAGGTTGTCCAAGCCATGATGAACGAACAACAACTTGAAGACGCCGCCATCGCCTGGTTCCGCGAGCTGGGCTGGCAATACGTCAATGGCCCGGACATCGCCCCGGATAGCGGCAGCCCCGCCCGCGCCGACTACCGCCAGGTGGTGGTGCGCGACAAGCTGCTGGCCGCGCTGGCTCGCATCAACCCGTACATTCCCGCCACCGCGCTCGAACAGGCCGCGCATGAACTGCTGACGGTGAACGAACCGCTGCTGATCGCCCGCAACCGCCGCGTGCATCGGTTATTGCTGGCCGGTATTCCGGTCGAGTTTTCCATGGGTGACGAGAAGCGCAGCGATCTGGTGAACCTGATCGACTTCGCCAATCCGCGCAACAACGATTTCCTGCTGGTCAGCCAGTTCACCGTGGCCGGTACCAAACAGCCGCGCCGCCCTGATCTGGTGGCTTTCGTCAACGGCCTGCCGTTGGCGGTGATGGAGCTGAAGAACCCGGCCAACGAGCAGACCGACATCTGGGATGCCTTCAACCAGATCCAGACCTACAAAGAAGAAATCAGCGACCTGTTCAACACCAATGTGGCGGTGGTGGTCAGCGACGGCTTCACGGCGCGGCTGGGATCGCTGACGGCCAATCAGGAACGCATGCAGCCCTGGCGGGCGATTGCCAACGAGGATGACCGGCCGCTGCTGGAGTTCGAGCTGGAAACGCTGGTGCGCGGTTTCTTTGAGCCGGTGCTGTTTCTCGATTACGTGCGCCACTTTGTGCTGTTCGAGCAGGATGCCGACCAGATCATCAAGAAGATCGCCGGTTATCACCAGTTCCACGCGGTGCGCGAGGCGGTGAAAGCCACCGTGATCGCCGCCAGCAGCCCGAACAAAGGTTTGCTGGAAGTGCAGGAGCCGCGTGCTACCTATGGCAAGCAAGTGCAGCCCGGCAGCCGCAAGGCCGGGGTGGTGTGGCATACGCAAGGCTCGGGCAAGAGCATCACCATGACCTGCTATGCGGGCAAGCTGTTGCAGCAGCCGGAGATGAAGAACCCCACCCTGGTGGTGGTGACCGACCGCAACGATCTGGACGGGCAGTTGTTCGGCACCTTCTGCGCCGCCGAAGACCTGCTGCGGCAGACGCCGGTGCAGGCCGGTAGCCGCGAGGAACTGCGCGAGATGCTGGCCTCGCGCGAGGCGGGTGGCATCATCTTCACCACGGTGCAGAAGTTCGCCCTGCTTCAGGAAGAGGAGCAGCATCCGCTGCTGTCGGATCGCAGCAATATCGTGGTGATCTCCGACGAGGCGCACCGCAGCCAGTACGGCATGAAGGGACGGCTGGACACCAAGACCGGCAAGTACGTGTTCGGCTACGCCAAGCACATGCGCGACGCGCTGGCCAATGCCACCTTCATCGGCTTTACCGGCACACCTATCGCGCTGGAGGACAAGGACACGCGGGCGGTGTTTGGTGACTACGTCAGCATCTACGACATTCAGGACGCGGTTCATGACCGCGCCACGGTGCCGATCTACTATGAAGGCCGTCTGGCCAAGCTGGACGTGAACCAGGCCGAGATCGACGCGCTCAATGCCCAGGTGGATGAGGTCATCGAGGACGAGGAAGACATCATCGCCCGCGAGAAGACCAAGAGCGATTGGGCAGCGTTGACTAAACTGGTGGGCGCCAAGCCGCGTCTGGAACAGGTAGCCGCCGATCTAGTGCAGCACTTCGAGACACGCACGGCCACACTGGAAGGCAAGGCGATGATCGTCTGCATGAGCCGCGACATCTGCGCCGAGTTGTACAACGCCATCGTCGCCCTGCGTCCTGACTGGCACGACGCCGACCCGGAAAAGGGCGCGATCAAGGTGGTGATGACCGGCTCAGCAGCGGACAAACCTTTTCTGCAACCGCACCTGTACAGCCAGCAGGTGAAGAAACGCCTGGAAAAGCGCTTCAAGGATCCGACCGACCCATTGAAGCTGGTGATCGTGCGCGACATGTGGCTGACTGGCTTCGACGCGCCCTGCTGCCACACCATGTACGTGGACAAGCCCATGAAGGGCCACAACCTGATGCAGGCCATCGCCCGCGTCAACCGGGTGTTCCGCAACAAGCCCGGCGGGCTGGTGGTGGATTACATCGGCATCGCCAACGAGCTGAAAGCGGCGCTCAAAACCTACGCCGAATCCAAGGGCAAGGGCGACCCGACGCACAACGCGGCCGAAGCCCTGGCGGTGCTTCTGGAAAAGCTGGACATCGTGCGCGGGCTGATGCACGGCTTCGACTATCAGCGCTTCGAGACCGATGCGATGAAGCTGCTGGCGCCGGTGGCCAACCATATCCTGGGGCTGAAGGACGGCAAGCAGCGTTTTCTGGATACCATGCTGGCGGTGAGCAAGGCGTTTTCCCTGTGCAGCACCTTGGACGAAGCTGCCGCCCTGCGCACGGAGATTGCCTTCTTCGCCGCCGTCAAGGCCGCCATCGTCAAGTTCACCACGGTGGATCGCAAGCGTTCCAACGCGGACAAGAACAACGCGCTCAAGCAGATTCTGGACAACGCCATCGTGGCGGACGGGGTGGCGGACATCTTCGCCCTGGCGGGCCTGAACAAGCCCAACATCGGCTTGCTGTCGGATGAATTTCTGGAAGACGTGCGGCAGATGAAGAGCCGCAACCTGGCAGTGGAATTGCTGGAAAATCTGCTGCGCGACGAGATCAAGGCGCGGGCGCGCAACAACGTGGTGCAGGAGAAGAAATACGGCGACCGGCTGCTGGAGACTCTTCGCAAGTATCACAACCGTGCCATCGAAACGGCACAGGTCATCGAGGAATTGATCCAGATGGCCAAAGACTTTCAGGCCGCGATGGAACGTGAGAGCGCGCTGGGGCTGAATCCGGACGAGATCGCCTTCTACGATGCCCTGGCCAACAACGAAAGCGCGGTCCGTGAGTTGGGAGATGACATCTTGAAGAAGATTGCCATCGAGATCACAGAAAAACTACGTGCCAGCACCACAGTGGATTGGCAAGTGCGCGAGAGTGTCCGGGCGCGGCTGCGGATTTTGGTGAGGCGCTGCTTGCAGAAATGGAAGTACCCGCCCGACCAGCAGGCCGATGCGGTCGAGTTGGTTCTTAAACAGGCGGAGTCGCTGTCAAACGAATGGTCGAAGTGAATCGGTGATAGATGGGTGATAGAAATTGGTCAACACAGTCGGCTGGCCTTCAAAATCAACAGCTTCTATCGTCCATATGTCTGTGATCTAAACCTCGTCTGGTGGCCGAGATTGCCTGCATTGGTCTGATGCCAGTAGCGACCAAAGCTGCCGGCATCAGCGCCCGTATCGCACGCAAGTGGCAGCGCCGCTTTGCTGCTGAAGGCGCTGCCGGCCTTGCTCGATCGCAGCTTCAGACCCAGTTACAGCCCCGATGCAGCAAACCCAGCAAGCTCGACAGAGCCGTGGCACTGCGTCGCACCCAGCGTCTGAGCTACGCGCAGATCGCCAAGCGTGTGGGCATCTCCAGCAGCCGCAGTGGCTCGGGCCTGTCAGCACGCTGGTGTGGCGCGCCTGGAGCAGCGCCTGGGCACGCGGCTGGTGAACCGCTCGACGCGGCAACTCCAGCTCACGCCCGAGGGCTGCGCCTTCTACGAGCGCGGCGTGCGAATCCTGGCTGGCCGCTGCGGCAAAGCGGCGAGAACATCGTGGTTCCTGTCACGGGCAATGCGCAGGTCAGTGATGGCGAAGCACTGCATCGGCTGGCCCTGGCTGGCCTGGGGTTGGCACGTCTTGCGGCTTTCCAGGTGCGCGAAGACATTGCCGCCGGCCGATTGGTGCCGGTGCTCGAAGACTGCAATCCGGGCGACAGGGAAGAAGTCCACGCTGTCTATGTGGGCCAGGGCGGCCACCTGCCGCAGCGGGTGCGGGCTTTCTTGGATTTTCTGGTTGAACGGGTCGATGTCGGGCAGGACTGAATCCCCGATATGTGGATACCGCTATCCATAACGGCCAAATTCGGGCACGGAGTTTGCCCATAGTGTTTGCTGGATGGGCGCGACGCGGGTCTGTCACGGGCGGGACGCATCAGAATGCAACTTTGGGCGCCGTCCCCGCACATAAAAACGCCCCATGTGCCCCAGCCCGCTTCACGCCCCCAGCCGCGTCATGCCCTTGCTCCCGCTTTTCACCCGCTTTCTTCCCCTGCCCCTGATCTTCACATCGCGACCTACCGCCCGCTGGCTGGGCGGCGGCGCCTGGGGCCTTGTGGCCGGCTGCGGCCAGCAGCAGCCGCCTGCCGCCGCACCGCCACCGCCGCCTGAGGTCGGCGTCATCACCCTGAGCCCGCGCAGCCAGTCTCTCAACTCTGAGCTGCCGGGCCGCACCGCCGCTTTTCTGAACGCCGAGGTGCGCCCCCAGGTCAATGGCATCGTGCAAAAGCGCCTGTTCACCGAAGGGGCCGCCGTCAAGGCGGGGCAGGTGCTCTACCAGATTGACCCCAGCACCTACCGCGCCGCCGTGGCCGCCGCCCAGGCCGCGCTGGGCAAGGCGCAGGCGGCGGCGCACACCGCGCGCATCAACGCCGAGCGCAATGCCGAGCTGGTGAAGATCGACGCCGTGAGCCGCCAGCTGGCGCAGGAAAGCCAGGCCCAGGCTGCGCAGGCGCAGGCCGACGTGGCCGCCGCCCAGGCCGCGCTGCAAACGGCGCAGATCAACCTGGGCTACACCCAGGTCAAGGCCCCGATTGCCGGGCGGGTGAACCTCTCCAGCGTCACGCCGGGCGCGCTGGTCACGGCCAACCAGGCCACGGCGCTGACCACCATCGTGCAGCTGGACCCGATGTACGTGGACTTCACCCAGTCCACCGCCGAGCTGCTGGGCCTGCGCCGCGACATTGCCGCCGGGCGCTACCAGGGCGTGAGCGGGCATACGCTGCCGGTGCAGCTGGTGCTGGAAGACGGCACGCCCTACCCGCACGAAGGCCAGCTGGCTTTTGCAGGCCTGATCGTCAACACCGGCACGGGCGGAGTGACGCTGCGCGCGTTGGTGCCCAACCCCGACGGCGTGCTGATGCCCGGCATGTACGTGCGCGCCCGGCTGCCCGTGGGCGTGCAGCCGCAGGCGCTGCTGGTGCCGCAGCAGTCGGTGCAGCGCGACCCATCGGGCCGCGCCAACGTGTGGGTGGTGGACGCGCAAAACCAGGTGCAGCGCCGCCCGGTCACGCTGGGCCAGGCCATTGGCAACCACTGGCTGCTGGAAGACGGGCTGCAAGCAGGCGAGCGCATCGTGGTCGATGGCTTGCAGCGCGTGCGCCCGGGCATCACGGTCAAGCCCGTGGCGGTAGCGCTGGGCCAGGCGCAGGCGGCTTCGGGCGCTTCTGCCGCCGCATCGGCCGCTGCGCCGCCGGCATCGGCTCCCGCATCCGCCCCCGCCTCAGCGGCCAGCGTGGCCACGGCATCCTGAACGCGCGGCGAGGTTTGCAGCCATGGCCCAGTTTTTCATCAGCCGCCCCATCTTTGCCTGGGTGCTGTCCATCATCGTCATGCTCGCCGGCGCGCTGGCGGTGCTGACCCTGCCGCTGGAGCAGTTTCCCGACATTGCCCCGCCGCGCGTGAGCATTGGCGCCGATTACGTGGGCGCGTCCGCCGCCACGGTGGACAACTCCGTCACCCAGGTGATCGAGCAGCAGCTCAAGGGCATCGACAACCTGCTGTACATCAACGCCACCAGCAACGAGGCCGGGCAGTCGCGCACCACGCTGACCTTTGCACCGGGCACCAACATCGATGTGGCCCAGATGCAGGTGCAGAACAAGTTGCAGCAGGCCATGAGCCGCCTGCCCAACGAAGTGACCAGCCGGGGCGTGTTTGTCACCAAGGGCGGGCAGGACTTTTTGATGGTGGTGTCCTTCAACTCGCCCGACCCCGGCGTCAGCCATGTGGATGTGGGCGACTACGTGCGCAGCAACCTGCTGGATGTGGTGGCCCGCGTGGACGGCGTGGGCGACGTGCAGGTGTTTGGCACCGGCTACGCGATGCGCGTGTGGCTGGACCCGGCCAAGCTGGAAAAACTGGGCCTGATGCCCGGCGACGTGGCCAACGCCATTCAGGCGCAAAACGCCCAGGTTTCGGCGGGCCAGCTGGGCGCGCTGCCCAGCCTGCCGGGCCAGCAGCTCAACGCCGCCATCACCGCCCGCACCAAGCTGCAAACGGCAGAAGAATTCGAGCAGGTGTTTCTGAAAGTGGGCAGCGATGGCTCGGCCATCACCATTGGCGATGTGGCCCGCGTGGAGCTGGGGCCGGAAAACCTCACCGTGATGGCGCGGCTGGACGGCAAGCCCGGCTCGGGCATGGGCATTGTGCTGGCCGACGGGGCCAACGCCCTGGACGTGGCCGAAAAGGTCAAGGCCAAGCTGGCCGAGCTGGCGCCCAACTTTCCCTACCAGCTGCAAACCACGGTGGTGGTCGATTCCACGCCCTTTGTGCGCAACTCCATCAACGAAGTGGTCAAGGCTCTGTTCGAGGCGCTGGCGCTGGTGGTGCTGGTGATGTTTTTGTTTTTGCAAAGCCTGCGCGCCACGCTGATCCCGGCCATTGCCGTGCCGGTGGTGCTGCTGGGCACCTTTGGCGTGCTGGCCGTGGCCGGGTACTCCATCAACACGCTGACCATGTTCGGCCTGGTGCTGGCCATTGGCCTGCTGGTGGACGACGCCATCGTGGTGGTGGAAAACGTCGAGCGCGTGATGCACGACACGGGCCTGCCGCCCAAGCAGGCCACGCGCCAGTCCATGGCGCAGATCACGCCCGCGCTGATCGGCATCACCCTCACGCTGTCGGCGGTGTTCATTCCCATGGCGTTTTTTGGCGGCTCCACCGGCATCATCTACCGGCAGTTTTCCATCACCATCGTCACGGCCATGGTGCTGTCGGTGCTGGTGGCGCTCACCCTCACGCCGGCGCTGTGCGCCAGCGTGCTCAAGCCGCCCAGCCAGCAGGCGGGCGCGCCGCGCGGCTGGCGCGGCCTGAACGCGCGCTTTTTTGCCGCCTTCAACCGGGGTTTTGAGCGCCTGACCCACGGCACGGTGCGCGCCGCCGGGCTGGCCATGCGCCATGCCTGGCTCATGCTGCTGGCCTATGGGCTGGCGATTGCGGGCATTGCCTGGGGGCTGTACAAGCTGCCCACCAGCTTCGTGCCCGAAGAAGACCAGGGCTTGCTCACCGTCATCATCAACCCGCCAGCAGGCGCCACCGCCGAGCGCACCGGCGCCGTGGCGCAGCAAGTCAGCGAATATTTCCGCCAGCTGCCCGAGGTGATGAACATCAACGTGGTCACCGGCCTGGGCGGCAACCAGGCCAGCGGGCGCGCCTTTGTGCGGCTGACCGACTGGGCCGAGCGCCCCCGGCCCGAGCAAAGCGCCAAGGCGCTGGCGCAAAAGGCCACGCGCGATCTGCGCCGCATCCGCGACGCCAACATCATCGTCACCCTGCCGCCGGTGGTTCGCGGCCTGGGGTCTTCAGCGGGTTTTTTGCTGGAGCTCAAAGACATGAACGAGCTGGGCCACCAGGCCCTGATGGACGCCAAGGACGAGCTGCTGCGCCGCGCCAACGCCGACCCGCGCCTGACCCGCGTGCGCGCGCAAAACGCCGACGACACGGCCCAGCTGCGCGTGGCGGTGGACGACCGCAAGGCCGGCGCGCAGGGCCTGGCCACGGCCGATGTGAACCGCACCCTGTCCATCGCCATGGGCGGCAGCTACATCAACGACTTTGTGCACAACGGCCGCATCAAGCGCGTGTACGTGCAGGGCGACGCGCCCTACCGCATGCTGCCGCAAGACATCCACCAATGGGCCGTGCGCAACGGCAGCGGGCAGATGGTGCGCTTTGACACCTTCTCCAGCAGCGGCTGGAGCTACGGCTCGCCCCAGCTGCGCCGCTACAACGCCACCCCCGCCATTGAGATCGAGGGCGAAGCCGCCCCCGGCGTGAGCACCGGCGAGGCCATGACCGCCATGGAAGAGCTGATGCAAGCGCTGCCTGCCGGCATCGGCCATGAGTGGTCCGGCGCGTCGTACCAAGAGCGGCAGGCCGGCGCGCAAGCGCCCGTGCTGTACGCCATCTCCGTGCTGTTCGTCTTTTTGTGCCTGGCCGCGCTGTACGAAAGCTGGACAGTGCCGCTGGCGGTGATTCTGTGCGTGCCCCTGGGCGTGCTGGGCGCAGTGCTGTTCACCAGCGTGCGCGGGCTGGACAACGACGTGTACTTTCAGGTCGGCCTGCTCACCACCATGGGCCTGGCGTCCAAAAACGCCATCCTCATCGTCGAATTTGCCACCCAGCTGCAAGCCCAGGGCAAGGCCGTGTTCGAGGCCACGCTGGAGGCCGTGCGCCTGCGCCTGCGCCCCATCCTCATGACCTCGCTGGCCTTTGGCGTGGGCGTGCTGCCGCTGGCCGCCGCCACCGGCGCGGGCGCAGCCGGGCGCCACGCCATCGGCACCGCCGTGCTGGGCGGCACCGTGTTTTCCACCGTGCTGGGGCTGTTCTTTGTGCCGGTGTTCTTTTTGCTGATCCGCAGCTGGTTCAAAGGACGTGCCGATGCACGGCAAGCAGCGCACCAAGGCTCGCAGGAGGCCACGGCATGAACACCATCCTCCGCCCCCCCGTTGGCCGTCTGAACCGGCTGGGCTGGCTGGCCGGCATCAGCCTGGGCCTGGCCGCCTGCAACCTGGCCCCCACGCACCAGCGCCCGCCGCTGGCCGTGCCCGCGCACATCGCGCCGGCCAACGCACCTGCGCAGGCCGAAGGCGCTGCGCCCAGCGCCCCAGCCAACGTGCCCGCCCTGGCCCTGGACGAATGGGTGCAAGACGAGCGCCTGCGCCACGTGCTGCGCCAGGCCCTGGCGCACAACCGCAGCCTGCAACAGGCGGTGCTCAACGTCGAGCGCGCGCGGGCCGTGTACGGCATCACCCAAGCCAACCAACTGCCCACCGTGGGCTTAAGCGGCCAGGCCGCGCGCACCCGCAGCGCCGAAGACTTGGGCAGCGCAGGCCGCAGCGTCACGCAAAACCAGTTCAGCGTGCAGCTGGGCATCACCGCGTTCGAGCTGGACTTCTGGGGCCGCGTGCGCAATCTGAGCGAAGCCGCCTTGCAGCAATACCTGGCGCAAACCGAAACGCAGCACAGCGTGCGCCTGACCCTGGTGGGCGATGTGGTGCAAGCCTGGCTCAACCTGGCCGCCGACCAGCAGCGCCTGCGCCTGGCGCAAGACACCCTGGCCGCGCGCGAAAAAGCTTATGAACTGACCGAGCGCATGCACGCGCTGGGCGCCGCCTCGGGCCTGACCCTGGCGCAAAGCCAGAGCACGGTGGACACCGCCCGCCTGGACGTGGCCGCCTACGCCGCCCAGGTGGCCAAAGACCGCCACGCGCTGGAGCTGCTGGCCGGCGGCCCGGTCAGCAGCCCGTGGTTGCCCGGGGAAAACGAGACGCAAGAGGCACCAGAGACGCAAGAGACGCCGCAAGACACGCTGGCGCAGCCCCTGGCTGCCATAGGCGCGGCCCCCGCCGCCCTGCCCTCTGACGTGCTGCTGCGCCGCCCCGACATCCGCGCGGCCGAGCACCAGTTGCAGGCCATGAACGCCAACATCGGCGCGGCGCGGGCCAATTTTTTCCCGCGCATCAGCCTCACCGCCGCTGTGGGCCTGGGCAGCCGCGCCCTCTCGGCCCTGTTTGACAGCGGCAACCGCACCTGGAACTTTGCCCCCGGCCTGACGCTGCCCCTGTTTGACGGCGGCGCCAACCGCGCCAGCCTGCGCGTGGCCGAGGTGGACCAGCAACTGGCCGTCAACGCCTACGACCGCGCCGTGCAAACCGCCTTCCGCGAAGTGGCCGACGCCCTGGCCGAGCAGCAAACCTGGGCCCAGCGCCTGCGCAGCGCCCACGCGCTGGTGCAGGCCAGCCAAAAGGCGCTGACGCTGTCCCAAGCGCGCTTCAAAGCCGGCAGCGACGACTACCTGAGCGTGCTCGACGCCCAGCGCAGCCTGTACGCCGCCCAGCAGCAGCTCATCAGCCTGCGCCTGGCCGAACAACTCAGCCGCGCGGCCCTGTACAAGGCGCTGGGCGGCGATGCACCGGCGGCGCCCTCAGCGCCCGCCGCACCGGCAACGCCCGCCGCACCGTAAGCGCCCTGCCCCAAGCCCCATGCGCCACATCGTCTTTTCCCACGGCAACAGCTTTCCCGCCAGCACCTACCGCGTCATGCTTGACAGCCTGCGTGCGCGCGGCTGGCACGTGGCCGCGATCGAGAAATACGGCCACGACCCGCGCTACCCCGTCACCGACGGTTGGCCCCATCTGGTGCAGCAGCTGGCCGACTTTGCCGCCGCGCAAAAACAGGCCCAGGGCGGGCAGGCGCCCTGCCTGGTCGGGCATTCGCTGGGCGGCATCCTCAGCCTCATGTGCGCCGCGCAGCACCCCGACCTGGCACGCGCCGTGGTGCTGCTGGATTCGCCCGTGGTCAGCGGCTGGCGCGCGCGAGGGCTGGGCCTGGTCAAGCGCACGCCGCTCATGCAGCGCATCAGCCCCAGCCAGGTCAGCCGCCGCCGGCGCCACGAATGGGACGACCGCGAAGCCGTGTTCCAGTACTTCCGCAGCAAAAAAGCCTTTGCCCTGTGGGACGAGCAGGTGCTGCACGACTACGTGGACCACGGCACCTTCGACACCGATGGCCGCTGGCGCTTGGCCTTTGACCGCGAGGTGGAATCGCGCATCTACGACACCCTGCCCCACCACATCGAAGCCCTGCTGCGCCGCCACCCGCTGCGCTGCCCGGCGGTGTTCGTGGGCGGCCTGCGCTCGGCCGAGCTGCGCACCGTAGGCGGTGTGGAGCGCACCCGCCGCCTGGTGCGCGGCCACGTCATGATGCTTGACGGCACGCACCTGTTTCCCATGGAAAAGCCCCTGGCCTGCGCCGCCGCCATCGAAGCGGCGCTGCGCGACGTCACGTAAAGGCCTGTGCCACACGCCAAGCGCAGGCGCACTGGCACGCCCGCTGACGGCACGCGGGTGAAGACGCATACGGCCCCCCGCCGCCCTGCCCGCCGCCGACACGCCGTTTATGCCGTCAATACCCCGGCTTGGCCCCTGGCCGGCGGCGGGCAAACAGGCCTGCGGCGCGCGCGCCCTGCTGGCCAAAGCGCTCGCGCCGCGCCAGCTTGGGGTCCACCCGCAGCGGGCGCCACACCTCTACCCGGTCGTCGGCGCGCAGGGGCTGATCCAGCGGCGCCTCGCGGCCCCACACGCCTGTGCAGCCGGGGCTCACGTCCATGTCCGGGTATTGCGCCAGCAAGCCGCTGGCGGCCAGCGCGTCCTGCACCGTGGCGCCTGCGGGCAAGCGCAGCACCAGCTCGTGCACCTGGCGCGCGGCCGGGGCGTACACCACGGTCACGGTCAGCGGCAGTGCGCTGGCATCGCCGGGGCCTTCAGGCTGCGCCATACACGCGCTCGGCACGCTGCACAAAGGCATCCACCAAGGTGCTGGCAATCTTGTCGAACACCGGCCCCACCAGCGAAGCCAGCAGCGCGTTGGCAAAGCCGTAGTCCATCTTGAAATCGATCCGGCAGGCGCGCTGGCCCTCGCCACCCACGGGGGTAAACGTCCACACCCCTTCCAACTTGGAAAACGGGCCATTGACCAGGTGCAGGCGCACCTCGCGCCCCGGCACGTGCTCGTTGCGGGTGGTAAAGGTCTGCGCAATGCCCTTGAAGCTCATGCCCACCTCGGCCGTCATGCCCAGCTCGGTGCGCTCCAGCACCTTGCCGTGGCTGCACCAGGGCAGAAATTCAGGGTAGCGCTCCACGTCGATCACCAGATCGAACATCTCCTGCGCGCTGTACCAGATGAGGACGGATTTATGGACAGATTTCATAGAATGCGCTTTTGCTCGCAGATTCTAGGTGGGCGCTTGCAAAGTTTGCGCGCCGCACCATATTGCCCAGATGGCCACCAAGAAACCCAAGTCGTCCAACCCGGTCATCGCCGAGAACAAAAAAGCCGCGTTCAACTACTTCTTCGAAGAGCGTTTTGAAGCGGGCATGGTGCTGGAGGGCTGGGAAGTCAAAGCCCTGCGCGCTGGCAAGGCGCAGCTGACCGACGGCTACGTGGTCATCCGCGATGGCGAGCTGTTCGTCATCGGCTGCCAGATCAACCCCTTGGGCACTGCCAGCACCCACGTGCGCCCCGACGCCGTGCGCACCAAAAAGCTGCTGATGCATGCGGACGAAATCCGCCGCCTGATCGGCAAGGTGGAGCAAAAGGGCTACACCCTGGTGCCCATCAACCTGCACTGGAAAAACGGCCGGGTGAAGTGCGAAATCGCCCTGGCCAAGGGCAAGGCCACGCACGACAAGCGCGACACGATCAAAGAGCGCGAAGGCAAGCGCGAGGTCGAGCGCGCCATGAAGCAGCACCTGCGCTGACCGTCCTCCACACCCCTGCGCCACCCGGCCGGGCGCCAAACGCAGGGTGCGAGAGGCCAAGCTGTCAGGTGCGTATCGGCTTCTTGTCCGACAGCCCCTGCTGTGCGCATGGCACTACACTGCCCGGGTTTTTCATCTCTGCCAAGGAGGCCTTTGTCCATGAAAACCCTGTTGCTTACCCTCGCCGCTGCTGCCGTGCTGGCCGCCTGCTCTGCACCCAAGCCCCAAACCAACGCAGACATGGCCAAGCCCCAGGCCACCGCGCCCAGCACGCCCACGCAAGCGTCCGACGGCACGCTGATCGGCCCCGATGGCCGCACCCTGTACGTGTTCGCCAAAGATGTGGCCGGCAGCGGCCAGTCCGCCTGCGTGGACGCTTGTGCTGCCAATTGGCCCCCGCTGAGCGTGGCCGCCAGCGCCAAGCCGCTGGGTGACTACACCATCATCACCCGTGCCGACGGCAGCAAGCAGTGGGCTTTCAAAGGCATGCCGCTGTACTACTACGCCAAGGATGGCAAGCCCGGCGATCGCCTGGGTGACGGCGTGGGCGGACAGTGGCGTGTAGCCAAGCCCTAAAAAAACAACCCGCGCGCACCTTCTGCTCGCGGGCGTTTTTTCTCAAGCCGTGGCAAGCCACGGCTTTTTTGTGGCTCAGGCCATCACCGGCCATCCTTATAAATGCTATTAATTTAGAAGCAAACTTTGAATAGGGACGCTCGTAAACGGCCTTTTCACTCTAAAGCAACCCTAAAAGCATCTCCATGCCCAGCGCCTTGACCCAAGGCACTGAGCACCCGTTTTACTGTGGCAGCAGTACCGGCACGGCGGTGTCCGCTCACGCAGAGAGCCTGCATGCCGGCGCCCAGCGGCCGGGCGTTCACGCCCCTTCGCGGCTGGCGCGCTTGCGCTCGTGCTCTTTCAAAAAGCGCTTGCGCAGACGGATGGATTTGGGGGTGATTTCCACCAGCTCGTCGTCTTCCACGAAGTCCACGCCGTATTCCAGCGTCAGCTCGATGGGTGGGGTGATTTTGATGGCGTCTTCCTTGCCGCTGACGCGGAAGTTGGTGAGTTGCTTGGTGCGCGTGGCATTGACCACCAGGTCGTTGTCGCGGCTGTGAATGCCAACGATCATGCCCTCGTACACCGGGTCGCCCGCCTTGACGAACATGCGGCCGCGGTCGTCCAGCTTGCCCAGGGCGTAGGTGAAGATTTCGCCGTCGTCCATGCTGATGAGCACGCCGTTTTTGCGCCCGCCCACGTCGCCCTTGTAGGGCTCGTAGCCGTCAAAAATGCTGGCGATCAGGCCGCTGCCGCGCGTGAGGTTCAAAAATTCGTTGCTAAAGCCGATCAGCCCGCGCGCGGGAATGCGGTATTCCAGCCGCACGCGGCCGCGCCCGTCAGGTTCCATGTTGAGCATTTCGCCCTTGCGCTCGCCCAAAGCCTGCATCACGCCGCCCTGGTGGGTTTCTTCCACGTCGGCGGTGACCAGCTCCATGGGCTCGTGGCGCTCGCCGTCGATCATCTGGAACATCACGCGCGGCTTGCTCACGGCCAGCTCGTAACCTTCGCGGCGCATGTTTTCCAGCAAGATGGTCAGGTGCAGCTCGCCCCGGCCAGAGACTTCAAACACGCCGTCTTCGGCGGTTTCTTTCACGCGCAGGGCCACGTTGCTTTGCAGCTCTTTTTGCAGGCGGTCCCAGATTTGGCGGCTGGTGACGTACTTGCCCTCGCGCCCGGCCAGCGGGCTGGTGTTGACGCAGAAGTTCATGGTCAGCGTGGGCTCGTCAATCTTGAGCATGGGCAGCGGCTG
>JAUNHQ010000125.1 GCA_030535425.1 Pseudomonadota bacterium | reverse complement strand
TCGCGGTGCTCGGGGTTGTTGATGTCGGTGCTGTCGTGATAGAAGGCCGACATGCCGCCCACCAGGCCGGTGAGCACGGCCATGGGGTGCGCGTCGCGGCGGAAACCGCGCAGGAAAAACTGCATCTGCTCGTTGACCATGGTGTGCTGGAGCACGAGCTTGTGGAAATCTTCACGCTGCGTAGCGTCGGGCAGCTCGCCCTTGAGCAGCAGGTAGCAGGTGTCGAGGTAGTCGCACTTTTGCGCCAGTTGCTCAATGGGGTAGCCGCGGTACAGCAGCTCGCCCTTGTCGCCGTCGATGTAGGTGATGGCAGACTGGCAGGCGGCAGTGGACAGAAAGCCCGGGTCGTAGGTGAACATGCCGGTCTGCGCGTACAGCTTGCGGATGTCGATCACGTCGGGGCCGATGCTGCCTTGGTAGGTGGGCAGCTCCACGCTGGGGCTGCCGTTGGAAAAGGACAGCGTGGCCTTGTTGTCGGATAGTTTCATGAACCGTTCTCCTTGTGTGATGGACTGAGGCTTTGCAGTGAAAAAGGGCGGGGCCTGGCTGGGCTGGGTGCGCGCAGCCAGGGGCTGAAAGTCAGGGGCGGCGCAGCAGGGCCAGCAGGGCATGCACGGCGGGGGTGTCGTGCGCGCCGCTGGGCTGGGCGCGGCCCAGCAGCAGATCGAGCAGGTCGTTGTCCGGCAGATCCATCAGCTGGGCCAGGGTGTCGGCCTGCGCCTGGGTGATGGCGGGGCCGTGGCGGTCGAAAAAGCGTTCAAGCAGCAAGTCGTTTTCCAGCATGCCGCGGCGGCAGCGCCAGCGCAGCCGGCCCAGCTGGCGCGGATCGAGCGGCAAGCTGGCGGCAGCGGGCGTGGCAGAGGGGGCCAAGGAAGCGGGCGACATACGTGAAAAAGCAGCCGGGCACTCGGGTGAAGACGCGCCCTTAAATGGCGCGGCGCACCATCAGTTCCTTGATCTTGCCAATGGCGCGCGTGGGGTTGAGGTGCTTGGGGCACACATCCACGCAGTTCATGATGGTGTGGCAGCGGAAGAGGCGGTAGGGGTCTTCCAGGTTGTCCAGACGCTCGCCGGTGGCCTGGTCGCGGCTGTCGGCAATGAAGCGGTAGGCTTGCAGCAGGCCGGCGGGGCCGACGAATTTGTCGGGGTTCCACCAGAAGCTGGGGCAGCTGGTGGAGCAGCTGGCGCACAGGATGCACTCGTACAGGCCGTTGAGCTCTTCGCGCTCCTCGGGCGATTGCAGGCGCTCTTTTTCGGGCGCGGGCGTGTCGTTGATGAGGTAGGGGCGGATGGAGTGGTACTGCTTGAAGAACTGCGTCATGTCCACGATCAAATCGCGCACCACGGGCAGACCGGGCAGGGGCTTGAGCACGATGGGGTCTTTGAGCGTGCGCAGGTTGGTCAGGCAGGCCAGGCCGTTTTTGCCGTTGATATTCATGGCATCAGAGCCGCACACGCCTTCGCGGCAGGAGCGGCGGTAGGACAGGGTGGGGTCCACGGCCTTGAGCTTGACCAGCGCGTCCAGCAGCATGCGCTCGTTGCCGTCCAGCTCGATTTCCACCGTCTGCATGTAGGGCTTGGCGTCCTTGTCCGGGTCGTAGCGGTAGATTTTGAAGGTGCGTTTTTGCATCGTGTGTTTTCCTTGGGGGCCGCGTGCCAGGTGCCGCATGGGCTTGAGGCAGGGGCGGCCGGTGTTTCCTGGTGATCGGACGAAACCAAAAAGGCAGAAGTAAAAAGGAAAAAGCGCCTTAGAAAGTGCGCACCTTGGGCGGCACGGTTTCAACGGTGAGCGGCTTCATGCGCACGGGCTTGTAGTCCAGGCGGTTGCCTTCGCTGTACCACAGGGTGTGCTTCATCCAGTTGGCGTCGTCGCGGCCCAGCGGGGCGGTGGGGTCGTCGGCGGGGCGCTCGTAGTCCACCACGGTGTGGGCGCCGCGGCACTCCTTGCGGGCAGCGGCCGAGGTCATGGTGGCCTGGGCCACTTCGATCAGGTTTTCCACCTCCAGCGCCTCTTGGCGGGCCATGTTGAACACGCGCGAGTGGTCTTGCAGGCCCAGGCCGGCCACGCGTTCGCGCAGCTGGGCCACTTTGGTGACGCCTTCGTCCATGCTGGCTTGCGTGCGGAACACACCGGCGTGCGTTTGCATGGTGCTGCGGATGTCGTTGGCGATTTTCTGGGCGTATTCGCCGCTGCTGGCTTTTTCCAGGCGGTTGAGGCGCTCCAGCGAGTAATCGGCCGCGTCGGCAGGCAGGGGCTTGTGCGCGCCCTTGTCGTGGTTGGCAATGATGTGGTTGCCTGCGGCCTTGCCGAACACCAGCAAGTCAAGCAGCGAGTTGGTGCCCAGGCGGTTGGCGCCGTGCACGCTGACGCAAGAGCACTCACCCACGGCGTACAGGCCGGGAATGGCCACGTTGTGTTCGCCATTCATGGGAATGCTGACCTGGCCGTTGATGTTGGTGGGAATGCCGCCCATCTGGTAGTGGATGGTGGGCACCACGGGAATGGGCTCTTTGGTGATGTCCACGTTGGCGAAGTTGACGCCGATTTCGTACACCGAGGGCAGGCGTTTGTGGATGGTTTCGGCGCCCAGGTGGTCGAGCTTGAGCACCACGTAGTCCTTGTTGGGGCCGCAGCCACGCCCTTCCTTGATTTCCTGGTCCATGGAGCGCGACACGAAATCGCGCGGGGCCAGGTCTTTCAGGGTGGGGGCGTAGCGCTCCATGAAGCGTTCGCCATTGCTGTTGAGCAAGATGGCGCCTTCGCCACGGCAGCCTTCGGTCAGCAGCACGCCCGCGCCGGCCACGCCGGTGGGGTGGAACTGCCAGAACTCCATGTCTTGCAGCGGAATGCCCGCGCGCGCGGCCATGCCCAAGCCGTCGCCGGTGTTGATGAAGGCGTTGGTGCTGGCGGCAAAGATGCGGCCCGCGCCGCCGGTGGCCAGCAGCACGGTTTTGGCGTGCAGCACGTAGAAGTCGCCGGTTTCCATCTCGATGGCGGTGACACCTGCGGCCTCGCCATCGGCGTTGAAGATCAGATCCAGCGCCATCCACTCGACGAAGAAGGTGGTCTTGGCCGCCACGTTTTGCTGGTACAGCGTGTGCAGCATGGCGTGGCCGGTGCGGTCGGCGGCGGCGCAGGCGCGCTGCACGGGCTTTTCGCCGTAGTTGGCGGTGTGGCCGCCAAAGGGGCGCTGGTAGATGGTGCCGTCAGGGTTGCGGTCGAACGGCATGCCGAAGTGTTCCAGCTCGTACACCACCTTGGGCGCTTCCTGGCACATGAACTCGATGGCGTCCTGGTCGCCCAGCCAATCGCTGCCCTTGATGGTGTCGTAGAAGTGGTAGTGCCAGTTGTCTTCGCTCATGTTGCCCAGGCTGGCACCCACGCCGCCTTGCGCGGCTACGGTGTGCGAGCGGGTAGGGAAGACCTTGGACAGCACGGCAACGCTCAGGCCTGCGCGCGCCAGTTGCAAAGAGGCGCGCATGCCGGAGCCGCCAGCGCCGACGATGACCACGTCGAATTTGCGAACGTTGATCTGATCTTTGGTGTAACTCATGGTCGTGGTGAGGGAGTCTTTTTTATGGATGGGCTAGCCGCAGCGGGATGAAAAAAGGGGCTTCACAGGCGCCAGAGCACTTGCAGCAGCCAGCCGGCGCAGCCGATGAGCCACACCAGCGTGAACACGTGCAGCACCAGGCGCAGGCCGACGGGCTTGACGTAGTCCATCCAGATATCGCGCACACCGACCCAGACGTGCCAGATCAGGGCCACGGCCACGGCAAAGGTCAGCACCTTCATCCATTGCGCGGCAAAGATGCCGGCCCATTTGTCGTAGCCGATCGGGCCGGCGGTAAAGAGAACCTGCGCCAGCACCACCAGGGTGAAAAGCGCCATCAGGGCGCCGGTGACGCGCTGCACCAGCCAGTCGCGCAGGCCATAGTGGGCACCGGCCACGGTGCGCTTGGAGCCGTAGTTCACAGCCATGGGGATTTTTCTCCGGTTGTCTTGGGGGAACGGGTGGGGCAGAGGTCAGTACAGGCCAAACAGCTTGGCGCCCAAAACGGCGGTCAGGCCCAGGCTGAGCACCAGCGTGGCGATGGCCGAGGACTTACCGAATTCCTTGCTGACGGCATGAAAGGCGTCCATGTACAGATGGCGCACGCCGGCGATGAGGTGGTGCAGATAGGCCCAGATGATGGCCAGCGTGACCAGCTTGACGAACCAGCCAGGCAGCACGCCCAGACCGGCGGTGAAGGCGGCGGTGAACTGCCCAAAGGAGATTTCGGACGACACCGATTTGTCAAACAGCCAGATGATGAAGGGCAGCAGAAAGAACATCAGCGCGCCGCTGACGCGGTGCAGGATGGACACGATGCCGGCGGCGGGCAGCCGGTAGGTGCGCACGTCGCTGAGCAGGTGGATGTTGCGAAATTCAGGCCTGGGCTTGGCGGCTTCACTCATGGGAAGGTCTCTTGTTGTGGATGAAATGGCGAGGTGAAATGGCGA
>JAUNHQ010000124.1 GCA_030535425.1 Pseudomonadota bacterium | reverse complement strand
CACCTGCATCCGCACCTGCGGTTTCATCCACGGCTGCCGCCGCCGCGCCGCGCCTCATCACCCTGGGCGGGGCCATCACCGAAATGGTGTACCTGCTGGGCGCTGAAGGGCAGCTGGTGGGCACCGACACCACCAGCCTGTACCCCGAGGCCGCGCAAAAAACCCCCAAGGTGGGCTACGTTCGCCAGCTCTCGGCCGAAGGGCTGCTCTCGCTCAAGCCCGACGCCATCGTTGCCGGTGGCGAAGCCGGGCCGCCGCGCGTGCTGGAACAACTGCGCGGCGCCGGCGTGCAGGTGGAGGTGGTGCCCAGCACCTACGACTGGGCCGAGGTGCAGGCCAAGCTGGCCGCCGTGGGCCGCGCCACCGGGCGCGAAGCCGCCGCGCGCCAGCACCAGCAGCGCCTGGATGCCGAATGGGCCGCCACGCAAGCGGCCGTGCAAGCCAGCCTGCAAGCGCGGCAGGCCCGGGGCGCACGCCGCCCGCGCGCGCTGTTCATCCTGGGCCACGGCAACACCCCCAGCGTGGCTGGCGAAGGCACAGGGGCCGATGCGCTCATCCGCCTGATCGGCTGCGACAACGCCATGCAGGGCTACCGCGGCTACCGCGGCATGACCGCCGAAGGCATGGCCCAGGCCGCGCCCGACGTGCTGCTGGCCACGCACCAGGGCATCGAGGCGCAAGGCGGCATCGACCGCTTCTGGCAGCGCCCCGGCATGCACCTGGTGCCCGCCTACGCCACGCGCCGCCTGCTGCTGCGCGATGCGCTGGAGATGATGGGCTTTGGCCCGCGCCTGCCCGCCACGGTGCTGTCGCTGCACCGCCAAGCCATGCAGGGCTGACGCGCCATGGCCGCCACCTGGTCCGCACCGGCTGCCTCAGCCGCACCCGCTGCGCCCAGCGCTTGCGCAGGGGCAGGCGCAAAAGCCGCCGCGCAAGCAACCGCAAAGGGACCCGCGCAAGAGCCCGCAGCAGGCGCTGCCGCCGGGACATGGCCCGCCCTGCCCGGATCGCCCGGGGCACTGGATACGCCCACGGCCGCATCGCCCCTGCCCGCGCCTTTGCACACGCCCTGGCCGCGCCGCCCCGTTACCGTGTGGCTGGGCGGCGGCGCGCTGCTGCTGCTGGCGCTGGCCGTGGCCGCCAGCAGCGGCGCCTTTGCCATTGCGCCGCAGGCGCTGCCGGGCAGCGTGTGGCGCGCGCTTGTGGCCGCGTGGCAGGGCACGCCGCTGCCGGTGGCCCTGCAAGGCGACACGCAGGCGCTGGTGTTTGCCAGCATCCGCCTGCCGCGCCTGCTGCTGGGCGTGGCCGCCGGGGCCGGGCTGGGCCTGGCCGGGGCGCTGATGCAGGGGCTGTTTCGCAACCCGCTGGCCGACCCGGGCCTGGTGGGCGTGAGCAGCGGTGCCGCGCTGGCCGCGGGCCTGACCATCGTGCTGGGCGCGGCCTTTTTCCCCGACATGCCGCGCCAGCTGGGCAGCTGGGCGCTGGTGCTCACCGCCTTTGCCGGCGGGCTGGGCGTGACGGCGCTGATCTACCTGCTGGCGCAAACCGGCAGCGGCACGCAAGTCACGCTGATGCTGCTGGCCGGCATCGCCATCAACGCGCTAGCCGGCGCAGGGCTTGGGTATCTGAGCACCATCGCCACCGACGAGCAGCTGCGCAGCGTGCAGTTCTGGATGCTGGGCAGCCTGGGCGCGGCCAGCTGGGCCAGCGTGTGGGGCGTGCTGGCCGTGGCCCTGCTGGCGCTGGCGCTGGGTGTGCCGCTGGCGCGCCCGCTCAACGCCCTGGCCCTGGGCGAAGCGCAGGCGGCCATGCTGGGCGTGCCGGTAGAGCGCGTCAAACGCCTGGCCGTGGTGGTGGCCGCGCTGGCCGTGGGCGCGGTCACGGCCACCACCGGCATCATCGGCTTCATTGGCCTGGTGGCCCCGCACATGGTGCGCCTGCTGCTGGGGCCTGACCACCGCCTGGTGCTGCCCGGCGCCGCCTTGCTGGGCGCGGCCCTGGTGCTGCTGGCCGACGCGCTGGCGCGCACCCTCACCGCCCCCGCCGAGCTGCCCCTGGGCGTGCTCACCGCCACGCTGGGGGCGCCTTTCTTTTTGGTGTTGTTGAAAAAAAGGGTTCTCCCCTGAGTCGGCCTTCGGCCGCCTTCCCCCCAGGGGGACAACGCTGGTGGCCGGGGAAACCCCGGCCACGGCGTTCTGGTGTGGCTTGCTCCGCAGCCTTTTGATGGATTGGATGGGCCTGCTGCGCGGCCCTTGGGCTTTGCTCCCTCTCCCTGTGGGAGAGGGTTGGGGTGAGGGCAGCGGCGCTGGTTTTCAGTATGCAGTCTTTATGAATCTAAAAGGCCATTTGCGCGCATCCGGAGCGTGCTGGCAGCTATCAAAAACATATCAATGCACTGACCACCCTATGACCGTCCGTTCACACGCCGATCAATGCCAGCCCCAGCGGCCTTGGCCTTGGCTGCCTCAGCGGTTCGCTGGGTCTGCCGCACGCCCCTTGGCTTGGCTCCTTCCCCCTCTGGGGGAAGGCTGGGATGGGGGCACGCAGCGCTGGCTTTCAGCGCGCAGTCTTTATGAATCCAAAAGGCCATTTGCGCCCGCCCAGCGCGTGCGAGCAGCTATCAAAAACATATCAATGCAATGACCCCATGACCGCCCCCTCCCCCCCTTTACCCGACCACAGCCTGCGCGCCGAAAACGTGGGCCTGTCCATTGGCCGCGCCGAGCTGCTGCGCGATGTCAGCGTGGCGCTGCAACCGGGCCGCGTCACCGCCTTGCTGGGCCCCAACGGCGCGGGCAAATCCACCCTGCTGGGCGTGCTGGCCGGGCAGCGCCGCCCCACGCGCGGGCAGGTGTGGCTGGCGGGCCAGCCGCTGGCGCGCTGGCATGGGCAGGCGCTGGCGCGCGTGCGGGCCGTCATGCCGCAACACAGCCCGGTGGCTTTTGACTTTCGCGCCAGCGAAGTGGTGGCGCTGGGGCGCTACCCGCACCGCTTGCAGCCCTCCCGGCACGAGCTGGGCATCGTGCCCGCCGCCCTGGCCCTGGCCGACGTGGCGCACCTGGCCGAGCGGCACTACGCCAGCCTGTCCGGCGGCGAACAGGCCCGCACGCAGCTGGCGCGCGTGCTGGCCCAGCTGTGGGAGCCGGTCATGACCGAAAGCGGAGAACAGGCGCGCTGGCTGCTGCTGGACGAACCCACCGCCGCGCTGGACTGGGCGCACCAGATGCAGCTGATGGACACCGTGCGCCGCTGGGCGCACGCGCAAGGGGTAGGCGTGGTGGCCGTGGTGCACGACTTGAACCTGGCCCTGCGCTACGCCGACCACGCCATCGTCCTGGCCCAAGGCCAGGTGGTGGCCGACGGCCCCTGCACCCAGGTGCTCACCCCGCCGCTGGTGCAACAGGTCTGGCACGTGCGCTGCCAGCCGGTGGACCTGGGCGACGGGGTGGCGCGGCTGGCGGCTTAAAGATCACACAATAGTTGCTAAAATTTACAAATAAGATAGGATTTCTCGTACTTGCTGCATTTTTGACTGTCTTCCTGCGCCAACTCGCCATGAATCACCTGACCCGTCGCGCGCTTCTTGCCATGTTTACTGTAAGCATCCTGAGCAGCGGTTGCTCGCGAGAAGATGCATTCAAGGATCCAATGGCTCAAGCTGCTTCATTTGTGAAGCCACAAGAACGTTGGGCAGGACGCCATCTTTATGATTTTTTAAAAGTACTTCCCCCAGAGAAGCGACTGGCGCTGAAAACGTCACATGACTTGCTTAATAAAAAAGCAACTCTGGATGCCCTTAAAGGCGCAGAAGCTGATGCTCTGGAAATTAGGGATCACCTGTTTAAGTTATCCAACAATATTCTTCTTCGCCCATGGCGAAAAGCTGAGGACCTTGATTATCACGAGGTGGTCATGTGGACAGCCAGAAAGCTTGGAGTTCCTGAAGAAGAATTAAAAGATTCGCTCACCACATTTGAACTTGAGAAAAAACTCTATCGCCAGGTTTTTGTAGATCATTGGGACAAACTCACTGAGGAGCAGCGCCGTCAAAAGTTGGATCGGCTAGGTGAGTCTGAAAGTGGCTTAGACAGGGCTGCCATTGCGGCGATGAGTGGCTCTGCGGCATGGGCGGCTCTTTCAGGAGCAGTAGCGTTCACTGGATTTGCCTTTTATACAACCATGAGTACGTTAATGGCAGCTGGAGCAGGACTTGTAGGGGTGACTTTGCCATTTGCAGCCTTTAGCGGTGCCGCCAGTACCATTGCCGCAGTCACGGGCCCTGTCGGCTGGGCAGTGACAGCTGTTGCCTTCGTGGGTGGCGTTGCCTTGGCTGGGCGCGCCAAGGCCAAAAAAAGCGCTGCTCTCATCATGGAAGTGCATGCGTTGAAAGTGCTTGCCTTAAAGGCGGCGAATAAACCCATTCCCTGAGCAAGATCAGGTTCGCCCAGAGGAGAAAATGACTTCTAACTGTCGCATCCCGGACGATTGGAAGCCTTTGGCTGTCTGTGAAACAGTTCAG
>JAUNHQ010000043.1:26733-29248 GCA_030535425.1 Pseudomonadota bacterium | reverse complement strand
CAACCTTGGAGGAACAACATGGCAGCATAAAAAAACTTGACACGGTTGCTCCCCCTGAGGCAGCGGGCAACGCGGCTTCTTCATGCAGCGACGCCTGTCGCCGAACAGCACGTTCACGGGCCATGGCGGCCCAGGCACCAGTGGGCGCGGGAGATGGCAAAGCAGAAACCGGCGCGCAGATGTCAGGCAAGCGGCGGCGATAGCTGGGCACGCGCTCGGCCAAGTAGATGACGTTGGATCCCATGTAAAACCTTTCGGGCAAAGCAGAGGTTGGACACAGGCGAGATTGCGATAGGTGCGCTCTGCCCAGCGCAAGAGGTCTTGCAAAGGCAGCAGCGCGGGCGCCGCCGCAGGGTGTGGACGATGGGGGCAGGTACTGGGGGTTGCAGCCACTGGGGCCACTGCCTTTGCCTTCGGCTCCATCGCCTGCACGCCCGCCACCTGGGACGGCGCAGAAGGTGTGAAGCTACATCAGCATGCTGTTGCGAATCAGGCCGACGGCCAAGCCTTCGATCTCGAATGGCTCTCCGGGCTTGACGACGATGGTGGGGTAGTCGGGGTTTTCGGCGTGCAGCTCAATCTGGTTCTTGTGGCGGTGAAATCGCTTGACGGTTACCTCATCGCCCAGGCGGGCCACGACGATCTGGCCGTTGCGTGCTTCACGCGCGGTTTGCACAGCCAGCAGATCGCCATCCATGATGCCGGCGTCGCGCATGGACATGCCGCGCACGCGCAGCAGGTAGTCGGGCCGCTGGGCGAACAGGCTGGGTTCAATGTGGTAGGTCTGATCCACATGCTCTTGCGCCAGGATGGGCGAGCCGGCGGCCACACGGCCGATGAGGGGCAGCGCCAGCTGTGCCATGCCGGGCAGGGGCAGGCTGAAGCCGTCCCCCTGGCTACTGGCACGGGCCGCGCCCTTGAGGCGGATGCCGCGCGATGTGCCGCTGACCAGCTCAATCACGCCTTTGCGGGCCAGCGCCTGCAAGTGCTCTTCTGCGGCGTTGGCGGATTTGAAGCCCAGTTCAGCGGCGATTTCCGCGCGCGTGGGCGGCGCGCCGGTGCGGGCAATGGCGTGCTGCACCAGTTGCAGGATCTGCTGCTGGCGGGCGGTGAGCTTGGGGCTGTCGGTCATGGGGCTGCTCCGGCGGCGGGAAAGCGAGGCTGTATTGATATCCAGTGGCTGTATTTTTAATCAGTTTCCCCTACTGTGCAAGCGCCAGGGCAAAAAACAAGGGCCTTCGCGTTGGCAAAGGCCCTTGGACAGTGAAAAGTGATGGGAACTGGGGAAGACAAATTAGCTAGACAGCGCCTGCAGGGCGCGTTCAGTGATTTGCTCCACGGTGCCCGTGCCGCTGATCTTGCGGTACTTGGGCGCGGCGGCGGGGTCTTGCGCGGCCCATTGGCTGTAGTAGTCCACCAATGGGCGGGTTTGCTGGCTGTAAACGTCCAAGCGTTTCTTGACGGTTTCTTCCTTGTCGTCGTCGCGCTGTACCAGGGGCTCGCCCGTCACATCGTCCTTGCCTTCGATCTTGGGCGGGTTGAACTTGATGTGGTAGGTGCGGCCCGATGCCGGGTGGCTGCGGCGGCCGCTCATGCGCTCAATGATGGCGTCGAAGGGCACGTCGATTTCCAGCACGTAGTCGAGCTTGACGCCCGCAGCCTTCATGGCGTCGGCCTGCGGGATGGTGCGGGGAAAGCCGTCAAACAGAAAACCGCCGGCACAGTCGGGCTGGGCAATGCGCTCTTTCACCAGGTTGATGATGAGTTCGTCGCTGACCAGGCCACCTGACTCCATGACAGCCTTGGCTTGCAGGCCCAGCGGGGTGCCGGCCTTGACGGCAGCGCGCAGCATGTCGCCGGTGGAGATTTGCGGGATGCCGTATTTCTGGCAAATGAAGGTGGCCTGGGTGCCTTTGCCCGCGCCGGGGGCGCCCAACAGAATCAGTTTCATCTCGCTCCTTACTCCTTGTTTGTTGTCTGGATGATGGCGTCCGGGCGGCGGCAAAGCATGCGCGCGTTCCTCAGCGGCTGTCCTGGCTTTGAGAATAGCACGCGGCCATGGCGCAGGCTGCCTGGCAGGCGATGGGCAACACGTTCAGGCGGGTGCCATGGGCCCGCCTGCCAAGCCTGACTTCAGCGGTTAAAACCGCCGCCGCTGCGGCGGTTGCGCTTGTTGCGCCCGCCACCGCCGCCGCTTTTGCCCATCAGGTCGATGCTGGTGCGCATGGGGTCGGGCTGGCCCACGGCGCCGTGGCTGGGGCCGCGCGGGGTGTTGCGGCGCCCGTGCAGGTTGGTTTGCAGCGGGTCGATGTGGCGCGGCAGGTGTTCCAGGTCGCGGTCGTCATCGTCGTCAAAGCCAAATTCGCGCGTGGCTGCGTGGCGCGGCTTGCCCGGGTTGGGGCCGTGGTTGCCGCCCTGGCGCGGGCCGGCAAAGGGGGCGCCCTGGCCGCCGCCACGGTTGTTGCGGTTGCGGCGGCGGTTGCGGCTGGGGCGCTCGCCTTGGGGGCGCTCAGCC
>JAUNHQ010000043.1:0-26723 GCA_030535425.1 Pseudomonadota bacterium | reverse complement strand
CCCGGTCGGGCAAGCGCCGGACGGGGGCCGAAACGCTCAGCCTGCGGGCGCTCGGCGGCGCCATCGGCCAGGGGGGCGCCCTCGGCAGTGGGGGCGTCGCCCGCGTCCTGGCTGCGTGCAGGCTTGCGCGCGCCTTGCGGCTTGCCGCGCCCGCCCTGGCCCTGGGCGGCTTTGTTGTCGCGGATGCGCTGCATCATCTCTTGCCGCGCGGCACGGGCGGCGGCTTGCATCACCTCGCGGCTGGGGGGCTTGCCCAGGCCGCCCCACAGGGTTTGGCGGCCCATGGCGATGGGCTCGGCTTTTTCGCCTTCTTCAGGGCCAAAGCCGTCGAGGATTTGCACGGGGATTTGCTGCTTGGTGAACTTCTCGATCTCGTGCATGAAGCCTTCTTCGTCCATGCACACCAGGCTGACGGCCTGGCCGCTGGCGCCGGCGCGGCCGGTGCGGCCAATGCGGTGCACGTAGTCTTCGGGCACGTTGGGGATGTCGTAGTTGACCACGTGCGGCAGCTCGTCAATGTCGATGCCGCGCGCGGCAATGTCGGTGGCCACCAGGGCGCGCAGCTCGCCGCTTTTGAATTCGGCCAGGGCCTGGGTGCGGGCGCTTTGGCTTTTGTTGCCGTGCAGGGCCATGGCCTTGATGCCCTGGGCGTTGAGAAAGTCGGCCACTTTGTTGGCGCCGAACTTGGTGCGGGTGAACACCAGCACCTGGCTCCAGTCGCCCTGGCCGATCAGGTGCGCCAGCACGTCTTTTTTGCGGTTGCGGCCCACGGGGTAGATGAGCTGGCTGATGCGCTCCACGGTGGTGTTGGGCGGGGTGACCTGCACGCTGCGCGGGTCTTTGAGCAAGCTGGCGGCCAGCTCGCGGATTTCGGGGCTGAAGGTGGCCGAAAACAGCAGGCTTTGCTTGTCGCGCGGCAGCAGGGCCAGCACTTTTTTCACGTCGTGGATGAAGCCCATGTCCAGCATGCGGTCGGCTTCGTCCAGCACCAGGATTTCCACCTGCGACAAGTCCAGGTGGCCCTGGCCTTGCAAGTCCAGCAGGCGGCCGGGGGTGGCCACCAGAATGTCGCAGCCTTTGCTGATGCGCTGGATTTGCGGGTTCATGCCCACGCCGCCAAAGATGACGGTGGACTTCAGATCCAGGTACTTGCCATAGGCGCGCACGGATTCTTCCACCTGCGCGGCCAGCTCGCGCGTGGGGGTGAGCACCAGGGCGCGGATGCCGCCGGCCTGGCGCGGCGCCTGGGTGGCCAGCAGGTGCAGCATGGGCAAGGTGAAGCCCGCGGTTTTGCCGGTGCCGGTTTGCGCGCCGGCCAGCAAATCGCAGCCTTGCAGCACCAGCGGAATGGCCTGGGCCTGAATGGGGGTGGGGGCGGTGTAGCCCTGCTCGTGGACGGCCTTGAGAATGGCCGGTGCCAGGTTCAGATTGTCAAAGTTCATCAATCGGATGGCGCCGTCTTGTGGTGTGGCGCGGGGCGCTCCGGGCCTGTTCCGGTGTGTGACCGGCCAGTCAAAGGCTTGCGAGCGGGTTCTTGAGAGGCGGGCCTTGGCGTGTGTGTGATGCACATCGCCCAGGGCCCCAGCAACAAGAGCTGGCTGTGCGGCTGAACTGGTGGGCCGCAAGCGCGCAGATTATGACACGGGCATTTACCGCGCGCGCGCCCTGGCGGTCAGCGCCGATAATCAGGGCCCTAGGCGCAACCGCCCACGGCGGTTGGCGCGCTTTTCTTTTTAAAGCCTTTTAAGCCGTTTGCGCTTGCTGAGCTTGTGCGAGCAGCTATCAAATTTATATCAATCAAACCCAGAGCAATCACATGGCCCAATACGTTTTTTCCATGAACCGCGTCAGCAAGGTTGTGCCGCCCAAGCGCGCGATCTTGAAAGACATTTCGCTGAGCTTTTTCCCCGGCGCCAAGATCGGCGTGCTGGGCCTGAACGGCTCGGGCAAGTCCACGCTGCTCAAGATCATGGCGGGCATCGACAAGGAAATCGAAGGCGAAGCCATTCCCATGCCCGGGCTGGACATTGGCTACCTGCCGCAAGAGCCGCAGCTCAACCCCGAGCACACCGTGCGCCAGGCCGTGGAAGAGGCCATGAAAGAAGTGAACGACGCGCGCGCCCGGCTGGAAGAAATCTACGCCGCCTATGCCGAGCCCGACGCCGACTTTGACGCCCTGAGCGAAGAGCAGGGCAAGCTCGAAGCCATCATTGCCGCCGCCGGCACCGACAGCGAGCACCAGCTCGAAATCGCCGCCGACGCGCTGCGCCTGCCGCCCTGGGACGCCGTCATCAAAAACCTCTCGGGCGGTGAAAAGCGCCGCGTGGCCCTGTGCAAGCTGCTGCTGTCCAAGCCCGACATGCTGCTGCTGGACGAGCCCACCAACCACCTGGACGCCGAAAGCGTGCAGTGGCTGGAAATCTTCTTGCAGCGCTTTGGCGGCACCGTGGTCGCCATCACGCACGACCGCTACTTTCTGGACAACGCCGCCGAGTGGATTCTGGAGCTGGACCGCGGCCACGGCATTCCCTACAAAGGCAACTACAGCAGCTGGCTGGAGCAAAAAGAAGCCCGCCTGAAGCAAGAGCAAAAAACCGAAGACGCCCGCGCCAAAGCCATGAAGAAAGAACTGGAATGGGCGCGCCAAAACCCCAAGGGCCGCCAGGCCAAGAGCAAGGCGCGCCTGGCCCGCTTTGAAGAACTCTCCGACTACGAATACCAAAAGCGCAACGAAACGCAGGAAATCTTCATCCCCGTGGCCGAGCGCCTGGGCACCGAGGTGATCGAGTTCAAAAACGTCAGCAAAAGCTTTGGCGACCGCCTGCTGATCGACAACCTGAGCTTCAAAGTGCCCGCAGGCGCCATCGTCGGCATCATCGGCCCCAACGGCGCGGGCAAATCCACGCTGTTCAAGCTGATTGCGGGCATTGAGCAGCCCGACAGCGGCGAAGTCACGCGCGGCAAAACCGTGCAAATGGCCTTTGTGGACCAAAGCCGCGACGACCTGGCCAACGACAAAACCGTGTGGGAAGACATCTCCGGCGGGCTGGACATCATCACCGTGGGCAAGTTCCAAATGCCCAGCCGCGCCTACTGCGGGCGCTTTAACTTCAACGGGCAAGACCAGCAAAAGAAAGTGGGCATGCTCTCCGGCGGTGAGCGCGGCCGCCTGCACCTGGCCAAAACCCTCATGCAAGGCGGCAACGTGCTGCTGCTGGACGAGCCCAGCAACGATCTGGACGTGGAAACCCTGCGCGCGCTGGAAGACGCGCTGCTGGAATTTGCCGGCAGCGTCATGGTCATCAGCCACGACCGCTGGTTCCTCGACCGCATCTGCACCCACATCCTGGCCGCCGAAGGCGACAGCCAATGGGTCTTCTTTAACGGCAACTACCAGGAATACGAAGCCGACAAAGTCAAACGCCTGGGCGAAGAAGGCGCCAAACCCAAGCGCGTGCGCTACAAGGCGCTGAAGTAAGCCTTCTCTGAAAGAAAACGGTGATGCTCATCAACCCATCGTTGCAAATGGCTGCGGGTATCGTGTTGCTGGCGCTGTGGGCAAGACCGGCGCTAGCGGCTGGGCCTTTGCCTTGCCAGGCTGAGGCGGTGGCGCAGGCCCACAAGCTGCTGGCTTTTCATAGCAACAACGATGATCGCGCGCATGTGGATGAAAACAGCGTCAGGCAATTGCCCTCCATCGTGAATCCGGCCAACAAAAAGCAGCGCTTTCTGGTGCTGGAAACATGGGGCCATATTTACAAGGGCCATTACCGGATGCGTTTGATTTACTACTCCATGCAAAAAGAATGCGTGTTGATGGGGCAGGAAATTCTGGCATTGGCCAATCTCTAGAGCGCCTGTTCACACTGTTTTTGGAGGTGCGAACATACGCACAAAGCCGCCAATCTAGAGCGTGTGATGAACTTTGCCGAGTGACCGTGCTGGCCTTGGCCACAGTGACAGCATGCCTCTCGCAAGCCCTACCCCAGCCGGGTAAGGGTTGGCTATGCGGCAAGCCAGTGACTGCACGAGGACGGGTGCATACACGTTAAGCCCAACGCGCACCCGCAGGCCAGAAAGAGCCGTGCGAGCCGCACCTCATACGAACCATTTGCTATCAAATTTCAATTGAATTTTGATAGCAATAAATGAGAACTGAAGCGCGCAAACAGCCTTTTTAGCACTCAAAATTCGGCCTGTTTTTTAGGATCAGACCCACCGCTGATCCCAAGGACCCAAAGGGGCTTGTCCCATGAAAAACGCGCGGTCAGAGCGATGTCCTGACCGCGCGTTGAAGCGGGGGGTGCAAACGCGTGTGCGTTAGCCCCTGTGCTGTGCCTGATGGGCTTTGTCAGCTTGCGCGCGCCAGTTGCGCGTGCATCTCCTGCACCGAGATCACGTCCAGCGCGTCCATTTGCTTCATGCCTTCCACGGCGGCTTCGGCGCCGAAGATGGTGGTGAAGGTGGTCACGCGGTTGAGCAGCGCGTTGGTGCGGATGGCGCGGCTGTCGGCGATGGCGTTGCGGCGCTCTTCCACGGTGTTGATGACCATGCAGATGTCGCCGTTTTTGATGGCATCGACCACGTGCGGGCGGCCTTCGGTGACTTTGTTGATGACTTCCACGGGCACGCCTGCGGCCTCTATGGCGGCGGCGGTGCCGCGCGTGGCCACCAGGGCAAAGCCCAAGGCGTGCAAGTCGCGCGCGATCTTCACGGCGGTGGGCTTGTCGCTGTTTTTCACCGTCATGAAGACTTTGCCAGCGGGGCTGCCGTCGGCCTTGGTGGGGCGGGGCAGTTTTTCGCCCGCACCCATCTGGGCCTTGATGTAGGCCTCGCCAAAGGTTTTACCCACGCCCATGACTTCGCCGGTGGATTTCATCTCGGGGCCGAGGATGGTGTCCACGCCGGGGAATTTGACGAAGGGGAACACGGCCTCTTTCACGCTGAAGTACGGCGGGGTGACTTCTTGCGTGATGCCTTGCGCCGCCAGGGTCTGGCCGGCCATGCAGCGCGCAGCCACCTTGGCCAGTTGCACGCCGGTGGCCTTGGACACGAAGGGCACGGTGCGGCTGGCGCGGGGGTTGACCTCCAACACGTAGATCACGTCCTGGCCTTCGCTTTCCTGAATGGCAAATTGCACGTTCATCAGGCCCACCACGTTCAGCCCGGCGGCCATGGCACGGGTCTGGCGCTTGAGCTCTTCAACCGTGGCCTGCTTGAGGTAGTACGGCGGCAGCGAGCAGCCCGAGTCGCCGCTATGCACGCCGGCTTGCTCAATGTGTTCCATTACGCCGCCAATGAGCACCTGGCCGCTGGCGTCGCGCAGGGCGTCCACGTCGCACTCGATGGCGTCGGACAGGAAGCGGTCCAGCAGCACGGGCGAGTCGTTGCTGACCTTGACGGCCTCGCGCATGTAGCGCTCCAGGTCGCGCTGCTCGTGCACGATTTCCATGGCGCGCCCGCCCAGCACGTAGCTGGGCCGCACGACCAGGGGGTAGCCCAGGTCTTGCGCTTTTTGCAGGGCCTCTTCTTCGGTGCGGGCGGTGGCGTTGGGCGGCTGGCGCAGGCCCAGCTCGTGCAGCAGTTTTTGAAAGCGCTCGCGGTCTTCGGCGGCGTCGATCATGTCGGGCGTGGTGCCGATGATGGGCACGCCGGCTTTTTCCAGACCCAGGGCCAGTTTCAGCGGGGTTTGGCCGCCGTATTGCACGATGACGCCAGCGGGCTTTTCCTTGTCCACGATTTCCAGCACGTCTTCGAGCGTGAGCGGCTCGAAGTACAGGCGGTCGGAGGTGTCGTAGTCGGTGGACACGGTTTCGGGGTTGCAGTTGACCATGATGGTTTCGTAACCATCCTCGCGCATGGCCAGCGCGGCGTGCACGCAGCAGTAGTCAAACTCGATGCCCTGGCCAATGCGGTTGGGGCCACCGCCCAGCACCATGATTTTTTTCTTGTCAGAGGGCGCGGCCTCGCATTCCTCCTCGTAGGTGGAATACATGTAGGCGGTGTTGGTGGCAAATTCAGCGGCGCAGGTGTCCACGCGCTTGTACACGGGGCGCACATTCAGCGCGTGGCGGCGGGCGCGCACGGCGTGCTCGTCGGTCTTGAGCAGCTTGGCCAGGCGGCGGTCGGAAAAGCCTTTTTTCTTCAGCGCCAGCAGCTCGTCTTTGCTCAGCTTTTCAAGCGCCTGGGCGCCGTGGGCGGCGGTGTGCTGGTCCAGCTCCAGCTCGATCTTGACGATTTCTTCAATCTGCACCAGGAACCACTTGTCGATCTTGGTGAGCTGGTGCACTTCGTCCAGGCTCCAGCCGGCGGCAAAGGCGTCGCCCACGAACCAGATGCGGTCGGGGCCGGGTTCGCCCAGCTCTTTTTCCAGCCACTCGCGGTCCTGGGTTTTTTCGTTCATGCCGTCCACACCCACTTCCAGCCCGCGCAGGGCTTTCTGGAAAGATTCCTGGAAGGTGCGGCCCATGGCCATGACCTCGCCCACGCTTTTCATTTGCGTGGTCAGGCGGTTGTCGGCCTGGGGGAATTTCTCGAACGCAAAGCGCGGGATTTTGGTGACCACGTAGTCGATGGACGGCTCAAAGCTGGCGGGCGTGGCGCCGCCGGTGATGTCGTTTTTCAGCTCGTCCAGCGTGTAGCCCACGGCCAGCTTGGCGGCCACCTTGGCAATGGGAAAGCCCGTGGCCTTGGAGGCCAGCGCCGATGAGCGCGACACGCGCGGGTTCATCTCGATCACGATCATGCGGCCGTCCTTGGGGTTGACGGCAAACTGCACGTTGGAGCCGCCCGTGTCCACGCCGATCTCGCGCAGCACGGCAATGCTGGCGTCGCGCATGAGCTGGTATTCCTTGTCGGTCAGCGTTTGCGCGGGGGCCACGGTGATGCTGTCGCCCGTGTGCACGCCCATGGGGTCCAGGTTTTCGATGGAGCAGATGATGATGCAGTTGTCCGCCTTGTCGCGCACCACTTCCATCTCGTACTCTTTCCAGCCCAAGAGCGACTCTTCAATCAGCAGCTCGCTGGTGGGCGAGGCTTCCAGCCCGCGCTTGCAAATCGTCTCGAACTCTTCGGGGTTGTAGGCAATGCCGCCGCCCGTGCCGCCCAGGGTGAAGCTGGGGCGGATGACGGTGGGAAAGCCCACGTGCTTTTGCACCTCCCAGGCTTCGGCCATGCTGTGGGCAATGCCGCTGCGTGCTGACCCTAAGCCAATGCGGGTCATGGCGTCTTTGAACTTCAGGCGGTCTTCGGCCTTGTCGATGGCCTCGGGGGTGGCGCCGATCAGCTCGCACTTGTATTTGTGCAGCACGCCGTTGCGCCACAAGTCCAGCGCGCAGTTGAGCGCCGTTTGCCCGCCCATGGTGGGCAAGATGGCGTCGGGCCGCTCTTTGGCGATGATTTTTTCCACCGTCTGCCAGGTGATGGGCTCGATGTAGGTCACGTCCGCCGTGGCCGGGTCGGTCATGATGGTGGCGGGGTTGCTGTTGATGAGGATGACGCGAAAGCCCTCCTCGCGCAGCGCCTTGCAGGCCTGCACGCCAGAGTAGTCAAACTCGCACGCCTGGCCAATGACGATGGGGCCGGCGCCGATGATGAGGATGGATTGGATGTCGGTTCTTTTGGGCATGGCAATGGGTCAGTACAACAGCTTGACCGGAATATGACAACGCACGAAAGCGTCGGTAAGGAAATGGACGGTGAGCGCGTGGGCTATGTCCTGCCCGCGCTGCCGGGGGGTGGCCGGATCGCTGGCGTTGCCTGCCAGTCGGCTCAGGCCGGTGGCCTGGCGTAGCGGGGCAAAGCGGGGCGCGGTGGCAAAAGCCGCCAGAGCCAGTGCCTGCTCGGACGTGGGCGGCGATGCATCCACTGCCAAGCCTGCGCCAGCTCGCATGGCCTGGCCCACCAAATGCGCGGCGCCGCCTTCCAGCACCTGCAAGTCATCCGCCAGGGTATGGGGATGGGCCTGAACATAGTCCAGCGCCAGCTGGCGCTGGACAGCGCTGATCTGCTCGGGTGAAAGCGCCTGGCGCACGCAACCCAGCTGCCTGGCGCTGAGCAGCTCAGCCTTCTCACCCAGAGGCCAGCGCGGGTCTTGTGTAGCCGAGTGCGCCATGAGTGCAGGCAGGGGCAGCAGCTGCTGAAAAGCGACGACAAAGCGCTCGGCCTCGGACGCATCCGATCGGTGCGCGCAGCCAACCAGCAAAGCAGCGGTACACGCTATCGCACACACAGTCACCCACAGTGTTGCGCTTGCTGACATATCAGGTGCTGCTTCCTGTTGAGGGCTGGCGCTCCTGCTGCAAAAGAAGCGGCAGGCCACAGTGTTCCAGCGCAGCCATCATGGGCGTGATCAACAGAGATTGCGCCACCCGCCGGCCGTTGGCGAGCCCACTTTGTGAGACGCTGTCTTGCAAGCGAATGGCTTGGCGCAACTCGGCGTGTTCACTGCCCTCCATCAGCTCAACGAAGCGGCGCAGCTTGGCTGCCGGGAAACCGGCCAGGGCCACATGAGCGTCAAATCGCTTTTGGCCGCGAGACCCTTGCTCAATCCCGCCACGCATGATGCGGCTCATCACCTCAGCACCGCCGCCCTCCAGCACTTCGATGGACTCAGCCACGCGCGCGGGATGGCGACGCGCAAAGGCACGCGCATCCTCGCGCTGGGTCACGACCACTTTCTCGGGCGTGAGTTGAGCTCGGACGCAGGCCAATTGCTCACGCGTGTACTTGCCAGCGTATCGCTGCTGCAGCGGCCATTGGGGCTCCTGGGCCGCCACGCGCGTCACCATCCAGCCCAAGGGCAAGGTCTGCACGAACAACTGCTCCAGCCGGTCCACCTGGGTTGGCGTGGGTGCGGGCGTCATACTGGCGCAGCCCACCATGGCCACCGCCATGACGACCGCCGTCAGCGCGCGACCCAAGCAACCTGCCTGGTGGCCCAGCCGTTCAGGCATGCCGGTCGTCCAGCTTGGCCAGCAGCGCCTGCACGCGCTCGGCGGGCATGTTTTTCTGCATGAGCTGGATCAGGCCATCGCCTTCGATCAGCGGGCGCAGCACCTCGGCCTCGGCGTCGTAGAACTTCACGTCCCAGGCGGCCAGCTCGGTGTTGAACTCCTCGTCCGTCCAGGTCTTGCCCTTGGCCAGCAGGGTAATCAAGGGCATGGCCTTGTGTTCCATGAAGGATTTTTTGTAGGGCTTTTGCGCCCAGCGGTCGGCAAACCACTCTTTGTGTGGCGGCTGCAGGCTCAGCATGCGCTTGGCAATGGCTTTTTCCAGCGGGGCTTGAGGGAAGGGGTAGAGTTTCATTAGATTGCTCCCTTTTTAATAGCTTATAGCGCGCTCTGGAAGCGGATTTCACGCATGTTATGGATAAAACGGTCGAACAGGTAGTCGCAATCGTGCGGACCGGGCGATGCTTCGGGGTGGCCCTGAAAGCAAAACGCCGGGCGGTCGGTGCGCGCCAGCCCCTGCAAGGTGCCGTCAAACAGGCTGACATGGGTGGCGCGCAGGTTGGCGGGCAGCGAATCGGCATCCACGGCAAAGCCGTGGTTCTGGCTGGTGATGGCCACGCGGCCCGATTCCAGGTCTTTCACCGGGTGGTTGGCGCCGTGGTGGCCAAACTTCATCTTGAAGGTGCGTGCGCCACTGGCCAGGGCCATGAGCTGGTGGCCCAGGCAGATGCCGAAGACGGGCACGCCCGTGTCGATGAGCGTGCGAATGGCTTCGATGGCGTAGTCGCACGGCTGCGGATCGCCCGGGCCATTGGCCAGAAACACGCCGTCGGGCTTGAGCGCCAGCACGTCGGCGGCGGGGGTTTGCGCCGGCACCACGGTGATGCGGCAGCCGCGCTCGGCCAGCATGCGCAAGATGTTGTGCTTGACGCCAAAGTCAAACGCCACCACGTGAAACTGCGGCGCGGTTTGCTGGCCATAGCCCTGGCCCAGCGTCCATTCGGTCTGCGTCCATTCGTGCGCCTGCGGCGTGCTGACCACCTTGGCCAGGTCCAGCCCGGCCATGCTGGGCGCGGCCTGGGCAGCGGCCAACGCGGCCTGCACGTGCTCTTGCGTGGGCGCCTGGCCCGCGCCCAGGCCCACGATGGCGCCGTTTTGCGCGCCGTGGGTGCGCAAGATGCGCGTCAGGCGCCGGGTGTCGATGCCCGCAATGGCCACCGTGCCCTCGGCCTTGAGGTAGTCGCTGAGCGTGCGCTGGCTGCGGAAGTTGCTGGCTAGCAAGGGCAGATCGCGAATGACCAGGCCCGCCGCCTGCACGCGGACGGATTCCACGTCCTCCGCGTTCACGCCCACGTTGCCGATGTGCGGGTAGGTCAGCGTAACGATTTGCTGGCGGTAGCTGGGATCGGTCAGGATTTCCTGGTAGCCGGTCAGGGCGGTGTTGAACACCACTTCGCCCACGGTGGTGCCGGCAGCGCCGATGGACTGGCCCACGAACGTGGTGCCGTCGGCCAGGGCCAGGATGGCGGGCGGGAATGTCCCCTGCAAAGAAGAAAGCACTGGGTAGCTCCGTTGTCGGTGGCACGAAAACGCCCAGGCGCTGGATTCAAAAAAAGCCCTGGAAACGGGCTTTGTTCGGGGATGCAGCGGGGATGGAATCAGACGGTGCCGGGCGTTTCTGAAAAGATATGGAAAAAAGCGTTTCATTATAAGGGCTTTCCCCAACCCGCCTGGGGCACCGCCCCTACCAGTCAGTCACGTCGCCACCTGGTGCCCAAACCAGACACCAGCGCAGAAAAATGCCGCGAACAACCTCCCAAGCGGCTTTCTGCCTTGCACTGATTTCTTGACTTGAGTTAACCCCTGATAACATTTGCAACATGTACGGCGCAGGGCTTGACCCGGCACATGCTGCCCGCACGCGCTGTTTCTTTTTCATGTCCCGAAAGTCCTCTCCCATGACCTTTGCCCTTCGCTTTCCCTTGCGCGCTGCCGCGCTGGGCGCCGCGTTGCTGTGCGGCGCGGCCCAGGCCCAGCAAGCCTGGGTGCTGACCACCGACGAAACCAATGCCACCTACCGCAACAACATCTTCACTGCGGTGGAAAGCGCCTACGGCGCCGGCAACGTGATTGACGGGCGCACAGCGCTGAACAGCAGCACGCCGCTGGGCGCGCTGCCAGCCGACGTGAATCTGGTGGTGATCGGCATGCTGGGCACCAACACCGCTGGCCTGAACGCTGACCGCTGGGCAGAGGTGCAAAGTCTGATCGCCGCGCCAGGCCGCGAGCTGACCGTGGCCTGGTTCATCGACGGCGCCGTGAGCGCCCGCCACGCCAATTCCGTCGAGCTGCTGAGCCTGCTCAACGACCAGCTGGGCTACACCGGCACGGCCGACGCCATGGGCACCGCGCTGCACAGCAACACCACGGGCGGCAGCGCCTTCCACCGCAACCCCACCACCGCGCTGTCGGCCAGCCTGCCCGATACGCTGGGCGGCGGCGTGTACACGGCTTTTCGCAACGTGTTTGGCCAGTACACCATTTACCTGGAAGGCGGCGCCGGCAACCCAGCCCCCACCATTCCCGCCACCAACACCGAAAAAACCACACCCGGCGCCTATGGCCTGATGCTGCCGCGTGCGGCCTTGCAAAACCAGCAAACCTGCGTGTTCGCCTTTGGCGACATCAGTCCTTTTTCCTCGGCCAGCGCCCGCATCAACACGCTGATGGCTGGCATCGGCGCTGCCGCAGGCACAGGCGGGCTGTGCACCAGCACCGCCGTGCCCCACCCCGACCTGGTGCCTACCGTCACCGCCCCCAGCGGCCTGGCGACCGGCGGCACGGGCACGGTGGTTGTTGACGTGCGCAACCAGGGCCTGGTGGACAGCGCCGACGGCAGCCTGACCATCGGCTTGCCCGCCGGTCTGGAGATTGACCCCGCCGGCACCCTGCCCGCAGGCTGCACCGTCACCAGCACCACCACCGTCAGCTGCACCTTGTCGGCCATTGCCGCCGGCACAAGCACTTCGCTGAGCCTGCCGGTGCTGGCCACGGCCCCCATCGCCACCGCGCAGCCCATCACGGCCACGGTGCAAAGCGTCACGGGCGAGCTGGCGCCGCAGCAAGGCAACAACACCCACTCGGCCCCCGTGACCGTCGGCACAGCTCCTATTGCCGCGGGTCAGCTGACCGCCGTGCCCACACTGGACGCATGGGGCCTGGGCGCGCTGGCGGCCGCGCTGGGCGCGCTGGGCATGCGACGCCAGCGCCGCCGCGCACAAGCCAAGCCATCGGCTTGATAAGCCTGACCGCCCGCATCAACGGGGTGATGCAGCCAGAGCCTGTTCACCCCAAACAGTACGGACTTTTAAAAAAGAAAAAGTGCAGCGCCGCTGCTTCTTTTATAGGAGCTGGCGCCGCCTGTTTATCACCGCTTTCAGGTGGTTTCGCTGCTGACAGTGGCTATAAGTTGACCAGCACCAGCAGGCAAGACGGGCCCGAAGCACAGTGAGAGGACTTTTGAAAAGTTCTACCTCTCCAATCCATTGCAACTCAGTGGGTTAGACCAATAGACAGGTATGTGCTGAAAAGAGTCATGCCGCCGTCAACTGCCCCACGGCGCTGGCGTGCAGGCAGATGGCGGCGGCGGCGGCCACGTTGAGCGATTCTTCGCCGCCGGGCTGGGCGATGCGCACGTGGTGCGTGGCGCTTTGAGCCAGCGCGGGCTGCACGCCCTGCCCTTCGTGGCCCATAACCCAGGCGCAGGGCCAGGGCAGGCGCGTCTGGTGCAGCCAACCGCCCTGGTGCGAGCTGGTGGCCAGCAGGGGCACGCGCAGGGCGGCCAGGTCGGCCACGTCCAGCCCTTCCAGCAGCCGCAGGCCAAAGTGCGCGCCCATGCCGGCGCGCAGCACTTTGGGCGAGTACAGCGCGGCCGTGCCCTTGAGGGCCAGCACCTGCGCAAAGCCAAAGGCAGCGGCGCTGCGCAGCATGGCGCCGACGTTGCCTGCGTCTTGCACGCGGTCAAGCACCAGGCTGGGCGCGTCGGGCAAGGGCGCAGGCGCGGGCGGCAGGCGCAGCACGAAAGCCAGGGGCGCGGGCGATGGCAGGCCGCTGATGGCGGCCATCAGGACATCGGGAATGACTATGCTTTTCGTAGCTGCTTGCGCTTGCCAGTCGTGCGCAAATGGCTCAAAAGACGCCGTCACGACCAGCAGCTCAGGCACCCAGCCGCGTGTCAGCGCGGCGCGGCACAGGTGGTCGCCCTCGGCCCATACGCGGCCTTGGCGGCGGTATTCGGCATTGCCCTGGGCCAGGCGGCGCAGGTCTTTGATGAGGGGGTTGTCGCGCGAGTGGATGTGCTGGGGGATGTGCTGGGGCGCGGTGTTCATGCGCTGGGCTCCTGTGCGGCCTGCCCGCTGGCGTGCAGGGCCTGTGCCACGGGCGCGAAGCTGCGCCGGTGGTGGGCGCTGGGGCCGTGGGCGCGCAGGGCGGCCAGGTGGGCGGCGGTGCCGTAGCCTTTGTGGCGGGCAAAGCCGTATTGGGGCAGCTCGGCGTCGACCTCTTGGCACCAACGGTCGCGGTGCACCTTGGCCAGGATGGAGGCGGCAGAAATGGCGGGCACCTTGGCGTCGCCGCCGACCACGGCTTCGGCCAGCATGGGCAATTGCGGCAGGCGGTTGCCGTCAACCAGCACGCGCGCGGGGGGCAGGCGCAGGCCGGCCACGGCGCGCTGCATGGCCAGCAGGGTGGCTTGCAGGATGTTGAGGCGATCAATCTCTTGCACCGAGGCCTGGCCAATGGCGCAGCACAGGGCGCGGTCGCAGATTTGCGCGAACAGCTGCTCGCGCCGTGCGGGGCTGAGTTTTTTGGAATCGGCCAGGCCGTCAATGGGGCGGCGCGGGTCCAGGATGACGGCCGCGGCCACCACGGGCCCGGCCAGGGGGCCGCGCCCGGCTTCGTCCACGCCGGCCAGCAGGCCGGGTGTGGCCCAGTCCAGCGGGGCTTGTTCAGCGTGTTGAAAGGCGGGGTCGAAGAAGCGTTTGGATCGCATCGGTGGCCAGTTGGGCGGTGTCGCGGCGCAGTTCGTGGTGCAACTGGGCAAAGCGCTGTTGCACGGCGGCGATTTTCTCAGGCGCGGCCAGCCAGTCCAACACGGCCTGGGCCAGCGCGGGGGGGGTGGCCGCGTGCTGGATCAGCTCGGGCACCACAAAGGGGGCATGGGGGCGGTCGGCCCACTGGTGCGCGGGCACCTCGGGCGGGCGGTGCAGCCACTGGCGCGGCGCGCACAGGATGTTGGGCAGCCCCACCCAAGGCAGCTGGCGCTTGCGCCGCATGAGCCGGTAGCTCAAGGCCGGCATGGCGTAGGCGATGACCATGGGGCGCTTGAACAGCGCGGCCTCCAGCGTGGCGGTGCCGCTGGCGATCAGCGTCACGTCGCATGCAGCCAGGGCCGTGTGCGACTGGCCGGGCAGCACGTGCAGGGCTGGGCCCAGCCCGCTGGCGGCGGCCAGGGCTTGCACGCGCGGCAGCAGGTGGGGCACGGTGGGCACTATGAATTGTGTAGCTGGCCGCACGCGTCTGATAAGCGCTGCGGCCTGAAAGAACCTGGCTCCTAAGTGCGCCACTTCTGCCGCGCGGCTGCCGGGCAGCAGGGCCACCACGGGGTCGGCGGACGGCAGGCCCAGGCGGGCGCGGGCGCTGGCGCGGTCGGGCTGCACGTCGATCGCCTGCGCCAGCGGGTGGCCCACGTAGGTGGCGGCAATGCCGTGCGCGGCCAGCAATTCGGGCTCGAACGGGAACAGGCACAGCACGTGGTCGGCCGCGGCCTGGAGCTTGGCCAGCTTTTCTGGCCGCCAGGCCCAGAAGGAAGGACTGACGAAATGCAGCGTGGGGATGCCCGCGCTTTTCAGGCGGGCCTCCAGGTCAAAGTTGAAGTCGGGCGCGTCCACACCTATGAACACGTCGGGCCGCTCGGCCAGCAGCCTGTCGCCCAACTGGCGGCGAATGCGCAGCAGCTCAGGCAGGCGCGGCAGCACTTCCAGATAGCCGCGCACGGAAAGCTTGTCCACCGGCCACCAGGCGTCAAAGCCGCGCGCGGCCAGGTGCGGCCCGCCAATGCCGGCGGCGCGCAGGCCGGGCCAGCGGGCTTGCAGGGCGTGCAGCAAGTGCGCGGCCAGCAAGTCACCCGAAGGCTCGCCAGCCACCAGGGCAAAGAAAGGATCGGGCGTCATGCCCGCACAAACCGTTGCGCCAGCGGGCTGAAGTAAGCCAGCGCCAGGGTTGCGCCCCACAGCATGGACGACAGATCCAGCAAGGCGCCGGCCAGGCCCGAGAGCATGTCAGGCCCCAGCCACACCACCACGGGCACGGCCAGCACGCTGCACCACAGCGACAGGCGGCGGCCCCAGGGCTTGAAAAAGCACATGGCCACGGTGGCAGTCACCGCCAGCAGCACATAAGCGCCCAAGCCCAGCAGCAACAGCCCGAAGGCCATGTCGCCCTCGGGCAGCCAGGGCACTGCGGTTTCGTCGGCCAGCAGCTGCCATTCTGTCGGCAGCAGCGCGGGCCACAGCGTGTCGACCACGCTGGCGGCCACGGCCAGCAGCACGCTGGCGATGGCCAGGGTGCGAAAGCCGCAAGGCGTGATGGAGCGCGTCATGGCAGCAGCGTCGGGCGGCACGCAAGCACCCCCATGTCAGCGCACGATGCCGCGCGCCGACTGGGCCAGAAACTGCTGCATCAGCGCGATGTCGGCATCGGCATCGGGCACTTCGCCGCGCAGCGTGTCGATCTGCTGGCGCGCGGCCTCCAGCGTCAGGCCCTGGCGATACAGCAGGCGGTACATCTGCTTGATGAGGGCAATGCGCTCGGGCGAAAAGCCGCGGCGCTTCAAGCCTTCGGCGTTGATGCTCTGCGCCTCGGCCGGGTTGCCGCCGGCGGTGACGAAAGGCGGCACGTCCTGCGCCAGCCGGGTCTGGAAGGCCGTCATGGCGTGCGCGCCCACGCGGCCAAACTGATGCACGCCGGTCAGTCCGCCCAGAAACACCCAGTCGCCCAGATGCACGTGGCCGGCCAGTTGCACGGCGTTGGCCAGGATGATGTGGCTGCCCAGCTGGCAGTCGTGCGCGATGTGCACGTAGGCCATGATCCAGTTGTCGTGCCCCACGCGGGTGACACCGGTGTCCTGCACGGTGCCGGTGTTGATGGTGACGAACTCGCGGATGGTGTTGCCGTCGCCGATCTCCAGGCGCGTGGGCTCGCCCGCGTATTTTTTGTCTTGCGGCTCTGCGCCAATGCTGGCGAACTGGAAGATGCGGTTGTCTGCGCCGATCGTGGTGTGCCCGTCAATCACGCAGTGCGGCCCCACGCGCGTGCCTGGGCCGATACGCACGTGCGGGCCGATGACGGTGTAGGCGCCCACCTCCACGCACTCGGCCAGCTCAGCCGATGGGTGGATTTGCGCGGTGGGATGCAAGCGAGCCATGCGCGGCGCGCCTGTCACACGACCTTGCGCATGGTGCACATGATGGCTGCCTCGGCGGCCACCTCGCCATCCACAGTGGATTGGGCACGGTAGCGGTAGATGCCGCCGCGCGTGCGCTCCAGCTGAGCCTGCATGATGAGCTGGTCGCCCGGCTCCACAGGACGCTTGAAGCGGGCGTCGTCAATACCGACGAAGTAGAAGACGGAGTCGTCGTCCAGCGACAGGCCCGTGACCTCGAACGACAGCAGCGCGCACGCCTGGGCCATGGCTTCGAGCATCAACACGCCAGGAAAAACGGGGCGCTTGGGAAAGTGGCCGGTAAAGCACGGCTCGTTGACCGTGATGTTCTTCAGCGCGCGGATGGTCTGTGTTTGCAGGTCGATGTCGAGCACGCGGTCGACCAGCAAAAAAGGATACCGGTGTGGCAGCTTGGTCAGGATGCGATGAATGTCCATCATGGCAAATGCTCTTTAAATAATAGCTGCCAGCGCTTTTCTGGCGGGCGCTGGAGGGTTATTCTTCTTCCGACTCGGGCAGGCGGCGTTCGAGCTGCTTGACGCGCTCGCGCAGGCGGTGCAGGTTGCGCAGCGTGGCGGCGTTTTTCTCCCAGGTGGCGTTGTCGTCCAGCGGGAAAAAGCCAGTGTAATGCCCCGGCTTGAACAGCGAGCGTGACACCAGTGTGCCCGCCGTGACGTGCACATGATCGGCAATGCTGATGTGCCCGGCAATCATGCCCGCGCCGCCCACGGTGCAATGGGCGCCAATGCGCGCGCTGCCAGCCACGCCCACGCAGCCGGCCATGGCGGTGTGCTTGCCGATATGGGTGTTGTGGCCGATCTGGATCAGGTTGTCGAGCTTGACGCCATCCTCGATCACGGTGTCGTCCAGCGCGCCACGGTCGATGCAGGTGTTGGCGCCAATCTCCACGTCGTCGCCAATGCGCACCGCGCCCAGCTGTTCGATCTTGATCCAGGTACCCTCATGCAACGCAAAGCCAAAGCCATCGCCGCCGATCACGGCGCCGCTTTGCACCACACAGCGCGCGCCAATGGTGCAGCCCGCACCCACGGTCACGCGCTCTTTGATGATGGTGCCTGCGCCAATGCGTGCGCCACGCCCCACAAAGCTGAGCGCGCCCACACTGGCGCTGGGGTCGACAAAGGCACCCTCTTCCACCACGGCGCTGGGGTGGATGCCCGGGCGAGGATAGCCGCCATGCACGCGCTGCCACATGTGGGTCAGGCGCGCAAAGTACAGGTGCGGGTCATCCGTGACGATGCAGTCGCCGCGTGACATGGCCTTGTCGGCCAGCGCACGGCCCACGATCACGCAGCCTGCCTGCGTGGTGGCAAGCTGGTCCACCAGCCGGGGATTGACCAGAAAGCTCAGCTCAGAGGCTTGCGCACTTTCCAGCGGCGCAAGACGGGTGATGATGCGATCAGGGTCGCCGTGCAGCTCACCGCCAAGCGCCTGGACGATGGCACCGGTTCTCAGTGTCATGACAGGCACCTTGGAAAACGGGAAACGGACGAAAAAACAGAAGTGGCACGCGGATCAAAGCACGCCCTGGCTCAACCCGCGCGCCCAGCTTCGCTTACTTGCTGCTGTTGAGTGCCTTGATCACTTTGTCGGTGATATCCAGGCGGGGGTTGATATAGACGGCTTCCTGCAGGATGACGTCGTATTTTTCAGCCTCGGCCACTTCGCGCACCACTCGGTTGGCACGGTCGAGCACCTGCTGCAACTCTTCCTGCTTGCGTGCGCCCAGATCTTCCTGGAACTCGCGGCGTCGGCGCTGGAATTCACGGTCCTGATCCATCAGCTGGCGCTGACGCGCCTGGCGCTGGCTTTCGCTCATGGTGGGCGCTTCGCGCTCAAAGCGCTCAGACGCGCTTTTGAGCGCCGCACCCGCGTCGTCGATTTCTTTTTCCCGGCGGGAAAACTCCTGCTCCAGCTTGGTCTGCGCAGCCTTGGCCGGGGCGGCCTCGCGCAACATGCGGTCGGTATTAATGAAGCCGATGCGCACGCTGTCCTGGGCGTGCGCAAGCGGCGGTGCCACAGTGGCGCCAACCAGCACCACGGCCATCAGGCCACGAGAAATGAGAGACATCAGAAAGAGGTTCCGATCTGGAATTGGAAACGTTCAATTCTATCGCCGGGCTTCTTGCGCAAAGGTTGCGCAAAGGCAAAGCGCAAGGGCCCCAGCGGCGAAATCCAGCTCAGCCCCAGGCCGGCGGAATAGCGCAGGCCGTCGCTGGAAATTTTCTGCCCATCGCCATACAGCGCGCCCACATCCACAAAGGCAAACAGACGCAGGGTGCGGTCATTACCCGCCCCCGGGAAAGGCATGATGAATTCGGTGTTGAGCGTGAGCTTGCGCGTGCCGCCGATGTAGGCGCCGGTCACGTCGCGCGGGCCCAGGGTGGACTGCTCGTAGCCGCGCACGGATCCCAAGCCACCCGAATAGAAATTCTTGAACACAGGAAACGGCCTGCCGCTCAGCCCCTTGCCCCAGCCCACTTCGCCATTGAAGGCCAGGGTGTATTGCTTGTTCAAAGGCACGTACTGCTGGTATTGGTAATTGGCCTTTACATAGCGTGCGTCGCCAAACAAGCCCAGCTCGCCCGAGGCACGTTGGTAACGACCCATGGTAGGCGCCAGTGCGCTATCGCGCGAGTCGCGTGACCAGCCCAGGGTGAACGGAAAGGCGTTGCTGCTGTAGCCAAAACGCTCGGCATAGGCCAGGTAGGCGGCAGGGATATTGGTGCCGGGCTTGATACGCGTGCGCTCGGCATTCAGCCCCACATACAAGGTGTCGATTTCGGTGACCGGCAGGCCAAACTTCAGGCCCGCGCCCATGGTGGCCAAGGTGTAGTTGCCGCCTTGGTACTGGTAGGGCTTTTGCGTGCGGTAGTACAGGTCAACGGTGCGCGAGATACCGTTGGCCGTGAAATAGGGGTCGGTGGTGCTGATCGCCAGGGTGCGGTTGTATTTGCCGGTGTTCAGTTGCAGATCCAGCCGGTTGCCCGAGCCAAACACGTTTTCCTGCGACAAACCGAACGTGAAGGACAGCTTTTCGGCTGAGGAGTAGCCCGCCCCAATGGAGATGTTGCCCGTGGGCTTTTCCTTGACTTCAACGATCAGGTCCACTTGGTCGGGTGCGCCCGGCACTTCGGCGGTACTGACGGACAGCTCGGTGAAGTAGCCCAGGCGGTCGACGCGGTCGCGCGAGAGGCGGATTTTCTCGGCGTCGTACCAGCTGGATTCAAACTGGCGGAATTCGCGGCGGATGACTTCATCGCGCGTGCGCGTGTTGCCCTGTATCTGGATGCGGCGCACGTAAGCGCGGCGTGAAGGCTCGGCCTTGATGACGATGGCCACGCGGTTGTCGGTGCGGTCCACCTCGGGCACGGCTTCCACCTGTGCAAAAGCAAAACCGTAATTGCCGAAGTGGTCGGTAAAGGCCTTGGTGGTTTCGGCCACCTGGTCGGCGTTGTACGGCTCGCCCGGGCGAATGGTGACCAGGGACTTGAATTCGTCGTCCTTTTCCAGGTAGTTGCCTTCCAGCGAAACGCCGGAGACGACAAAGCGCTGGCCTTCGGTGATGTTGATGGTGATGCTGATGGACTCCTTGTCAGGCGCCATGGCCACCTGGGTGGAGTCGATCTTGAAGTCCAGATACCCGCGCGCCAGGTAGTACGAGCGCAGCGCTTCCAGATCGGCATTGAGCTTGGCGCGCGAGTACTGGTCGCTCTTGGTGTACCAGCTCATCCAGTTGCCCGCGTCCAGGTCGAACAGGTCTTTCAGCCGCGATTCGGAAAAAGCCTGGTTGCCGATGATGTGGATGTCCTTGATGCGCGCGGGCCGGCCTTCGGTGATGTTGAAGGTCAGGCGCACCTGGTTACGCTCGGCCGGGGTGACGGTGGTCTGCACCTCGGCGCCGTACAGGCTGCGGTTGATGTACTGGCGCTTGAGCTCTTGCTCGGCGCGGTCGGCCAAGGCGCGGTCGTAGGGGCGCCCGGCCGCCAGGCCCGCGTCGCGCAGCGCGTTTTGCAGCACTTCGTTGGTGAATTCTTTGTTGCCCGCAAAGTCCACCGCCGCCACGGTGGGGCGCTCTTGCACGATGACCACGAGCACGTCGCCTGCCACATCCAGCCGCACGTCGGTGAACAGGCCCAGACCGAACAGCGAGCGGATGGCTGCGGCGCCGATTTCGTCGGTATAGGTTTCACCTACGCGCACAGGCAGCGACGCAAACACAGTGCCCGGCTCCACGCGCTGCAATCCCTCGATGCGGATGTCGCGCACGGTGAAGGGATCAACCGCCCAGGCCAGTTGCGCGGCCAGCGCCAGCGACACGAAAGAGGCCACGGAGCGCAGCCGGTAGCGTTGAGCAAAGGAATTCATGGATGACGTCGACACCGGTGCGAGCCAGGGCTGGAAAGGAAGGGAGAGAAACTACAGGCGCTGGGCAATGTCGTTGAACATCGCCACGGCCATCATGGACAGCAGCAGGCACATGCCCAGAAACTGCAGGCGCTCAAGCCAGGCGCCCTGCACGGGCCTGCCCGTGACGGCCTCCCAAAGATAATACATCAGGTGCCCTCCATCGAGGACGGGCACGGGCAGCAGGTTGAGCACGCCCAGGCTGACGCTGATGAAGGCCAGAAAGCCCAGGTAATACGTCAGTCCCAGCGCGGCGGATTTGCCCGCGTGGTCGGCAATGGCGATGGGGCCGGAGAGGTTTTTCAGCGACAGCTCGCCCACCAGCATGCGGCCCAGCAGCTTCAGCGACAGGCTCGAGACTTCCCACACGCGAACGGCCCCGGCCCACAGCCCTTGCAGCGGACCCTGGCGCACGATGACCGTGGCGGGCGCGCCGCCCACCATGGCGCCAATGCGGCCCACGCGCTGGCCGTTGTCTTCGTGCAGGCGCGGCTGCACTTGCAGTTGCAGGCTCTGGCCATCGCGCTCGATCAACCAGGGGCTGGCGGCCGGCGTGCCGTGCTGGGCGCTGGCGCGGATCCACTCGCGCAGTTGCTGCCCGTCGTGCACGGGCTCGTCACCCACCTGGCGCACCACATCGCCTTGGCGCAGGCCCGCCTGCTCGGCCGCACCGCCAGGCATGACCTGGCCGATGACGGGCGCGCTCAATGGGGAGACGATGCCAATGGCCCGCAGCAGCGCCGCGTCCAGCTCGCGCGCGTTCAGGCTGGACAAGGCCAGCGTGACCGTGTGCCCGCCCTGCACCGGCCCTGGCGGCTCGGACGTGGGCGCTGCGCCCTGCCCTGCACCGGCAGGCGCATCGCCCGGCACCACGTGCAGCCGCACGTTTTGTCCGCTCATGGCACCGCGCGTGAGCACCCAGCGCAGCGCATCGAAAGAGGCCACGGGTTTGAGCTCCTCTTCGCCCAAGGCTGCCGCGCGCACCAGCTCACGGCCTTGCAGGCCGGCCTTATCGGCCAGCGAGCCGGCCACGGGCGGGGCCAGCAGGGCGCGCGCTTCTTGCACGCCGACCCAGTTGACACAGGCATACAGCAGCACGGCCAGCAGCAGGTTGGCCGCCGGGCCAGCTGCCACGATGAGGGCGCGCCGGCTCAGCGGCTGGGTGTTGAAGGCCAGATGACGCAACTCAGGCGGCACGGGCGCTTCGCGCTCGTCCAGCATCTTCACGTAGCCGCCCAGGGGAATGGCACCGATGACGAATTCGGTGTCCTGCCCAGGGCGCTGGCGCCGGGGTTTGAAGCGCGCCACGGTTTTGCCAAAACCCACGGAAAAGCGCTGCACTTGCACGCCGCAGGCCACGGCCATGCGGTAGTGGCCCCATTCGTGCACGGCGATCAGCAGCGCCAGCGCCAGCACGAAAGCCAGCAGGGTCATCAGCATGCCCATCTCTCCAGTATCAAAACCATAGCTTTTACCACCTTTCAATAAAGGCTTTCAGCCCAAAAAGCCCCTGAAAACCCCTGATATAAGGTGGTACAAGCTATCAAATTAAAAGCGCTCTGCATTGAAAAGTTTTCAAGAGCCCGCACCCCTGCTCTCATGACCGCAGCGCACCGCTACGCCCAGCGCTGCACCTGCGCCTGGGCCTGGCGGCGGGCCTGGGCATCCAGCGCCAGCAGATCGGGCAGCGAGCCAGGTGCGGGTGCGGCCACGGCGGCCAGGGTGGCGTCGTTGACGGCGTGGATCTGGTCGAAGCGGATACGTCCGTCCAAAAAGGCGGCCACGGCCACTTCGTTGGCGGCGTTGAGCACGGCGCAGCTGCCTTCTGGCCCGCGCAGCGCGTGCCAGGCCAGCGCCAGGCCGGGGTAGCGCGCGCGGTGCTCGGGGCTGTCGGCAGGCTCGAAGGTCAGCGCTTGCAGGCTGCGAAAGTCCAGCGCCGCCGCACCCGAGGCCATGCGCTCGGGCCAGGACAGGCCGTAGGCAATGGGCACGCGCATGTCGGGGGTGCCCAGCTGGGCAACAACCGAGGTGTCGGTGTACTGCACCATGGAGTGGATCACGCTTTGCGGATGGATGACCACTTCCAGCCGCTCGGGCGGCAGGCCAAACAGCCAGCGCGCCTCGATCACTTCCAGCGCCTTGTTCATCATGGTGGCCGAGTCCACCGAAATCTTGCGGCCCATGACCCAGTTGGGGTGGGCGCAGGCTTGCGCAGGGGTCACGTCGCGCAGGCTGTCCACCGCGCGGGTGCGAAAAGGCCCGCCCGAGGCGGTGAGGATGATTTTGTCGATGCGCCTTGCCCAGGTGGCGGGGTCGTCGGGCAGGCTCTGGAAGATGGCCGAGTGCTCGCTGTCGATGGGCAGCAGCATGGCGCCGCCGCTGCGCACGGCCTGCATGAACAGCGCGCCGCCGACCACCAGCGCCTCTTTGTTGGCCAGCAGCAGGCGCTTGCCCGCGCGTGCGGCAGCCAGGCAGGGCGCCAGCCCGGCTGCGCCCACGATGGCGGCCATGACCATGTCCACCGGCTCGGCCGAGGCAATGCGCTCCAGCGCGTCGGGCGCGCTTTCCACCTGCGTGGGCAAGCCCTTGGCCTTGAGCTGGCGGGCCAGCTCGGCCGCGTGCGGCGCGCCGATCACGGCCACTTGCGGGGCAAAGCGCTCGCACTGCGCGACCAGTGCGTCCACCTGCGTGTGGGCGGACAGGGCAAACACCTCAAAGCGATCGGGGTGGCGCGCGATCACGTCCAGCGTGTTCACGCCAATGGAGCCGGTCGCGCCCAGCACCGTGATGCGCTGGCGCGCGCGGGCCAAAGGAGAGAGAACCTGGGTCATGCGCTGCCTTGTATCGAAGTCACCAGCATCATGGCCAGCGGCAGGGTGGGCAGCAGCGCGTCGATGCGGTCGAGCACGCCGCCGTGGCCAGGCAGCAGGCGGCTGGAGTCTTTCATGCCCGCGCTGCGCTTGACCAGCGATTCCAGCAAGTCCCCCACCACGCTCATGCCCGCCAGAAACAGCGCGCCCAGCACCAGCAGCGCCACACCAGAAGCGTGCAGTCGGCTGTAGAGGCTGGGCGCGCCTGTGGCATAGGCGCCGTCGGCCCACACCCACACCGCAGCCACCAGCAGCACGCCGGCCATGCCGCCCCACACGCCTTCCCAGCTTTTGCCGGGGCTGATGGCGGCAGCCAGCTTGGCGCCGCCGGTCAGCTTGCCGCCCAGGGCGCGGCCCGCAAAGTAGGCGAACACATCGGCCGCCCACACCAGCACCAGCACCGACAGCAAGAAATTCACGCCCACGCGCCGCGCCTGCGCCATGGCCAGCCAGGCCACCACCAGCGCCAGCACGCCCAGCGCCCAGCGCAGCGCGCGTGGCAGCCGGGGCCAGCCCGGCACGCCCCGCGCCAGCAGCCAGCCGCCGCCCAGCACCCAGGCCACGGCAGCGCCCAGCCACAGCCCGGGCAAGGGCCGCTGCACCGCCCCAGCCCACCACAGCCCGGCGCACACGGCCGCGCACAGCGCGCCGGTGGCCAGTGCCCCGGCGCTGGTCAGACCGTTCAGGCGCGCCCATTCCCATGCGGCAGCGGCCATCGCCACCAGCGTCAGGGCAATGAAGGGCATGGGCGTGGCCGCCAGCAGCGCGGGCAGCAAGACAGCCAGCAGCAGCAGGGCGGTGATGACGCGCTGCTTCAACATCACGGCTTCCTTTGCACTTGTTCAGAGGTTTGGCCAAAGCGCCGCTCGCGCTGGGCGTAGGCGGTCAGGGCTTCGTCTAGCGCGGTTTCGTCAAAGTCGGGCCAGAGCCGGTCGCTGAAAAACAGCTCGCTGTAGGCGCACTGCCACAGCAAAAAGTTGCTGATGCGCTGCTCGCCGCCGGTGCGGATGAGCAGGTCTGGATCTGGCACGTGCGCCAGCGCCAGCGCGGCGCCCAGCGCGGCTTCGGTCAGCGGCTGGCCGCGCGCAGCCGTTTGCGCGGCCGCGCGAACGGCGGCCTGCACGATGTCCCAGCGGCCGCCGTAGTTCAGGCACACGTTCAGCACCAGCTTGTCGTTGTGGGTGGTATCGCTTTCGGCCTGCGCCAGCGCCTGTTGCAAGGCTTCTGACAAGGCCGCGCGGTGGCCGACGAAGTGCAGCCGCACCCCGGCCTGCCGCAGCTCGGGCACCTCGCGCGCCAGCGCCTTGCCCAGCAGTTCCATCAGTCCACCCACTTCATCGGCAGGGCGGCTCCAGTTCTCGGACGAAAACGCAAACACCGTCAGCACCCGCACGCCGCGCGCCACGCAGGCGCGGATGCAGCGCCGCAGCGATTCCACCCCCTGCCGGTGTCCAGCAATGCGCGGCATCAAACGCCGCTTGGCCCAGCGGCCATTGCCGTCCATCACGATGGCGATGTGATGCGGAACGCAAACAGAAGCCTGGGCCATGCGGGATATGAAAGGTGCAAGATTATTTAAAAATGATAGCTTGTAGCGCTTGACTGTAAAGCGTTACAGCCCAAATCGGTATAAAGCCGCCAGCCGCGCCATTGTGGCGCATCCAGCGCCTTCGGCCGCCCTTGGCTCAGCCTGCAAGCCTCACTACGCCTCGCGCGCCAAGACCTTGCGCCACCAAGCTGCCAGCGGGGCCAACCGCCAGGCGAATTCACCGAGCCAGCGGCGCAAATCCCAAACCCTGGTTACTCTCTTTTTGATAGCTGCCACCACATGCCAGACGCGCGGGAATGGCCTTTTTGGTTCTTGTTCGCCGTCGCTGCCCTAACCCCTGCCCTCTCCTACCCCCTCCCAAAGGGAGAGGGAGTCAAAGGAGCCGCGAAGCCAAGCACTATCAGAAGGCTGTGGCGCAAGCCATTCGGGTACGCCGTGGCTTTAGCTCCCCCGCCGCCAGCGTTACCTCCTCAGGGGGCTGAGGCTCCAAACCTACCTGCGCAGGCTTGGACGGGCCGAAGGGCCAACGCTTGAGCGGCGGGCGCCGAGGCGGTCCGGCGCCTCAGGGAGGGAGAAATCACACCTCCATGATGTCCTTTTCCTTGGCCGCCACCAGCGCATCAATTTCGGCAATGTGCTTGTCGGTGGCTTTCTGGATGTCGGCTTCCGAGCGTTTCTGATCGTCCTCGGTCGCTTCCTTGTCCTTGACCAGTTTCTTGATCGCGTCGTTGGCGTCGCGGCGCAGGTTGCGCACGGCGATCTTGGCCTGCTCGCCTTCGGCGCGCACGATTTTGGTCATTTCCTTGCGGCGCTCTTCGCTCATGGGCGGCATGGGCACGCGAATCAGCTCGCCCATGCTGGCGGGGTTCAGGCCCAGCTCGCTTTCGCGGATGGCTTTTTCAATCTTGGCGCCCATGCCCTTTTCCCACGGCTGCACGCTGATGGTGCGCGCATCCAGCAGCGACACGTTGGCCACTTGCGACAGGGGCACGTGGTTGCCGTAGTACTCCACATGGATCGTGTCCAGCAGCGCCGGATTGGCGCGCCCCGTGCGGATCTTGGTCAGGTTGTTCTTGAACGCCGCAATGGACTGATCCATCTTGGCCTGCGTGTTCTTCTTGATCTCGGCAATGCTCATCGCAAAACTCCTTTAGTCACAAGGTACTTTCGTGCACCCCTGCGCCAGCCTAGAAACGCCATGCCCGGGCATGCACCGGGCATCGGCGTTGTCCCCTCTCGCGCAGCAAGAGGGGGGAAGGCGCGCCAGCGCCTCAGGGGGTGGCCTAGGGCGTGTTCACACTGTTTTTGCCCATGCGTTGCCCTGCCAAGGGGCCAGTCGCTAGGCGTCAAACGAAGCTGGGGTGCGGCTCCAGCGAGGCTTGGCAACAACGCGAATGGCCCCTTGGCAGGGCAACCCGAAGGGA
>JAUNHQ010000042.1 GCA_030535425.1 Pseudomonadota bacterium | reverse complement strand
TGAACAGCGCATAGCGCTTAGTATCTATCCAATCGTCCGGGATTCGACAGCTATGAATTATAATTTATCACGAAAAAAACTTATTGAAACAAAAGAAAATCATAAAGAGTTATGCTTATTAGGTTTTTTTGATGTGGATCATGAACAATCTTTTCGGCATCTGATGTGGGTGGCCGGTGCTAGCCGTAACAAAGTTAACCTCATCTGATTTGTTTTTGGATGAGGTTGGCGAGGTGGATTGGCAATATGGGTTCCGTGATGCGAGAGATGCAAAGGGCAGGGCTTCCTGCATAAATAAAGAATGCAAAATGTTTATATCGGGCTGGTGATGGTGGGAGTAAAGAGGCGGGCTTTCCACCGGGGAGATCGCAAATGAGTGTGCGCCCGTCTTCATTTAAAAGCTTGGCGGTCTTGACCTCGCATGTGCAAGCGGCGGGGCAGTTTGCTAATTGGGATGCTTTTCTGCAGTCAAACGGCAACGCCCTAGGTTTTTATTTAGATGCGGCCACGGCTGATCAACAGGATGAATGGCTGTGGCGCATTCGGGCATCCCGGTGGTGGAACAGCTGGGTGGCGCTGGCGCCTGCGGCGCCTTCGTCCCGCTTCGAAGACTTGTCCGACGCTCGCCAGAGCCTGGATGTGGCCGCGCAGGCAGCCGCAGCCTTGGCGGCCGAGGAAGAAGCCAGCCCAAGCGGCGCGCACATGGATTTTGAAGAGCGGCTGCTGCACTTTTTGTTCGTGCGCGATGGCGCCTGGCTGACGCCGGTGAGTGACCGCCACAGCCACTACCTGTACCGCTACCCGCTGGCCGAGGCGCTGGGGGCGGATGAGCTGAAAGTGACCCGCACGCTGCTGGATTTGCAGCGCCGGCGTTTTCTGGAGCCTGGCGTGACGCTGGATCGCACGCGGCATTGCCGCAAATGCAGCAGCGCCCACCCGCACTACCACGATGTTTGCCCCAGCTGCCGCAGCATCCAGATCGAAAAGACGACCGCCCTGCATTGCTTTGCCTGCGGGCACGTGGCCACCCAGGCTGATTTTCAGCAAGACGACAAGCTGGTGTGCCCGCAATGCCATGCGGCGCTGCGTCACATTGGCGTGGACTATGACCGGCCGATGTCGCGCTTTGTTTGCCTGGACTGTCACCACACCTTCATGGATGCCGCAGTGCAGGTGCGCTGCCTTGACTGTGGCGATGTGAGCGAACCCGAGGCGCTGGATGTGCGAACCGTGGCGCCGCTGCGGCTGAGTGCACTTGGGCGCGCCATGCTGCGGCAAGGCCGGCTGGCCGAGCAGGTGCCTGCTTTGGGGCAGGGGCAGAACATGTCGTTCAGGGGTTTTCAGCAGGCGCTGGCCTGGACGCTGGCCACCAGCACCCATCCGGCACTGAGTCTGTGCGTGCTGGATTTTCAGGCCAAGGATGTGGATGGGCGCTTCATACCGGGCCAGCAGGCCCAGGAGCGTGCGGAAGAAGCCATGCGCCGCGTGCACGAGTGGCTGGGCGGCACCGATCTGAGCGCCGTGGATGCGGCACGCCGCTTGTGGGTGTTGACGACCGACGGCAGCACCCTGGCTGCGCGCGCCGAAACCATGCTGGCGCCTGAGTCTGGCGCGCGCGTGGTGCGCGTTGACCTGAATGCGCCCGACGCTGCGCGAGAAGCGCAGCAGGTCATGGCCCAGGTGGACAGGGCTTTGCAAGCATGATGGACGTGTTCTCGCAAGCGGCGCATGCGCTGGGCATGCTGCTGTCCAGCCTTCAAGGTGGGCTGGCCGATGTGGCGATGAAGTTCTTTCCGTTCTTCTTGCTGCTGGAGCTGCCCTTGTTCGTGCTGGTGTGCGTGGGCATGATCCGCTTTGGCTTGCGGCGCTTGCGCCCTGCGCCCAAGCCGGACCGCTACCCCAGCGTGTCGTGCCTGGTGACGTGCTACTCCGAAGGCAAGGACGTGGCCAAAACCATCGAATCGCTGGCGCACCAGACGTATGCGGGCTACATCGAGATCATCGCCATCATCGACGGCGCCGTGCAAAACCGCGACACCCTGCAAGCGGCCCAGGCGCAGTTGAGCGTGGTCAATGCCCTGCCCAACCGGCGCCTGATCGTGCTGCCCAAGTGGCAGCGTGGCGGGCGCGTGTCCTCGCTCAATGCCGGGCTGACCATGGCAACGGCAGAAGTGCTGATGGCGCTGGATGGCGACACCTCGTTTGACAACGACATGGTGGCCAAGGCCACGCGCCACTTCCAAGACCCCAAGGTGATGGCCCTGGCGGGCTGTCTGCGCGTGCGCAATGCAAGTGAATCCCTGGTGGCGCGCTTGCAGGCGCTGGAATACATGGTGTCCATTGGCGGCGGCAAGACCGGGCTGGCCGAATACAACATCATCAACAACATCTCCGGCGCGTTTGGCGTGTTCCGCGCCAGCATGGTGCGGCGCATTGGCGGCTGGGATGCGGGCACGGCGGAGGACTTGGACATCACCTTGCGCATCAAGCAGTATTTCGGGCGCCACCCGGGGCTGCGCATTGCCTTTGACCCTCATGCCGTGGGGCATACGGACGCGCCCACGTCCTGGCGTGTTTTCTTCAAGCAGCGCATGCGCTGGGAGGGCGATCTGTATTACCTGCTGGTGCGCAAGTACCTGCGCAACATCCGCCCCAGCCTGCTGGGGTGGCGCAATTTCTGGTTCACCGTGTTCAACGGGTTTGTGATGGGGCTGGCCATGCCCTTTTTCATCCTGTTTTACACCGTGCTGATGCTGTGGCTCATGCCCCTGGGTGTGGTGCTGGGCCTGCTGGGTTTCATCTACCTGGTGTATCTGGCGCTGGGCATCTTTTTCTACTTGCTGTATCTGGTGACCGTCTCCGAGCGGCCCCGGCAGGACGCAGGCTATCTGCTGCTGTTGCCGCTGATGCCGCTGTTTGCCTTCGTCTGCCGCCTGCACACGGCCATCGCCATCTTGCAAGAGGCCGTCACCCGCTCGCACCTGGACTCGTCCATGGCGCCGTGGTGGGTGCTTCGCAAGACCAAGTATTAAAAAATCCATGCGTCGACTCACATCCGATCGTTTCATCGCGCCCGGCCTGGCCTGCCTGCTGCTGGGGCTGCCACTCAAAAGTGTGCATGCGGCTTCGTATGCACAAATGGAAGCCGCCGCGCGCGAGCAAGCCGCCAGCGTGCATGCCAGCCGGGCTGAGCGCGCTGCGGCCCAGGCGCGCAAGGATCTGGCGGCCAGCGATGGCGGGGCCAGGGCTTTTGCATCCACCGGGTATGCAGATGCCCGCGAGCCGGTGACCGACACGCTGGTGCGCAACTATGGCCGTGCCCATTTGACCGTGGGTGTGCGCTGGCCTTTTCTGGCCAGCCAGCTGGCACAAAAGCGCAACGTTACCGAGGCCGAGTGGGACATGGCCCGCGCCCAGCTGCGCGAAGACCTGGCCGGCAACGATGCCGTGCGGAAGCTGCGCGCCGAAGCCGTGAAAGCCGTGCATGCGCGGCAGCGGGTGGCGCTGGCGTCTGGCTTCGTGGAGGCCAGCCAGCCGCTGCAAGCGCAGCTGCAAGAGCGTGTGCGCAACGGCGCCATGCTGGCGGCCGAGGCCATGGAGCTGCAAGACCTGGGCCATGCAGCGCGCATGCAGCTGGCACGCCATACCCAGGCACAAGCCCAGGCCGAGGCCATGATGCGCCATCAAGCCGGCTTGGCGGCGCAAGCCCCCTTGCCCGAAGCCGGGCCCAGCTGGGGCACGGCTTGCTTTGATGCCGCACGCCTGATGCAGGAAGACGGCCGGGGGCTGGAGGCCGCGCAGGAAATCAACCTGGCTGCGGCATCGGCGCAGTTGCGCCTGCTGGATGGCGGCATGCTCAGCCATGTGGAAGCGGGTGTGCAGCTGGCGCATTCGCGCCTGAACGATTCCCCCGGCCATTCGGGGCACAACACAGGCGTGTTCGTGGACTTTCAGCTGCCCCTGCAATGGCGCAGCGTGCGCGACAGCCGCCGCAATGAATGGACGGCCAAGCGCCAGCAGGCCGAGACGCTGCTGCAACAAGAGCGTCACCTGCGGCAGTTCGACATCGACCGGGGCTTGCGTGAGCGCGAGCTGCTGCAAGCCGAGCTGGAGCAGGCGCGCACGGGCCTGAAAACAGCCCAAGAGGGCTGGCGCGTGGCCGGGCTGAGGGCGGCGGCGCAAGAGGGCGAAAGCCTGGCGCAGCAATACCGCGCCCGGCACGCGGTGTATGGGGCCGGCATGCGGGTCATCGACCTTTCTGAGCGCCTGCGTCTGGCAGAAGTTGAACTGCTGGCGCTGGGGCCCGTCTGCCCCACGCTGGAGCAGACCAGCGGCGAAGCCGCGTCAGCCGCCACGGAAGATGCGCCGCTGGCCGTGGCCAGTGCCCAGACGTCGGTTTCAGAAATGCAGCAGGCAGCTACTGAGCCGCCTGCCAGCGCCCCTGCGCCAGCGGTGCGCCTGGGCTGGTACGTGTGGGACGCGCAGCCCTTGCTGCAAGAGCCCCAGCGGCTGAAAAACCTGCCGCCTACCAGCCGTTTGCTGCTGTCTTTTAAGGCAGAGCAACTGCGAAACATGGATGCTGCGCAATGGGGGCGCCTGTACGCGCAGGCCCAGCGCCAAGGCATTCGCCTGGAGCTGTTGCTGGGCGATCCGCATTGGGTGCAGCCACAAGGACGGCGCGAGCTGATGGCCTTGCTGGCCAGCGCACGCGGCCTGCGCGTGGACGCCTTGCACCTGGATCTGGAGCACAGCCAGCTGCCCAAAGGCAGCATGGACACAGGCAGCTGGAAGCAGGCCGTGGTGCAGACCATGCGCGAGGCAGGCCACGCCGTGCCGTGGCCGCTGGTCTTGACCACGCACCACCGCGATCTTGACGATGCGCGCTTTCTTCAGGCCTTGCACCAGGCAGGTGTGGCCGAAGTCGTGCCCATGGTCTATTCACAGAACCAGCAGCGCGTCAAAGATGTGACGCTGCGCCTGCTTGAGCAGGCCCGCCACGCGCAAGGGCTGCGCGTGGGCCTGGCGCAAAGCATTGAACGTGAGCTGTCGCCAGAAGAAAGCAGCCACCACAAAGGCCGTCAGCAATCGCAGGCGCAGTGGGCCTGGCTGGCGCGCGAGTTGTCCAGCCAGCCCCACTTTTCAGGCGTCATCGTGCAATCGCTGGCCGAATACCAGAAAGCCAAGCCATGAAAATCAATTTTGAAGCGCCTCCCGCCCGCGCCACCGACTTGGGCGGACTTTCCGTGGAATACACGCAAGCCAAGCGCCAGCCCCCGCGCTGGCGTTGGCGCGCGGTGCTGCTGTTGCTGGCACTGGTGCCGCTGTTTTTTCTGGGGCGCTTTGTGCTGGGCTACTTCTGGCAGCAAGTGCCCGGCATGGTCATCATGGAAGGCTCGGTCATTCGTTCCGGGGTGACGGGGCATGTCACCTACATGGCGCCACAGGGCAGCCAGCTGGCGCGTGGCGACGTCTTGGCCAAGGTCGAGCGCGTCATTGCCATGCCGCCTCAGCCCGAAGCTGCCGCCAGTGCGGGTGCCAGTGCGGCTGTTGCAGCACGGCGGGTCACCGATCCGCAGGAAGCGGCCTTGCGAGACGCCTTGGCCATTGCCCATTCACAGGCGGGCCAGCTACAGCAGCGCGTGACCCTGATGCGCCGCTTGCGCACGCAAGGGGCGGCCACGGTGCAGGAAGTGCAAAGCGCCGAAATGCAGGTGCTGCAAGCGCAATCGCAGGCAGCGCGCGTGCGCGTCGAGCTGGCGCAACTGCAAGAAGCGCGCCTGCGTGAGGCACGCCAAAGCCAAAGTGTTAGCAGCCCGCCAGTGCCAGGCATGCCTGAGCAAGTCAAGCAGGAAGAGATCGTGCGCATGCCGTTTACGGGCATCGTGTCCAGCCGTCAGGCGACAGAAGGTGAGTGGGTGGACGCCAATTCAAATATTGCCTCGCTGCTCAGCACGGACGATCCCGTCATCCATGCGTATCTGGAGCCGCGCGAGCTCGATCGCGCCACGCCAGGCCAGCCCGCCACGCTGGTCTTTCAGGATGGCGGCCGCGTCGCTGCCAAAGTGCTGGGCGTGGCTGCCGAGGCTGAACGTCAGCCGTCCGAAAGCAGCTCGCCACTGATGGCGCGCAACCTGTCCGTGGTGGTGCGCTTGCAACCGCTGGAGGCTTTGCCTGAACGCTACAGGGTTTCCCGCATGCCGCTGGAGGTGCGCTTTGAGCGACCTCAGTCCTGGGCCTGGTTGAACCGCGTTGTGGCCCAGCGTTAAAAGACATATCCAAAACAAAATAAAGACACATCAGGGGGAAATATGGGCACAAAAGCTTTGGTGACAGGCGGTGCGGGCTATATCGGATCGCACGTTTGCACCGCCCTGCTTGCACAGGGCTGGGACTTGGCGGTGCTGGACAACCTGAGCACCAGCACCGGCCAGGCGCTGTCTTTGGTGCAGCGCATTGGGGGGCGTCCCGTGGAGCTGATCCAGGCAGACATCCGTGACCGGGAACGGGTCTTTGCGGTACTCGATCAAGGCGGCTTTGACGTGGTGCTGCATTTCGCCGCGCTCAAGGTGCTGACGGACTCACTGACCCAGCCCCTCAGCTATTACGAGCAGAATGTGTCTGGCACGGTGGTCTTGCTACAGGCCATGCAGGCTGCCGGCGTGCGCAACCTGGTGTTTTCATCCTCCGCTGCGGTGTATGGCACGCCCTTGTCCGTGCCTATCGATGAAAGTGCGCCACTGTTGGGCGCCAACCCCTATGCGCGTTCCAAGGCCATGGGCGAGCAGATCATTGCCGATCTGGTGCAGTCCGATGCGCGCTGGCGTGCCGTGTGCCTGCGCTATTTCAACCCGGTGGGGGCGCATGAAAGCGGCTTGCTGGGTGAGATGCCGCACAGCGTGCCCAGCAACCTCATGCCCATCGTGTGCGATGTGGCGCTGGGCAAACGCCCTTTTCTGCACATCTTCGGTGACGAGCATCCCACACCTGACGGCACCTGCATACGCGACTTCATTCATGTCATGGACTTGGCAGAAGGCCATGTGCAGGCCTTGAACTGGGTGCTGCAAGCGTCTCCTGGCGCTTGCCTGAACGTCAACCTGGGCACTGGGCAAGGTCATTCGGTGCGGGAGTTGGTGCAGGCTTTTGAAGCCGCCAGCGGCCGCGCCATCCCCTGCCAGACAGCGCCGGTGCGGCCGGGCGAAGTGCCTGTGGTGTACGCCCGCGCTGAACTGGCCCGCCGCATGCTCGGGTGGCAGGCCCGTCGCAGTCTGGACGACATGTGCCGCGATGCCTGGCGATGGGTCAGCCAGGCACAGCCGCCGCATGCCGTGCCGCATGAGCCTTTGCCTCAAGCACCATCGTCAGTTTTCCCTCAAGAAGGCTGCCCGGCCACGGCGCTCGCATCCTGAAGCTGGCTCCCCGGTTGCGCACTATGGCGCGTAGCTGGGGCAGGGGTCTGTGCCATCGCTTAAGCCCCATGGGTGGTTCCATCAGGCTTGAAATGCGCCCACATATTATTAGCTGCCATATGATATGCTGCCGTCATGATGACGCTGGAGCAGAAATACCAAGCCCTGCTGCACGAGGCGCAGCAGCGCGGGCTGGCCGACGTGCAGGGCATTCGCCTGTGCTTTGAAATCCTGTCGCTGGCGGCTGCCATTGACCGCGATTGCGCGGCCTTGCTGGCGCCGCATGGCTTGTCTGAAGGGCGTTTTGTGCTGCTTTTCTTGCTGCATGCAGCAGGCCAGGGCGGCTTGGCACCCAACCAACTGGCTGAGCAGGCGGGCATCAGCCGCGCCACCGTCACCGGGCTGCTGGACGGGCTGGCGCGCGAGGGGCTGATCGAGCGCCTGCCCGATGCGCATGACCGGCGCGCGTTGCGCATTCAGCTCACGCCCCAGGGTCAGGCCCTGGCGCAGCCGCTGCTGGCGCAGCACAGCGCCTGGATTGCCAGCGTGCTGGCGCCGCTGAACACGCGCGAGCGCCAGCAACTGTCGCAACTGCTGGGCAAGCTGGCGCAGCACTTGCCGCATGCGCGGGCCCACGCAGGCGGTGTGCAGGAGCAGGCCACATGAGCGCCCCGGCCCCCACCCTGGCCCGCAAAGGCGCGCGCCGCGCCGCCGACATCGCGCCCGATACCCTGGCTGCCCTCTCGCGCGGCCAGATCGCCAGCGCCACGCTGGCCGAAGGGCTGGCGGTGAATCAGGCGCAGCTGGCGCGCGCCGTTTTTCCTGACCTGCCCACTGCGGCCCTGGCCGAGGTGGACGCGGCCAGCCAGCTGGGCATCTTGAAGCGCATGCAGCGCATGGGCGCGGTGCTGCTGGATGCGCTGGGCCCGGCGGGCGTGGCTGCTTGCCAGGCGCATGGCTCAGATACCGTGCGCGGCTGGGCCTGTTTCATGATCGGTGCGCAGGCCATGCCGCTGCCCGATCGCCTGAAGGCCGTGGCGCCGCTGGCCGATGACGCGCACTTTGGCGTGCGCGAATGGGCGTGGATGGCGCAGCGCCCGCACCTGGCGGCGCAGCTGGACGAAGCCCTGGCCCTGCTGCGGCCCTGGACGGCCGCGCCATCCGAATACCTGCGCCGCTTTGCCTGCGAAGCCTTGCGCCCGCGCGGCGTGTGGTGCGCGCACATTGAGGCGCTCAAGCGCGAGCCTGAGCGCGCCTTGCCCCTGCTGCTGCCCTTGCGCGCCGATGCTTCGCGCTACGTGCAGGACTCGGTGGCCAACTGGCTCAACGACGCGGCCAAAACCCGGCCCGACTGGGTGCGCAGCCTGTGCGCCGACTGGCAACAAGCCAGCCCCGGCCCGGCCACCGCCCGCATCTGCCAGCGCGCGCTGCGCAGTCTTTGATAGTTTGTGACCAGCGGAGAAACTGAATGCCTCGGCACGATTCGTCTACTCAAGCACCCCATTACCTGGTGGAGCTGTACACCCCCAACGCCGCCTGGCAAGCGCTGTCCAGGACGGAGCGCCAAGGTTTTGTGGATGGCATCCGCGCTGGCATGGGTGCCCTGGCGGGCCAGGGCATCGAGCTGCTGACGTTGGCAGAAACCTGCGCCGACCTTGACCACGGCAGCGGCCACCGCTACCTGGGCATCTGGCGCTTTGCCGACCCTGCCGCGCGCAGCGCCTTGCTGGCGGGCATCGCGGCCAGCGGCTGGTATGGCTACTTCGATCACGTCAACGCCGCGTGCGGCACGGGCGATATGGCCGGGCACTTGTCGGCGCTGTTGGCAGCGCCGCCATGTTCCGCCGCAGCACTGCGTGGCTAAGACCGCCCTTGGCGTCGCAGCGCTTGTTGCACGCGTTGAATCGTTCACAAAGACCGCGCCTGGCGGCTTGGGCGGGCGGCTGGCGCTCCCATAATCTGCGGTTGCTGTGCCAAGCTGCGTGCCACAAGCGGCGAGCAGGCTTGACGCGCACGCCATGGCGCATGCTTTGCACATTAACTTCATGAAAATCCATGCATTTTTGAATGGGGAGCATCCACTGTGTCCACAAGCGAAGCCACTTGGGCCTTTGCGCTTTCTTCTCGCGTGCTGTCCGGCCTGCTGGGCGGTTCTGTTCTGGCGGTGACCTTGCTGGCGCACAGCGCGGCACAGGCCGCTAACGTGACGGGTGTTTATGGCAGCTATGGCGGGTATTGGCCATCGGCTTCGGGCGCCATCAATGCAACGGTGCCCGATGACAGCAACCTGCTGCTGGGCTTCACAACCAGTGCGGGCACGTTTTCCACCGGGGTCAACGACAGCGCCTTGTCCGCCAACAGTGTGAGTTTTTCGCCCCAGGTGTTCCGTGCCTTGCCCGTGCCGGGGGTTACGCAGCCCTTATCCACAGGCAGCAACGTGATCGGGATCGCCAGCCACTGGGGTGGCGTGGATCAGGCTGCCGCGTATCCCGGCGGCGATGTGCCCAGCAATGCAGGGCGCCCCCTGTCGTATTACCTGGACGATGGCACGCAAGGGCTGGAGATGGCCACAGCGGTCTTTAACATTCCGACGGCCAACACTCTACGGGTGGCTATCAATGGGGCTGGCATCACGAATGCCGTGATTGGCGACGGTGTGCCTGACATCGTTCTCACCCAGACTGGCGATCCGGCTGGCAGTGAAACGTTGGGCTTTTATGACGCCAGCGGCAACTTGGTTGGCACGGCGCTTTCGGTCAGCTTTGGGAGCGTGGCTTCCGTGGGGCGCCAGCGATGGGCGTTCTATAACGCCGGTACGCTGGGCGAGCGTTTTGCTATCAACGGCACACGCGATCTGCGCCTGCTGGCCTACGATTTCACCGATTTCGGCATCACGGCAGCCAACGCGGCCCAAATCGCGTCGTTCAGGCAAATCCTCTCCGGCAACGCCGACAGCGCTTTCATTGCCTACAACGCCAACAGCCTGCCTGTCGTGCCGCCTGAGCTGGCGCTGGCCAAAACCGCCAGTGCCTTGACCGCGGGCGCCAACGGCAGCTACACCCTGACGCTCAGCAACCAATCCACACTGGCTGCCACCAGCGGCACCATTACCGTGACGGATACATTGCCCGCCGGCATCACGCCCACAACGGCCGGCGGCACCGGTTGGACCTGCAGCATTGCCGCGCAAACCGTCACCTGCACTTCCTTCGCTTCTGTAGCCGCTGGCGCCAGCGCTGCGGCCATCACCATTGACGTTGCCGTGAGCGCAACGGCACCTGCCAGCGTTACCAACACCGCTGTTGTCTCCGGCGGCGGCGACACGGCTTGCCCTGCTCAGCCGCGATGCACCGGCACGGTGACCAGCACTGTGGTGGGCGGTGGAGGCGGTGGGGCCGGTGGTACTGTTGCCGCTGTACCGGTCTTTGGTTTGCCAGGCTTGCTGCTCACCAGCCTTGGGGTGGGTCTGCTGGGGTGGCGTCGCCGCCATCGTTGAGGCGACGTGCATCGCATTCTCGATGCACGCGCGCCGACGGATCCAGCGCAAAAACGCTGTCATGCGGCATGCCTGACGCTGGGGCCTTGGCAACAGGTACGGCGCGCTGTGCATTGGCTTGAATGCAATGTGCATGTGTTTGCGGGCAGCAGCGTGCAGATGGGCTTGCCGCACACCGACACTTTGCTGCTGCTGGCATGCCTATCACTGGCTTGCAGTGATGCCCCCCAGGTTGTCAAAGATCAGAAATGCTTGGCCCCTTGGCAGGGCGATGCATGGATGAAAACCGTGCGAACAGGGCCCTGGCGGGCCAGGGCATTGAGTTGCTAACGCTGGCAGAAACCTGTGCCGAGCCTGGCCATACGGCAGCGGCCTGCGGCTGGTATGGCTGCTTCGATCACGTCAACGCCGCGTGCGGCACGGTCGATATGGCCGGGCATTTGTCGGCGTTGCTGGCAGAAGCGTCGACCGCCTGACGGTGTGCCCAGCGCGTGCAAAACGTGTGACAAACGCGTCATGGCCTGCGAGCTGGACGTGGATGCCCACGTGCCTCTGGCTGAGCGCCTCTTTCATTGCCGCACAAATTGTTCACCGGGGTTGTGGCAGCGGTGCATCGGTTTGATGCCTGCGCCCACACTTTGTCAGACCCGCAGATGGGCTGGTTCAGCGCGAGTGAACCAGGCGGGCCGCCAGGCGGTTGTGCTGCTCCACGAGCACGGGCAGGTCAAGGGTGCGGAGCTGGCCGTGGCTGACAACGGGCCGGCCATGCACCCATACATGCTCCGCCGCCGGGCTGGCGCACAGCAGCAGGGCGGCTACGGGGTCGTGCACCGCGCCGCCGGCCATGGCAAGCGTATCCAGGCGAAACAGGGCCAGGTCCGCGCACATGCCGGGTGCGATCTGTCCGATATCGGCTTGCCGGCCGAGCACCTGGGCGCCGCCCCGGGTGGCCAGGCGCAGTGCGTCGCGGGCGGTCATTTCGGCGGGGCCAAGATCGCAGCCGAAAAAGGTCTGGCCGTTACGCGAGTGCGCGGGCTGCATGGCGCGACCCACGCGTGCCAGCAGCATGGCCTGGCGCGCCTCATTGACCATGTGGGCTGCGTCATTGCTGGCGCTGCCGTCTGCGCCCAGGCCAACGGGTATGCCTGCGTCCAGCATGCGGCGCACGGGTGCGATGCCGCTGGCCAGACGCATATTGCTGCACGGGCAATGGGCCACGCCGGTGCGGCTGGCGGCAAACAGCGAGATACCTTCATCGCCCAGCCGCACGCAGTGTGCGTGCCATACATCCTCGCCCAGCCATCCCAGCTCCTGCGCGTATTCCGCCGGGGTGCAGTGGAACTTCTCCTGGCTGTAGGCGATGTCGTGGTCGTTCTCGGCCAGGTGGGTATGCAGCCGCACGCCGCGGGGGCCAAAGCGCGTGGCATAAGAGCGCGCCAGCTCAGCCGATTCGCGCATGAGATCACGGCTGACGCTGAAGGGAGAGCAGGGCGCCAGGGCGATTTGCACCATGGCGCCGTGCGAGGGGTCATGCCAGCGCTCGATCAGGCGTTGGCTGTCTTGCAGGATGGCCTCTTCGCGCTCGACCAGACTGTCGGGCGGCAGGCCACCCGCGCTTTGGCCCACGCTCATGCTGCCGCGGGCGGCGACAAACCGCATGCCAATGGTCTGTGCGGCTTCGATGCTGTCTTCCAGCCGCACACCGTTGGGGTAGAGGTACAGGTGATCGCTGCTGGTGGTGCAGCCTGACAGCAGCAATTCGGCCATGGCCAGCTGCGTGGATACGCGCACCATCTCGGGCGTCAGACCGGCCCACAGCGGGTACAGGCCGTGCAGCCACCCGAACAGCTCTGCATCCTGCACGCCCGGTATGGCCCGCGTGAGGCTCTGGTACATGTGATGGTGCGTGTTGACCAGCCCTGGCACCACCAGGTGATGGCGTGCGTCAATGACTTCGTCGGCTTCGGCAGGCAGATCGCTGGCTGGCCCAATGGCTTCAATCAGCGGGCCACGCACCAGGATGGAGGCGTTTTCAAGCTCGGTGCCGGCATCGTCCATCGTGGCGATGCAGCGGGCGTGACGGATCAGCAGGGTTTTGTCAGATGCGGTCATGCAGCAGTGGTGGAGGAAGACACGTGCGGCCAGCTGCGCAGCTTGCCTGGGTTGAGCAGGCCCTGTGGGTCAAATCGGGCCTTGGCCTGCATCACGGCAGGATCCAGCCGGTGGTTTTGTTTGCCATCCTCGACGATGTAGGCGTGCGGGTTGTTGATGTGCACGCCGTGGTCGCGGTAAATCTGCATGATCTCGGCCAGCCGCTCGTCGCTGGTGTAGCGGATCAGTTGTAGGCCACTGCAATTGAAGGCGCCTTCCTTGGTGCGCAGAAATTCCAAGTGCATCATCACTTCGCCAGCCAGCGTTTTTTCAAGTTCACGTACCTGTTCGAGGCAGCGCGAGGGGTCGAAGCCGCTTTGGATATAGGTCAGTGTCTTGTCCATTTTCATCGCGTGCAGCGTGGTGTGGTTCCAGGTGAACTCCAGCAGGGTCTTGGATGAGGTGCGCGCTTCATCGGCTCCCTGACGATAGGTGATGTGGCCGCGGTGCTGCGCGGCCAGCAGGCGCATGCCTTCTTCAGAAGGCGGCGCCACCATCATGAGAACAGCATGACAGCCCCGGGGAAGATGGGCTGACAAGCCGCTGAGGTGATCGGGAACCGGGGCGCCGAGAAAGCACACTTCCTTTTTCACCAAGCCCGGTGATTGGCCCAGCAGGTAGGCGAAATCCAACGCGCGGTTGAAGTCATCGAAGGTAGCAATGCATTCGACCCAGTCCACGGCGGGTGCCAGCGCCACTTCCAGCTCCAGAACGATGCCGTTGGTGCCATACACATGGTGCAGTGCCATGGCATCGGGGCCGCGCAGCTCAATGCAGCGCGGTTCGGGTTCAACCGTCATTACCCGTGCGCCCAGTATGTTGCCCGGCGCGGCCAACGGCCCGTAATTGATAGACCCGGCACCGCCAAAACCGCCGCCAAACAGACCACCCAGTGTGGCGCTGCGGTAAGTTGAGGGTAACCAGCGCAGCTCGCGCCCGTGAGGGCGTGCATGTTTGTCAAAGTCCGCCAGGCGGATGCCAGCTTGGGCGCGACCCACGTCGCCATGTATCCAGCCAAAGGCGTTGTAGCCGCTCATGTCCAGGATTAGTCCGCCTGAAAGCGGCGTGCACTGGCCATAGTTGCCGGTGCCGCTTCCGCGCACGGTGATGGGAATGCCTGCCTGAGCACAGGCTGCAACGGCCAGGCGGATGTCTTGCTCGGTGCGTGGGCGCACGGCCAGATCGCCTGCCTTGCCTTCCAGCGCACGTTTGAGCACAGGGCTGAACCAGGCAAAGTCTTGCGACAGCCGCGCAATGCGGTGGGGGTCAGTGATCCACTCAAGCTGGGGCAGGCGCTGGGTTAACTGGACGGCGGCAAGAGAGGTCATGGCGCAAGTCGATTGCTAGGGTTTAAATGTTTTAGGCTATTTGCGCTTTATGGGTGGGCGCTGGTAGCTACTAAATAAGGAGTATTTCAGTCGTGTGGCGTTTCACTGGCATGCCAGCTGCCCAGTGCCAGGCGAGAGAGCCAGGCCATGAGTACGAACAGCGCCACGCCGGTCAGTGAGATCAGCAACAAAGCGGCGAACATGCGCGGAATATTGAGCTGAAAGCCCGACTGCAGAATTTGATAGGCCAGCCCTGCACCGGTGCCACCGGTACCGGCGACGAACTCGGCTACCACTGCACCGATCAGAGCCAGACCACTGGAGATGCGCAGACCACCGAAAAAATAAGGCAGCGCGCTGGGAATACGCAGGCGCGTGAGTGTTTGCCAGCGCGTAGCGCGGTTGAGTCTGAAGTAAGCCTGCAAATCAGGATCGACACTGCGCAGCCCGAGCGTGGTGTTGCTGATGATGGGGAACAGAGCCACCAGCGCGGCGCAGATCACCATCGACAGCGTGGGGTCTTTGAACCAGATGATGATGAGGGGGGCGACCGCCACGATAGGCGTGACCTGCAAGAGCACGGCGTAGGGAAACAGTGCGGTTTCGATAGCCTTGTTTTGCACGAACACAAAGCTGACAAGCACCCCGGCGACCGTGGCAGCAATGAAAGCCAGCAGTGTGATCTTGACCGTGACCCACAGCGACAGCATTAGCGATGTGAAGTCCGTCACCAGCGTTTGCAGCATGAGCCACGGCGAGGGCACCAGATACGGTGGCCACTCGAAGACGACAACCAGTGACTGCCACAGCAGCAACAGCGCCACGCCAACCAGCGCGGGATAGAACACCCGCTGTACGCGGGGCTGGCGCAACCAGGGCGTTGTGGGGCGGCGCGCAATGGGAAGGCGGGAGGGCGATGGCGAATGCATGACGGCGCTGTCTGGGAACGCTGGCGGGTTGTGTGCAGCGTGTGTGTCGGTATGAGCGCTGGTGTGTGCGTCGGCGTGAAGCGTGATGGCGCTCGCAGAGGTGACGGCGTTCATGTGACGACTTCCTCCTGGGTGTGGATGCTTGCGCGTTGAAGGCTGTCCTGCAGCTGCCTGGCATAGCCGCTGAATTCGGGGCTGACCATGAAGTCCCCGGTGCGCGGAAACGGCGCATTGATATAGATTTGCTCTACGATCCGCCCGGGCCGCGCAGCCATCACAACCACGCGGGTGGAGAGAAAAACCGCCTCATGGATCGAGTGGGTGACGAAGATCACGGTCAGGTTTTGCTTTGCCCATAGATCCAGCAGCTCGGTGTCAAGCTTGTGGCGTGTGATTTCATCCAGCGCGCCAAAAGGTTCGTCCATGAGCAGCAGGTTGGGCTGCATGACCAGTCCGCGTGCAATTGATACGCGCATTTGCATGCCACCCGATAGCTGGCGCGGCAAGGCATGGGCGAACTTGGACAGGCCGACTTGTGCCAGTGCATGGGCCACGCGCTGTTCGGCATCGGTACGCGGCGTACCGGCCAGATCCAGCGGCAGCCGCACATTGGCCTGCACGCTGGCCCAGGGCATCAGCGTGGGGGACTGGAAGACGAATGCCATCTTGCGGCCTGTTTCATGCAGCTGGGACACTGGCTTGCGCCACAGGTGTAGGCGGCCGTCCGATGGCTGGGTGAGGCCCGCGATCATTTTCAACAGCGTGCTTTTGCCACATCCCGACGGGCCCAGCAGTGTGATGAATTCGCCTTGCTGGATGCTCAGGTCAACCGGCAATAGTGCCTGGGTGCCATCGGGATAGGTTTTTTCTGCCGATAGCACTTCGACGGCGGGAGGAAGCTCGAGAGTCGTGATCATGTTGAAGGGCTGGGTGGCGTTTTTCAGGGCAAGATGCGCAGATCCTTGACGAACTCAAGCGTGTAGGCATCCTCAGCCCGGACCTTGGTGGGGTCGATCAGTTTGTGCTGCGCCAGAAAGTCATAGCTGGCTTTTACGCGCTCTGGCGTCATGACGCCAATGCCCAGCCTGGCGGCATCACCGCCAGTGACAATGCCCATTTCCTTGAGCTTGGCGACGCTGTAGGCCAGCTGCTCGTCCGTCATGTTGGGGTTGTCTTTTTTGATGAGTGCGTTGGCAGGTGCGGGGTTGGCCAGATAGCTTTTCCAGCCTTCCATGGTTGCCTTGACGAAGGCTTGCACTGCCTTGGCGCGCTCTTTCACGGTTTTGTCCATGCAGGTGATGGTGGTGGCGTAGGCGGGGTAGCCGTGGTCGCTGAACAGCAGCACGCTGGTCTTTACGCCGGCCTTCTGAATGGCGTAGGGCTCGGATGTCAGGTACCCCTGCTGGGCCGTGTTTTTGTCGGCCAGGAAGGGCTGGATATTGAAGGTGTAGGGGCGCGCCTGCGCATCGTTGAGGCCGAATTTGGCTTTCAGCCAGGGCCAATGGCCACGTTGAGCAGTGGCGGCGATGAGGATGGTTTTGCCTTTCAGATCTGCGAAGGACTTCACGTCTTCGTGCGCGATGATGACCTGTGGATCTTTCTGGAAGGACGCAGCCACCGTGATAACCGGTACGCCGCCTTCGCGCGTTTGCGTCATCTGCAAGTCGCTTGACCCCATTACGCAGTCGGCCTGGCCGGCAGCCATCAGCTGCACTACATTGACTTGTGGGCCGCCCATCTTGATATTCACATCCAGCCCTGCCTGCTTGTACAGACCCGTGGCCAGGGCCTGGTAAAAACCCCCATGCTCGGCTTGTGCGTACCAGTTGGTGAGATAGGTGAATTTTTCCTGTGCCTGTGCGCTGGCGCCGCCCAGGGCGAAGGCGGCGGTAAGGATGCGCAAGGCGGTAGAGGAAAAACGTGGGGTCATGATGCAGCTCCTTGAAAAAAGGTGTGAAGGTTCATGCAGGATCCAGGCCAGTGGCGCTTTGCAAATGACCTGGCGGCTGGGTGTTCCCCCAGGTGGCTTGTTCCCGTGCGACCCAGCGCAGCTGGTGCAGCTCGGTAATGGCTTGCGCCCAGCTGTCGGCAAGTGACGCCAGGATGGCGTGACCTTGCTCGGCGGTGGCCGGACGCGGATCGCCAATGACCCCGGTGGGGCCAAAGTCGCGTGCGGCCCAGGCGCAGGCAGGACGCCCGTCGGGCGAAAGCATCTGGCTGGGAAAGGGCGTGGGCATGTTGGCCACTGCGCGATCCATGCGTACGGTGTCAGGCGCCAGTGCCAGCATTAGCGCGGTTTCCGCGTGGCCTGCATGCATGGCGAGTTTTTTTTCCTGCTCGCTCAGGAACTGACTGGCGATATGCGGCACGCGCCAAGTGAACCCGGGCACGACGATGTAGTCGCCATGGCGCAGGCGCAATTCGCGCGCAGCCATCTCCATGACTTGTGGTTGGCCGCCGTGTCCATTGACAATGAGCAGCTTGCGAAAACCGGTGCGGTAGACCGATTCGCCAATTTCCTGCATGGTGGCCAGCAGCGTGGGACCGCTGAGTGTGACGGTGCCGGGAAAGTGCAGATGCTCATCGGATTTGCCATAGGTCACGGGTGCCATGGCGAAGGCGGGCACGTTGTCTGGCAGGCGCGCCAGCGCATGACCTATGACACCTGCGGCGATCACGCTGTCTACCGCGCAGGGTAGGTGCGGGCCGTGCTGCTCGGTCGCGCCGGTTGGAAGCACGACGACAGTGTTTGCCTTATCGGGCAGTGCATCGATTTCGGTCCAACTCAGGTAGGGCAGGTAGCGCTGGGGTGGGGTGTAGCCATTTAGCATAGTCAGGCCTTGGCGGGCAGCCACGCAGTGGCTTCCACTTCGATCAGGATGTCAGTTGTGGGCAGCATGGCGCTGACCTCAACCACGGTAGAAACGGGAAGCTCCCCCGGGAAAAACAGCTTGCGCACGCGGCTGTAGAGGGGAAAGTGATCCAGGCAGCGGAAGTACTGCACCAGCTTGACCACATCGCTCATCTGGCCGCCAGCGCGGTCTCAAGGGTTTGCCGAATGCTGTCGAGTACATGCCAGCTTTGCGCCAGCACGGGGCCTTCTTTGATGTCACTGCTGAATTCACCGGTGCGCCCGATCAGGCGTGCAGCGTCGTCAGGAATATCAGCGTAGCCGCGCACGATCTTGCCGGCCACGGGATCTACGGCAATCACACCAGACAGGAAGATGAAATCACCAGCACGCCGCCATGCGGCGTAACGGGCCAGCGGTGTGGCGGCTTGCACAGGGGGGATCATGCGGGTATCCCTTGCGCGGCGATACGCATTGACCAGTTGGCAGGCACACTGCCTGTGGGTACACCGCCGCGCAGCACCACGCGTGGCTGGGTGCGCGAGGGAAAGCTCCAGGCGTCTGAGGCAGGGAAGATCACCAGGTCAGCGGGCATGCCTGCCTGCAACGGGAGCACGCTTGCATCCTGTGCCAGCGCACCCGTGTGGCAAATGGTGTCTGACCAGGTGTCGAAGGGCGATTCAAGCTGCCCCATTGGTGTGCCGATCAGTAGTGCCTCCAGCGGGTCGTAACTGCCGGTGGGGCAAAACGCGTCTTGCACGTTGTCACTGGCCAGTAAAACGGGAATGCCGCGCGCCCGCGCTTCTTTCACCAGGGTCAGGCCGCGCTGGCGGGGAGTTCGCCCTGCGACGGCATCTTGCAGGATCAGGTTGGTGGCCGGCAGTGCGACCAGGGTGATGCGCTGGGTGGCAACGGCATCGAGGATGCGCAGCGCCTCGCTTTCGGGCTTGGCGGCCAGGGCGCAGACATGGCCGCATACCACGCGTCCTTCAAAGCCCAAGGCACTCATGAGAGTGACCACTGTGGCCAGACCCTTGGCGGCTGGCTCCAGCTCTTCGTCGCAATGCAGATCGACATCCAACTCATATGCCTGGGCGGCTTCCAATAGGTGACGCAGCGCCGACACGCTGAAGTGTGTGGAGTGCACGAAGCCGCCTAGCAGTGCCCCTGGGCCGCTGGAAGCCACGCGGGCTGCGGTGGCAAAGGCCCAGTCCCTGTCCTCATACAGCGTGAGCGGACTGAGGCTGACGCGCTCGATCTTCAGGCGACCGCGCCATTGCTCGGCCAGCTCGCGCAGCACGGACCAGGCAATCGGAGGGCTGATGGGGTCCCACCAGTCACAGTGCGTACGCAGGTGCATGCTGCCTGCTTCCTGCGCCCAGTGCAGTGCGCATTCGGCACGGTGACGCACGTCCCCGGGTGTCCATCTGGCCTTGTCAACCATCATGGCGTCGATTGCGCTCAGCAGACCCGGGGATATGGCGCCCATGCGTGCACGGGTGAAGGTTTTGTCCAGGTGTACATGGGCGTCCAGCAGGCCGGGCAGCACAGGGGCGCCATCCAGATCCCAGATCGGCATGCAGGGCAATGCCTGAGATGGCATATGCGGTGTGATGCGTGCGATGCGGGTATGGACAATGGAGATGTCTGCCAAGCTGGGCTGGGCATCGGTGCGGGGCCAGTGACTGGGCAGTAGCCAGGCGGGCAGACGGGCGCGGCGCAACAGGCGGGAGGTTTCCATCTTCTGGGCTTTCAACTCAGCGTGGCCATGGCGCGGCCCACCCGTTGCTTGAAGGCTTCCAGGCTGGCTGGGGTGGCGACGTTCATGTGGTAGTGGGCGTAGTAGTCGGTTCTAGCGCTGCCACCCGTGAGCAGACGCATGTAGCGTGTAATCGCCTTGCGTGGTGGATCTCCCATGTACCAGGCCACATGGCGTGGCCTGCCATACGTGACAACGCCAACAATCCGCTTGATGTGTGTGAGCGATGGACGCACATGCTGTGGGTCGCTGATGTCAAATGCCACGCCGGGCATCAGTACGCGGTCGAAATAGCCCTTGAGCATGGCGGGCAGTCCAAAGCACCAGGTGGGAAAGCAAAACACCAGTGCCTCGGCGCGTTGAAGGCGATCGACGTAGGTCTGCACACTTTTTTGGTTACTGGGTACGTCGTGGTAGCCCAGCCGCTCCTCGCGCGACATGACGGGACTGAAGCCTTCGGCGTAAAGGTCGCAGTCGTCTACTTCATGGCCGGCGATGCGCAGCTGGTCGACCACGATCCGATGCAAGGCGGCGTTGAAGCTGCTTTCAACAGGGTGCGAGAAGATGACGAGCACGCGCATGACGGAGCCTTGTTGTGTGATCGGGTTGTGATGTCACAGCCTTAGCAACCCGCGTGCCAATGCCTGTATGAGCAGCGGGCGATGGCCGATGTGCAATATGGCTGGAGGGAGCGGCTAGGAGGATGTCTACGCGAAAGCTCGCAAAGATGTGTGCGGAGCTGGTCTAGTGGCTTCACCGCCAAGGTGCATCGCGCACGTCAGCTTTTCCAAGCGCCCAGGTGTGGTGCGCTGGCTTCGTCGATCAGGGCGGGACCGATGCAGGCAATGACGTGTGGTGAAGCGGCAAATACGTCCCGGCAAGAAAGTTCGGCATCACGTTGGTCGCCACGCTCGCCGCGGAAGCTGCGCAGGCGCACGGCATCAATGCCGTACACCACACGCCGGATGTTGGCCCAGAAGATCGCGCCCGCGCACATCACGCATGGCTCGCCCGACGAATACAGGGTGGCTTGTGCCAGTTCGTCACGCGAGTGGTGCGGGCTGGCCAGGCGGATGGCGCTGGTTTCGGCATGGGCGGTGCAATCGCCTGTTTCGCCATTACTGTTCCAGGCTTCGGCCAGCACGCGGCCGTCATGCGAGACGATTACCGCGCCAAAGGGGCGGTTGCCACGCTGGCGGCTGGTGCGTGACAGCGCAATGGCGTGGCGCAGATAGAGCGTGTCGCGCTCATTGAGCACGGCTTCAGTGGGTAGGTCGGGACTGGGCATGGCGTGTGGCGCAAGAGGATGGGCACCGCCTGGGTGCATGCAGGAGCCATGCCAGTGCCCCGGCGCTGGCATTCAACTTGCGTGATTCATGGTGGCAAGAGTAGAAGCGTTCACCACGGGGTCGCTTTGGGCACCGTGCCGGAAATTGCTCTTGAATGTTTCCACTTTCATTCAAGGAGTTCCTCGTCATGCACACATCTTCCTCGTCTGTCATGGCTGAATTGCGCAAGGAATCGCGCATGGGCGCGATAGGCACCGAAACTTGCACCCGCGAGGTGCGGCAGATCGACATGAGCGACTTCGACCGGCGCTTTGAAGACATTGCCACCCAGCTGTGGGATGCGGCTGTGGACGTTGGCTTTTTCCAGTTAATCAACCATGGCATTGCACAAGCTGAAGTGGATGAGGCTTTCGCTATGGCACAGCGCTTTTTTGACTTGCCGGACGACATTAAGGCCCGGTGGCCGCATCGCAAGGCGGACAACGTGGGCTGGGAAAGCCGTGCGCAGGTACGTCCCTCGACAGGCACACCAGACCAAAAAGAGTCGTACCAGATTACCCGCCCGCACATGCAAGGCCTGTGGCCTGCCGAGGAAGAACTGCCGGGCTTTCAGCGTGTGATGCTGGACTTTGAAGCGCGCTGTTGGGGTGTTGCCATGCAGGTGCTGTCGTGCTTTGCGACACGCCTGGGTATGTCGCGTGGATTTTTTGCCCAGGTGCATGACCCGTCGCAGGCCACATATCAGAGCACCTTGCGCTTGCTGCACTACTATGCCCTGACACCTCAACAGGCATCCGGCATGGGCCTGTGGCGTGCGGGTGCGCATACCGACTTTGACTGCCTGACGCTGCTGTTCCAGCGACAGGGGCAGGGCGGTCTGCAAGTGTTGCCCGGTAAGGAAATGGACAGCCAGGCCTGGACGCCCGTGCCGGCTGACGAAAAAGCCATCACCTGCAACATTGGCGATATGCTGATGCGCTGGAGTGATGACCGACTGCCATCGAACTTTCACCGCGTAATGCGTCCGCGGCCGGGCGAGCACATGGGCGATCGTTACAGCATGGCCTTTTTTGCGCAGGCCAACCGCGATGCATGGATTGAAAGCCCGAGCGGAAAGTATGCTGCCATCACCGCGGGCGACTATCTAAAACAGCGCGTGGCGGCAAACTTTCATCCAACTTTGCTATAGTCTGCCGCCATGTTCCGCCGCACCACCGCTTTACTACTACCGCCCTTGACGGGCAGAGGTTGTCGCGCGCGTTGAATGGCTCAAAGCCCGCCCTAGGCGGCATTTGAAGCAGACCCAAGACCACGGCCCGTATGCACCAGCAACGGGCCGTTTTTCATTCACGAAGTTGCTGGTGGTGTTTAACCCCTACAAGGAAAAGACCCCATGCGTCAGCAGCAGCTCCCTATCCCATACCGCGCTTTTCTCCCCGATCAGGTGCAAGGAGAGCACTTGGTCTTATCGCGCCATTTACTAGGCCGGGCAAGAGCCGCATGGCCTGGTGATGGGCGCGCAGGCTGTGGCTGCCCATGATCCCCGGCAGGCACAATGCGCACCTGATGCAGACTGAAAACAATTCAAGAAAAAAGACCTGTTTGCGCAGGTCTTGCCTCAAATACACCATCAAAAAACGGAGCAACCCATGACCGACAAACTCATCATCTTCGACACCACCTTGCGCGATGGCGAACAATCGCCCGGCGCCAGCATGACGCGCGACGAAAAGCTGCGCATTGCCCGCCAGCTGGAGCGCCTGAAGGTGGACGTGATCGAAGCCGGCTTTGCCGCCAGCAGCAACGGCGACTTTGAATGCGTCAAAAGCATTGCCGATGCCATCAAGGACTCCACCGTCTGCTCGCTCAGCCGCGCCAACGACCGCGACATCAGCCGTGCAGCCGAGGCTCTCAAAGGCGCCAACCGCGGGCGCATCCACACCTTCATTGCCACCAGCCCACTGCACATGGAGAAAAAGCTGCGCATGACACCCGATGAGGTGTTCGAGCAAGCCAAGCTGGCCGTGCGCTTTGCGCGCAATTTGATGGACGACATCGAATTCAGCGCCGAAGACGGCTACCGCAGCGACATCGACTTCCTGGCCCGCGTGTGCGAGGCCGTCATCAAGGAAGGCGCGCGCACCATCAACATCCCTGACACCGTGGGCTACGCCATTCCCGAGCTGTACGGCCACTTCATCAAAACCCTGCGCGAGAAAGTGCCCAACAGCGACCAGGCCATCTGGAGCGTGCACTGCCACAACGACCTGGGCATGGCTGTGGCCAACAGCCTGGCGGGTGTGAAGATCGGCGGTGCGCGGCAGATCGAATGCACCATCAACGGCCTGGGCGAGCGCGCGGGCAATTGCAGCCTGGAAGAAGTGGTGATGGCAGTGAAAACCCGGCGCGACTACTTCGGCCTGCAAGTGGACATCGACACCAGCCAGATCGTGCCCGCCAGCAAGATGGTCAGCCACACCACCGGCTTTGTGGTGCAGCCCAACAAGGCCGTGGTGGGCGCCAATGCCTTCGCGCACGCCAGCGGCATTCACCAAGACGGCGTGCTCAAGGCGCGCGACACCTACGAAATCATGCGCGCCGAAGACGTGGGCTGGAGCGCCAACAAAATCGTGCTGGGCAAGCTCAGTGGCCGCAACGCTTTCAAGCAGCGCCTGCAAGAGCTGGGTGTGGTGATGGAGTCCGAAAGCGAAATCATGGCCGCTTTTGCACGCTTCAAAGAGCTGGCCGACCGCAAGAGCGAGATTTTTGACGAAGACATCCTGGCCTTGGTCAGCGACGAAAGCGTCACCCCCGACAAAGAGCACTACGGTTTCATCTCGCTGGCCCAGCGCAGCGAAACCGGTGAAATGCCCAGCGCCGAAATCGTGTTCACCGTGGGTGGGCAGGAAGTGCGCGGCCAGTCCGAAGGCAATGGCCCGGTCGATGCTTCGCTCAAGGCCATTGAAAGCCACGTCAAAAGCGGGGCCGAAATGGTGCTGTACTCGGTCAACGCCATCAGCGGCAACACCGAAAGCCAGGGCGAAGTCACCGTGCGGCTGCAAAACTCGGGCCGGGTGGTCAACGGCGTGGGCGCAGACCCCGATATCGTGGTCGCCTCGGCCAAGGCTTATCTGAGTGCTCTCAACAAGTTACACAGCAAAGCTGACAAAGTGGCGGCCCAAGGCTGATATAAACACTGATATTTAACACAGTAGTTTAGAAAAAGGGTGCAAGTGTTTGATATTGCGCCCTTTTTTTGCTTTCAGTACACTCGGCGAACCCGTTTTTCCCCTGGCTTTGAGGTTGTTGAAAAAAATGCTGTCTGCTGCACTGATTAAGCGCGTTTCATGGTGGTGGCGTCGTATCGGGGCGGTTTCGGCAGGGGTTGTGTTGGGACTGGCGCCGGTGGCTCATGCGGCACCAGCTAAAAAGCCCGCCAAGGCGGCTGCCAAGGCGGCTGCACCCAAACCCAAAACCGCCAAGGCGACCCAGGCAAAACCGGGCGCTGGCAAGCCGCCAGCCAGCGCGTAAACCCGGGCTGCGGCTGCCCAAGGCAAGGCTGGCAACACCCAGAAAGAGAAAGCCCCTCAGGCACGCCCTGACCGGCGGCAGCCTGTGGCCGTGGCTGCCAGGGCCACAGGTGCGGGCCGCACCAAGGCCGTGCTGACGGCGGCGCCCCGCTCGCGTGGGCAAGACCGTGCCGAACGGGTGGCTGCGCGGCAGCCCCGCCTTTCCTTGCGGCAGGTGGCGCATGTGCCCCGCGCCATGCCTGCGCCGCGCCTGTCCATGGGGCATCTGGCGGGTCTGCATGGCACGAGCGACCCGCTGGATCTGCGCTCCAGCGTGGCGCTGGTGATGGACCAGGACACCAACGAAGTGCTGTTCAGCAAGAACGAGCATGCCGTGCTGCCCATTGCTTCGCTGACCAAGCTGATGACAGGGCTGATCGTGTCGGACGCGCGCCTGCCGCTGGATGAGCTCATCACCATCACGCATGAAGACGTGGACATGGTCAAGGGCAGCAGCTCGCGCTTGCCGGTGGGCACCACGCTCACACGTGGCGAGCTGATGCACCTGGCGCTGATGTCCAGTGAAAACCGTGCTGCACACGCGCTGGGCCGCACCTTCCCAGGCGGCCTGAGCCGCTTCGTGGCGCTGATGAACGCCCGAGCCATCATGCTGGGCATGAAGGACACGCGCTATGTGGAGCCCACGGGCCTGTCCAGCGCCAACCGCTCTAGCGCGCACGATCTGGCCACGCTGGTGGCCGTGGCCTCGCAAGAGCCGCTGCTGCGTCAGTTCAGCACTTCGCTTGGCTACGAGGTGGCCGTGGGCAGCCGCATGCTTCAGTACGGCAACACCAACCGTCTGGTGCATGACCCGGAATGGCAGATTGACCTGCAAAAAACCGGCTATATCTCTGAGGCGGGCCGTTGCCTGGTGATGCAGGCGCGCGTGGGCGGGCGCAAGCTGATCATGGTGTTTCTGGATGCGCACGGCAAACAAAGCCGCCTGGCCGACGCCGAGCGTGTGCGTCGCTGGGTGGAGACAGAGCTGCCCTCCATGCGCACCGTGGCGGGCAACGATTACGCGGGATGATGGCCAGGGCCGGGGCCTGATGGCTTGCCGGCCGGCATGACATGGAGCGGATGTGCGCGGCGTGCGCGCATCCGCTCTTTCTTTTTTGTTGTGCCAGATCAAACCTGTGCATGGACAGCGGCAACCTGGCGGGTCAGGGTTTATCACAATGGACGGAAAGGCCATGCCCGTGCAGGCATGACCTGAATACTGATACCACGACCCAAAGGAGAGCGCACCATGGCAATCGTCAAATCCATCACTTCCCCCATGAAGTTTCTGATGCAGCGCGAGCTGCTGGCCAACCTGGGGGCGCTGATCGAGCCGTATGGCACGCGGCATCACTTCATCTGTGATCCGTTCATCACCCCGCAGGTGCGCGAAAAGACCGAAACCAGCTTCAAGGCGCACAAGATCAGCGCCGAAATCAGCGAGTTTGGCGGCGAGTGCTCGGACGACGAGATCAAAAAGCACCAGGACGCGCTGGCCGCCAGCGGCGCGCAATGCGTGGTAGGCGTGGGCGGCGGCAAGACGCTGGACACGGCCAAGGCCGTGGCGCACTACGCCAAGCTGCCGGTGGTTATCGTGCCCACGCTGGCGTCCACCGACGCCCCCTGCACCGCGCTATCGGTCATCTATAACGCCGACGGCTCCTTCAACCGCTACCTGTTCCTGCCGCGCAACCCCGATGCGGTGCTGGCCGATTTGAGCGTGCTGGCGGCCGAGCCGGCACGCTTTTTCGCCGCCGGTGTGGGCGATGGGCTGGCCACGTATTTCGAGGCCCGCGCCTGCTACGCCTCGCAGGGCGACAACCTGGTGCTGCTCAAGCCCTCGCTGGCGGGCCTGGGGCTGGCGCGCATGTGCTTTGAAACCATCCGCGACTACGCCGCCGAGGCCATGCAGGCGGTCAAGGCCAAGGCCGTGACGCAGGCGCTGGAGAACACGGTGGAAGCCACCATCTACATGAGCGGCGTGGGGGCCGAATCGGGCGGGCTGGCCGCCGCGCACGCCATTCACAACGGCATGACGGCAGTGCACGATTTGCACGGCGCGCAGCACGGCGAGAAAGTGGCCTTTGGCACCGTGGCCCAGCTGGTGCTGGAAGGCGCGCCGCGCGCAGAGATCGAGCAGGTCATCCACATCATCAAGTCGGTGCAGCTGCCGCTGACGCTGGCCGATCTGGGGCTGAAAAAGTTTGACGAACCCGAATGGCGCCGCGCCGCCGAGCTGGCCTGCGCCGAGGGTGAAACCATCCACAACGAGCCCTTCAAGGTCACGCCCGCCATGGTGTACGACGCCATCGTCACCACCGACCGCATGCTGCAAAACTACAAGGACTGAAGGTGCTGCCAGACGGCAGAACGCACGCTCGGCACGTGCAGAGCGTTTAGAGCGTGTGTGACGCGGCGGGGTATGAGTGAAAAGTCTGCTTGCGCGCTCTATGCAACGGTTTTTCGCTATTTAAACAGTAGCAAGCCATAGGGTGCCGGCAGCCTGCCGCCGCCGCAGGGTCAAGGCGGGCAATGTGCGGCGGGGCGGTCAGTTCAGACGCTGGCCTGGCAGCTGCCGCACAAGGACTTGACCTCTACCGACTGCGGGGCAAAGCCGCGCGCTTGCGCCTGCGCCAACAGCTCGCCCAGGGCCTGGTGCTCGTGCAGCTCTTGCACGCGCCCGCAGCCCGTGCAGATGAGCATCAGCGTCGGGTGCGTGTGGTCGGTGTGGTTGCAGACCAAGAAGCTGTTGGTGGCATCCACCTTGTGCACCAGGTGGTGCTCTTGCAAAAAGTCCAACGCCCGGTACACGGTGGTGGGGGCGATGCGGCCGTGGCGCGCCTGCATGTCTTCCTGCAAGTCATAGGCCTTGGCCTGGCCGCCGCGGCGCAGCAGCAGCTCCAGCACTTCGGCGCGCTGGGCCGTCAGTTGCGCGCCCCGGCTGGCGCAGTGGGTGGCGGCGCTGGCCAGGCGCTTGCGGATGGCGCTGTCGGTGGGGCGTGGGGATGCCGGGCTCATGCCCCATTATCGGCCGGGCTGGGCCGTGGCGGCACGGCCAGGGCCACGGCGCCCAGGGCGATGAGCGCCAGCACCACGCTGGGGCCGCTGGGCCAGTCCAGGTGCCACGACAGCAGCAGCCCGCCGGCGTAGCCCAGCGTGCCCACCGCCAGTGCCCAGCGCATGGCGCACGCCGGGTGGCGCTGGGCCACCAGGGCGGGCACGATGAGGGTGGCAAACACCAGGTACAGCCCCAGCAGCGGCAGGCTCAGGCTGACCAGCAGGGCAAAGCTGCCGTAAAACGCGGCTTCGCCCTGCAGCAGGGCCGGGCGCCAGCGCAGCAGCGCGGCAAAGGCCGCAGTGGCCGCCGCCAGCGGCAGCAGCGCGGGCCAGGTGGCCCACAGCACGTCGCCCGACAGCAGCGCGGCCAGGCGCTGGGCGCCGTGCGGGTCGGCGCTGACCAGCACCATGGCCAGCGATGCGGCGCCCACGTACAGCAGGCCGATCAGCGCCTCTTGCCGCTGCGGCCAGGCGCGCGCCAGCCAGGCCACGGCGGCCACGCCTGCCAGGGCCGCACCGGCGGTGGCCGCAGCCAGCAGCCAGGCGGGTTCGTCGTGCGCGTGCGCGTGGTGGTGCGGTTGGTCGCCGTGGTGCCAGCGGTGCAGCAGCGCCTGCGCGGTCAGCACGCCCAGACTGGCCACCTGGGCAATGGCCAGGTCGATGAAGACGATGCCCCGGCGCAGCACCTGCCGGCCCAGGGGCACGTGGCTGATCAGGGCCAGCCAGCCAGCGGCCAGCGGCGGCAGCAGCAGGGCCAGATCGGTCATGGGGCGGCGCTGGCGGCCTTGGCAGGGGCGGCGGGCGTGGCCTCGGATGAGGGGGGGACGGCGGCCAGCAGCGTGTCGATGAGCGTGTGCATCCAGCCGTGCAAGGTGGCGGCGGGGCCGTCGGCGGTGGGGGCGCTGGGCAGGGCCAGCACGGGCGCGCGCTGCGGGCCCAGCTGGCGCGACAGCCATTGCGCGGGCTGCGGCTCTTGGTACAGCGTGTGCACCACGGCGGCGGGGGGCGCGGCCTGGGTTTGCGCCAGCACGGCTTGCAGGTGGGCGGGGGTGGGGGGCAGGCCGGGCTTGGGTTCCAGATCGGCCACTTGCTGCATGCCCAGCCATTGCCACAGGTAGGCCAGGCTGTTGTGCTGGGCCACCACGCGCTGGCCTTTCAGCGGTGCGGCGCGCTGGCGCCAGCTGGCCATGTGCTGCTGCCACTGCGCCTGCCACTGGGCGTGCTGCTGCTGGTAGGCGCTGGCTTGGGCCGGGTCGATCTGTGCCAGGCGCTGCGCCAGCGCCTGGGCCACCTGGGCCATGCGCGCGGGGTCGAGCTGAAAGTGCGGGTTGCCTTCGGGGTGCACGTCGCCTTCGTTCCAGCCCACGCGCTCGCGCCGGCCTTCCAGCGTCACGTGGTTGGCGGCGTAGAACATGCCGGGCTGGCCGTCGCGCACGGCGGCATTGCCCGCGCGCTGCTGGAGCATGGGCAGCCAGCCCGCTTCCAGCGAGGCGCCGGTGCACACGGCCAGCTGCGCGCGGCGCAGCGCGGCAATCAGGGCCGGGCGCGCTTCGATGTGGTGCGGGTCTTGCCGCGCATGGGTGGCGCTGAACACCTGCGCCTGCGGCGCCAGCGCCTTGACCAGCGCGGCCCATTCGGGCTCGCAGGCAAAAACGTGCAAGGGAGACTGGGCCAAGGCGGCGCTGGCGGCGCCCAGCAAGGCGCTGGCGACCATGAGTTTGAAGGTAGGGCGGGGCATGGCGGGCAGGTGCTTTAGACGGTGGGGGGTGTGAGGCGCAGAGGCTGCGGCGGCACTGGGCCTGATGGATGCAAGGGCGGCCATGCGGTCATGTCATGGGTATGGTTTTGATAGCTGCTCGCACGCTCTGGATGCGCGCGAATGGCCTGTTGGGTGCATGAGGCAGCGCGTTGCCAGCTGGGCGCCGCATGCCCCCCCCCCCCCCCAACCCCACCCCCGGGCGGCTGAGAGCCAC
>JAUNHQ010000123.1 GCA_030535425.1 Pseudomonadota bacterium | reverse complement strand
CGTGGGTGTGGCCGTGCCCGCCATGCCCTGCCGCATAGGCGCCGCCTTCGGGCTCAAAAGGCGCTTGCGTTTCGGTCACGATCAGGTGCATGGTGCGCAGCATGTCGGCCAGCACGTGGTCGGGCTCGATGTGCAGGTAGGCGGGATTCAGCTCGATCGGCACATGCCGGTTACCCAGGTGGTAGGCCGCGCGCGTCAGGTCAAAGGGCGAGCCGTGCGCGGGGCACGGCGTGATGCGCAGCACCGGCTGCGGCGCGGCCTGCACGCGAACGAAAGAGCCGTCTTCGGCCACCAGCACGTCGCCGCCGCGCACCACCGTGCCGCGCGGCAGAAAAACACCCAGCTCGCGCCCCGTGGAGTCGGTGGCGGCAAAACGGCTTTTCTGGCGCACGTCCCAGTCCAGCTGCACGCTGGGCGCGCGCGCCAGCAGGACGCGGGCCAGCCCCTGGCCACCGGGCAAAAGCTTGTTCACTGTCAGCATGACGACTTCCCTTCCATACGGCACGGCAAAACCCGCTAATCTACCTTTCACACATCCCCTGCCACTTTGGAGCCTGCCATGAGCGCCACGCCACGACCCACTTCCCCTGCCGCCACCGCCGCCGCGGCGCTGCAAGTCGTGCAGATCGGCGATTCGCTGGGCGTGATCCTGCCGCGCAAAATGCTGGCGCACATGCAAGCAGGCTGCGACGACATGCTGTACGCCACCCCATTGCCCGACGGCGTGGCCCTGCGCACGCACGACCCAGCCTTTGACAAGCCGATGGCGCTGGCGCGCGAGGTCATGCAGGAATACCACGGCGTGCTGCGGAAACTGGCCCAATGAGCGCCGCCAACAGCGCCGGGGATTGGAAACTGCGCGCGCACCTGGCCCCGCGCGCCTGAAATGCGGTGGCACCCCGCTTGCACTGCCTGGGCATGACCACGACATCCACCCTGCTTCCCCCGCCCGATCCGGGCTTTGCCTCTTGCGGCTGCGCCCATGTGGCCGTGTACGGCACGCTGCGCGCAGGCGGCATCAACGACATCCGCCGCCTGGCGCCTGACATTGCCCTGCTGGGCCACACGCGGCTGCATGGCCGCTTGTACGACCTGGGCTGGTATCCCGGCCTGGTGCTGGACGAGGCGGCGCCGCCCGTGCTGGCCGAGGTCTATGCCCTGCACCCCGCGCTGGAACAGGCGCTGGACGGCATCGAGGGCCTGTGGCCCACCGACCTGGGCGAGTACGCCAAGCGCATCCTCACCACCGCCGTGCAGCCACCCGATGAGCCCGGCAGCGGCGCAGCGCGCACCCTGCCCGTGCTGGTGTACGAGGCGCGCCCCGCGCTGGTGCAAAACGCCCCGGCCCTGGGCAGCGGCGACTGGCTCGCCTGGTACGCGCACACCGGGCGCGGCGCGCCGGCGCGCTTTGCGCTCAACACCCACGCCAGCGCCCACACAAACACCCACACCGGCGCCTGATGCCGCCCGCTGCCCGCCGCCGGCTGGCAGCGGTGGGCGGGCCGGGCAAAAGCTTTGGCATCCCAAACGGCATTTGCGCGCGTCCCGCCTCATGGTTTGCTACTTTTAGGGTAGCAAACAAGCCCAACAAGCCCAGCCAGCAGCCCGCTTGTCAAAACAAAAAATACCGCTGCGCCAGCGGCAGCACGCGGGCCGGCTCGCAGGTCAGCAGCTGGCCGTCGGCGCGCACGGCGTAGGTTTGCGCGTCCACCTCCATCTGGGGCGCGTAATCATTCAGCACCATGTGGCGCTTGCCCACGCTGCGTATGCCTTTGACGGCGGCCAGCGGCTTGGCCAGGCCGTAGCGCTGCCCCACCCCGGCGGCCAGCGCGGCCTGCGACACAAAAGTGAGCGAGGCGCGCGCCAGCGCCCCGCCCAGCGCGCCGAACTGCGGGCGGTAATGCACCGGCTGCGGCGTGGGAATGCTGGCATTGGGGTCGCCCATGGCGGCCAGGGCGATCACGCCGCCTTTGAGAATGAGCGTGGGCTTGACGCCAAAAAACGCCGGTTTCCACACCACCAGGTCGGCCCACTTGCCCGGCTCCACGCTGCCCACTTCGTGCGCAATGCCGTGGGCAATGGCGGGGTTGATGGTGTATTTGGCGATGTAGCGCCTGGCGCGGAAGTTGTCGCTGCGATCACTATCCGTGCCCAGCGGGCCGCGCTGGGCTTTCATCTTGTGCGCGGTTTGCCAGGTGCGCAAAATCACCTCGCCCACGCGGCCCATGGCCTGGCTGTCGCTGCTCATGATGCTGATGGCGCCCAGATCGTGCAGCACGTCTTCGGCGGCAATGGTTTCCTTGCGGATGCGGCTTTCGGCAAAGGCCAGGTCTTCGGCAATGCCCGCGTCCAGGTGGTGGCAGACCATGAGCATGTCCACGTGCTCGTCCAGCGTGTTCACGGTGTAGGGGCGCGTGGGGTTGGTGGAGCTGGGCAGCACGTTGGCCTGGCCCACCACTTTCAGAATGTCGGGCGCGTGGCCGCCGCCCGCGCCTTCGGTGTGAAAGGTGTGGATGGTGCGGCCCTTGAAGGCGGCAATGGTGTCTTCCACAAAGCCGCTTTCGTTGAGCGTGTCGGTGTGAATGGCCACCTGCGTGTCGGTGGCTTCGGCCACGTTCAGGCAGTTGTCGATGGCCGCCGGGGTGCTGCCCCAGTCTTCGTGCAGCTTCAGGCCAATGGCGCCGGCCTCGATCTGCTCGCGCAGCGCCTGCGGCTGGCTGGCGTTGCCCTTGCCCAGAAAGCCCAGATTCATGGGCAGGCCGTCGGCCGCTTGCAGCATGCGCTCGATGTGCCACGGCCCCGGCGTGCAGGTGGTGGCAAAGGTGCCCGTGGCCGCGCCCGTGCCGCCGCCGATCAGGGTGGTGATGCCGCTGGCCAGGGCTTCTTCAATCTGCTGCGGGCAGATGAAGTGGATGTGCGTGTCAATGCCGCCGGCGGTGACGATGTGGCCCTCGCCCGCAATCACCTCGGTGCCGGGGCCGATGACGATGTCCACCCCCGGCTGCGTGTCGGGGTTGCCCGCCTTGCCAATGGCGGCAATGCGCCCGTCTTTCAGGCCGATGTCGGCCTTGACGATGCCCCAGTGGTCCAGGATCAGGGCGTTGGTGATGACCGTGTCCACCGCCCCTTGCGCGCGCGCGCGCTGGCTTTGCGCCATGCCGTCACGAATGGTTTTGCCGCCGCCAAACTTCACCTCCTCGCCATAGCCGCCCGCGCGCAGGGTGCAGTCTTGCTCCACCTCGATCACCAGGCCCGTATCGGCCAGGCGCACGCGGTCGCCCACGGTAGGGCCAAAGATTTCGGCGTAGGCCCGCCGGCTCATGTGGGCCATCACAAAGCTCCTTGCACCAGGCCGCGAAAGCCGTGCACCACGCGCGCGCCGGCCAGGTCCACCAGCTCCACGGTGCGCTGCTGGCCGGGTTCAAAGCGCACGGCCAGGCCGCTGCCAATGTTCAGCCGCATGCCGCGCGCGGCCTGGCGGTCAAAGTCCAGCGCGGCATTGGTTTCGGCAAAGTGGTAGTGCGAGCCCACCTGAATGGGCCTGTCGCCCGTGTTGCGCACCAGCAGCGTCAGCGTGCGGCGGCCGGGGTTGAGCTCGTGCTGGCCTTCGTCCACCAGCCATTCGCCTGGAATCATCATCACAGCCCCTTCACATCGCCATGCGCACCAGCAGCGCCGAGCCCAGCGCCGCCACCGCCGCGCCAGCCACGGCGCTCAAGCTGCGGCGGCGCTGAAACACCGCCTGCCCCAGGCCTATGCCCGCCAGGTGCAGGGCCGCCGTGCTCAGCAGCATGCCCGCCAGCGCGGCCCAGGCGCCCTGGCCGCCCAGCTCCTGCCCATGCGCCGCGCCGTGGAAAAAGGCAAACGCGCCCACCAGGCCCGCCGCCGCCCAGACCGGCCACTGCGCGCGCGTGGCCACCAGCAGGCCCATGACCAGCAGCGACGCGGCAATCACCGGCTCCACCCCCGGCACGGCCAGCCCCGCAAAACCGGCCACGGCCCCGGCCGCCAGCAGCGCCACAAAGGCCAGCGGCGCGGCCCACACCGGCCGCAGCGCCAGCGCGCTCCACACGCCCACGGCCAGCATGGCGGCCAGGTGGTCCGGCCCCGTCAGCGGGTGCAGCAGCCCGGCCTCCAAGGCTGCGAGCGCGCCGGTGTGGGTGTGATCGGCCAGCGCGCCGGTGTGCGCCTGCGCCCCTGTCGATAAGGCCAGCGCGGGCAGCGCCAGGGCGGCGGCGGTCAGGGCATGAAGTGCTTTGTTTTTCATAGCTGTTTGCGCTTGTCTGGCAAGCGGTAGAGGGTTAAAAGGTTGAATAAAAAAAGACTCACAAGAAAGCGTCACGCGAACGGAGCGCGTGAACGGGTCACGCGCCGGCTTCACACAATGGGCTGGTGCACCGTCACCAGCTTGGTGCCGTCGGGAAAGGTGGCTTCCACCTGAATGTCGGGCAGCATCTCGGGCACGCCTTCCATCACGTCGTCGCGGCCCAGCACCTCGCGCCCGGCGCTCATCAGCTCGGCCACGGTGCGCCCATCGCGCGCGCCTTCCATCACAAAGGCGCAGATCAGGGCCACGGCCTCGGGGTAATTCAGCTTCAGCCCGCGCGCGCGGCGGCGCTCGGCCAGCAGCGCGGCGGTGAAGATGAGCAGCTTGTCTTTTTCACGCGGGGTCAGTTCCATACGGGGTCATCTCTGTTCAGGCATTGCCCGAAACGGTGCAAGTTGCGTACCAGCCCTGCCCGCCC
>JAUNHQ010000041.1 GCA_030535425.1 Pseudomonadota bacterium | reverse complement strand
CACCCACACCCGCGCCTGCACCTGCGCCAACACCCGCACCGACACCTGCACCTGCAGCCCAAGGCGCCTTCGATGCGTATTACGCTGCCAGTTTTCGTTTGCGCCCCTTGTCTGCTGATCCCATTGCTTCTGCGGCCAAGCCTGCGCGGGCCACGGGCTTGGCAGAGGCTTTCATCGACCCGGCCTACGGCACGCGCCTGTACCGCGCCACGGCGGGCAACGAAGGCCAGGGCCAGCGCATGCGGCACGAATACAGCCGGCGCCAGGCCTTCAACGCCAACCACACGCGCTACCTGGCGCTGGACGACAAGGGCTTTTGGTATCTGTATGACGCAGCGAGCTTTAAGCAGATCCGCGCGTTGCCTTATCTGGCTGGCGACAGCGAGCCCATCTGGCACCCCAACGATCCTGCCAAGCTCTATGCCACCAGCCGCAACGGCGGCATGCAATGGTGGCTGCAAGACGTGGAGAAAGGCACGCGCGAGCTGGTGTTCGACTTCACCGGAAAAACGCCCTGGCCGCAGGCGCGCTCGTACTGGACCCGCAGCGAAGGCACGGCCAGTGCCGATGGCCGCTATCTGGGCCTGATGGCTACCACCTATGACGAGAAAACCGCCAACCTGAGCATCCACGGCCTGCTCACGCTTGACCTGCAAGAGCGCAAGATTGTCGGCACGCTGGATGGCAGCGCCTTTGGCCACGCAATGCCTGACCATGTGAGCACCTCTGCCAGCGGGCGATACGTGGTGGTGGCCTGGGGGCACGAGACTGTGGCCTACACGCGCGACTTCAAGCAGCGCCAGCGCCTGCATCCGGGTGTGGAGCACGCCGACCTGGCCTTTGGCCCCCAACGGCAGGATTACTACGTGTACGCCGACTACGCCAACGGCAAGGTGTCCGTGGTTGATCTGGACACGCTGGAGCGTTTTGCCGTGGCGTCCATTTACCAGGGTGATTCGGAGGCCTACGCCCTGCACATCAGCGGCCAGGCTTTTGACAAGCCGGGCTGGGCCGTCATTTCCACCTATGCCGACTCGGCCCAGAACAACGCTGTCGTGCCCTCGCCCACCCTGCAGCCTGAATACCGCAAGGTCTGGCTGGCCGAGCTCAAGCCCAATGGCCGCACCCTCAACGTGGCCCACATACGCGCCAGCCTGCCGCGCGACAAAGAGTACTTTGCCGAGCCGCAAGCCAGCGCCTCGCGCGATCTCTCGCGCATCATCTTCGCCAGCGACTTTGGCAGCGGCCAGCCCGACAGCTACATCATCGGCCTGCCCAGTTGGTTTGACCGGCCCTGAGGCGGCAGGCGCGCGTCAAACCCCCAGCTTGCGCTGCACGAAGTCCAGCCGGTCCTGGCCCCAGAACAGTTCGCCATCGACCACGTAGGTGGGAGCGCCGAACACACCGGCGTCAATGGCTGCCTGGGTGTGTGCGTCGTAGCGGGCGCGCGTGCTGTCTTGCGTGGCCTGTGCCAGCCGCTGCGCGGGCAGGCCGGTTTCTTCCAGCAGTTGGGCCAGCGTGGCCTGGCTGGCCAGGTCGCGCTCGTCACGCCAGCAGGCCGCGAACACGGCGCCAGCCAGGCGCATGGCAGCGTCCATGCCATCGTGCTGGGCGACGGCCGTGATCAGCAGGGCCGAGTGCGTGCCATCGACCGGAAAGTGCCGCGGCTGCGGATTCAGCGCCACACCCAGATGCTCGGCAAAGCGCTTGAGCTCTACCAGCCGGTAGGCCTGGCGCTGCGGCGCGCGCTTGGGCAAAGGCAAACCGCCCGAGACGCTGAACACGCGGCCAAAATCCACCGGCAGCACGCGCACTTCGCGCCGGCTGGCGCGCAGCAGCGCCGCCAGGCGATCGTGCCCCAGGTAGGTCCATGGGCTTTGGGTGGCAAAGTAGTAGTCGATCGGGCGGTTCATGGGCAATGGCTCCTCAATAATGCATGGGTAACGGCAGGGCAGCGGGTGGGTAGCGCAAGGACATTTTTGCAAAGCGATCGGCCATGAGCGACAAAACACTTTTGATCACAGGTGCCAGCCGGGGCATTGGCGCGGCTGCGGCCCAGCTGGCGGCACGCCATGGATGGGCGGTGGCGGTGAACTACGCCCGCGACAGTCTGGCGGCCGATGAGGTGGTGCGCAGCATCCGTGCCGCAGGCGGGCGAGCCATGAGCGTGCAGGCCGATGTGCAAGACGAGACGCAGGTGCTGCGCATGTTCGAGCACATCGACCACCGGCTGGGGCCTTTGCAGGGGCTGGTCAACAACGCGGGCGTGGTGGACGTGGCCCAGTGCGTGGCCGACATGCCGCTGGCGCGCTGGCAACGCATGTTCGGCATCAACGTCATGGGCACGATGCTGTGCGCACGTGAGGCGGTGCGCCGCATGTCCACCCGCTACGGCGGCGCCGGGGGTGCCATCGTCAACGTCTCCAGCGCCGCCGCGCGCCTGGGCTCGCCGGGCGAGTATGTGGACTACGCAGCCACCAAAGCGGCTGTGGATGCGTTCACCATCGGCTTGGCCAAGGAAGTGGCAGCCGAGGGCATTCGGGTCAATGCCGTGCGTCCAGGGCTGATCGACACCGACATCCACGCCAGTGGGGGGCAGCCCGGGCGTGTGCAGGCGCTCCGGCATCAGGTGCCCATGCAGCGCGCAGGCACGGCAGATGAAGTGGCCCAGGCGATTGTCTGGCTGCTGTCGGATGCGGCCAGCTACACCACCGCATCGCTGATCGAGGTTTCCGGAGGGCGTTGAGCGGCCTGCCGCCTCCTAGAATGCATTGGTTCCCACCACTGCCATCACCCAAGGAGGCTCTCCCATGAACATCATTCGCTTTGCCGATCTGTGCGCCCAAGGCGCGGCCCAGGGCAAGCGCGTTTTCATCCGTGCCGATCTGAACGTGCCGCAGGACGACGCGGGCCGCATCACCGAAGACACGCGCATCCGCGCCAGCGTGCCCGCCATTCAAATGGCGCTGCAAGCGGGCGCTGCCGTCATGGTCACCAGCCACCTGGGCCGCCCCACCGAGGGCGAATTCAAGCCCGCCGATTCACTGGCCCCCGTGGCCCAGCGCCTGGGCGAGCTGCTGGGGCGCGAAGTGCCGCTGGTGCAAAACTGGCTGGGCGGCGTGGCCGTGGCCCCCGGGCAAGTGGTGCTGCTGGAAAACTGTCGCCTGAACAAAGGCGAGAAGAAAAACGACGAGCAGCTGGCCCGCCAAATGGCCGCGCTGTGCGATATCTATGTGAACGACGCCTTTGGCACCGCCCACCGCGCCGAAGGCACCACCTATGGCATTGCCCAGTTTGCCCCCGTGGCCTGCGCAGGCCCGCTGCTGGCCGCCGAGATTGACGCCATCAGCAAAGCCCTGGCCAACCCGAAGCGCCCGCTGGTGGCCATCGTGGCCGGCAGCAAGGTCAGCACCAAGCTCACCATCTTGCAAAGCCTGGCGCAGAACGTGGACCAGCTCATCGTGGGCGGCGGCATTGCCAACACCTTCATGCTGGCCGCCGGCCTGCCCATTGGCAAAAGCCTGGCCGAGCCTGACCTGGTGGGCGACGCCAAGGCCGTGATCGAGGCCATGAAGGCGCGCGGCGCCGAGGTGCCCATTCCCACCGACGTGGTGGTGGCCAAGGAATTCAAGGCCGACGCCAAGGCTGAAGTCAAAGCCGCGCAAGACGTGGCCGCCGACGACATGATTCTGGACATTGGCCCGCAAACCGCCGCCCGCCTGGCCGCGCAACTGGAAAGCGCGGGCACCATCGTGTGGAACGGCCCCGTGGGCGTGTTTGAAATGGCGCCGTTTGAAGGCGGCACCCGCGCCATTGCCCAGGCCATTGCGCGCAGCAGCGCCTTCAGCATTGCCGGCGGCGGCGACACCCTGGCGGCCATTGCCAAATACGGCATTGAAAAAGACGTGGGCTACATCTCTACCGGCGGCGGCGCTTTTCTGGAAGTGCTGGAAGGCAAGAAGCTGCCCGCGTTCGAGATTCTGGAAAAGCGCGCGGCCCAGGGCTGAAAACGCAGCGCGGCGGGCCTTGGGTGCCTGTTTTTTCAAAGGCCCTTTTCAGGCTCCCGCGCAAGCTTTTGTGCTGCGTCATACGCGCGCCACGGCGGCGTGCCAGAATGCCCGGCTGCATTGTGGCCTGACGCGGCCAGCCCTTTTCTCCCGCCCGTAGCGCAAAGGACAAAGGCCGCGCGGGCCTTGACCGAAAGCCTGCTGCCATGACCTACCGCGCCACCAAAATCGTTGCCACCCTTGGCCCTGCCTCCAGCGACCCTGCCTTGCTGGAAGAGATGATCCTTGCCGGGGTGAACGTGGTGCGCCTGAACTTCAGCCACGGCACCGCGCAAGACCACATTGACCGCGCCCGCCTGGTGCGCGAAGCCAGCGAGCGCGCAGGGCGCGAAGTGGCCATCATGGCCGACCTGCAAGGCCCCAAGATCCGCGTGGGCAAGTTTGCCGAAGGCAAGGTGCAGCTGGTGCCCGGCGCGCCCTTCGTGCTGGACGCCGCCCGCACCGAACCGGGCGACGTGCAGGCCGTGGGCCTGGACTACAAGGACTTGCCGCGCGACGTGCGTCCGGGCGACGTGCTGCTGCTCAACGACGGGCTGATCGTGCTGGCTGTGGACAGAGTGCTGGGCGATGCCGTTTACACCACCGTGCGCGTGGGCGGCGAGCTGAGCAACAACAAGGGCATCAACAAGCAAGGCGGCGGCCTGACGGCCCCCGCGCTCACGGCCAAGGACATGGAGGACATCAAAACCGCCATGAGCCTGCGCGCCGACTACCTGGCGGTGAGCTTTCCCAAAAGCGCCACCGACATGGAAATGGCCCGCCAGCTGGCCAACGTGGCCGGCTCCGAGTGGGGGCACAAGCCGTACCTGATCGCCAAGATCGAGCGCGCCGAAGCCATACCGCGCCTGGCCGAAATCCTGGCCGCCAGCGACGGCATCATGGTCGCGCGCGGCGATTTAGCCGTGGAAGTGGGCAACGCCGCCGTGCCCGCGCTGCAAAAACGCATGATCCGCCTGGCACGTGAGCGCGACAAGCTCGTCATCACCGCCACGCAGATGATGGAAAGCATGATCACCAACCCCGTGCCCACGCGCGCGGAAGTCAGCGACGTGGCCAACGCCGTGCTCGACGGCACCGACGCCGTGATGCTGAGCGCCGAAACCGCTGCGGGCCGCTACCCGCTGCAAACCGTGCGCGAGATGGCCGCCATCTGCGAAGCCGCCGAAGAGCACGACCCCGTGGAGCTGGACGCCGACTTCACCGGCGCCACCTTCCACCGCATCGACCAGTCCATCGCCATGGGGGCGCTGTTCACTGCCTTTCACCTGGGCGCCAAGGCCATCGTGGCGCTCACCGATTCAGGCTCCACCGCCCTGTGGATGAGCCGCCACCGCGTGCGCATTCCCATCTACGCACTCACCCCCAAGGTGGCCGCGCAGCGCAAGATGGCGCTGTACCGCAACGTCCGCCCCATGCTCATGGACACCAGCGCCAACCGCGACGAGGCGCTGGCGCAGGCCGAGGACTATCTCAAAAAGCAGGGCGTGGTGGCCCCCGGTGACGTGTACGCCATCACCTGCGGCGAACCCATGGGCGCGCCCGGCGGCACCAACATGCTCAAGATCTGCCGCGTCGGGCGCTGACATCTGGCGGCTTGGCCGCGCCCCTGCAAGAAGTGTTAGCTATATTTTATATAGCTTAAAACCATTGTGTGGAGCGCGCAAATGGCCTTTTTTGTCAAGAGGCTTTTGGTGATGCCGAAGCGGCGGCCGTGCCTGGCATCAAAGCGGCGGGGCGGGGCTGACCTTGAACCAGCGCACTGCGCCGCCCTTGGTGTGCAGCACGTGAAACTGCAACCCCCCCAGGACAAAACGCTCACCCCGCTTGGGCACATGGCCCATTTCATGGGCGATCAGGCCGCCAATGGTGTCAAAGGCCACCTCCAGGTCGCTGTCGGTCGGCTCGCCCAGCTGCACGCCGAAGGCCTCGTTCACGCGTTCCAGCGGCGTGTCGCCCGCCACGCGCCAGGTGCTGTCGGCCAGGGCGAAGATGTCGCCTTCGTCCGCGTCAATGTCAAACTCGTCCTCGATCTCGCCGACGATTTGCTCCAGGATGTCCTCAATGGTGATCAGCCCTGCCGTGCGACCGAATTCATCGACCACGATGGCCAAGTGGTTGCGGTTGATGCGAAAGGCCCGCAGCAAATCGTTCAGCCCCTTGCTCTCGGGCACGAACAGGGCCGGGCGCACCAGGGTGCGGATATTCAGCTCTGGCGCGCGCTGCAGCTTGAGCAAATCCTTGGCCATCAGGATGCCGATGATGTTCTCGCGCTCGCCCTGATACACGGGAAAGCGTGAGTGCGCCGTGCTGATGACCTGGTGCAGCAGCTCGTCGTAGGGCGCATCGATATCCAGCAAATCCATGCGCGGGGCGGCGACCATGGCGTCACCCGCCGTCATGTCAGCCAGCCGCAGCACGCCTTCGAGCATGATGCGGCTTTCGGCGTCGATCAGCGCCTTGTCCTCGGCCTCGGCCAGGGTTTCGATCAGCTCATCGGTGGAGTCAGGGCCGGGGTTGATGAATTCGACCAGCTTGCGAAACAGGCTGCGCTTGTCTTCGCGCTCGGGCGCGCGTTCGCCTGAGCGGGCGGGGTGGGGGTCAGCCACGGTGGTGGGGTGCAGGACGTGCGGTGGTTGTCAAGCGTGCAAGGATAGCGGAATGCGCGCAGCCATCCAGCGGTGCGCGCATGTGCTGTGTGCCCGATGTTCTTTCGCACCAAAGCCTTGGTGTCAGCCCCGGCGGCGCATACGCCAAGCGCCCAGACCTGCCATGAGCAGGCCCATCAGTGTCAGGCCATGCCAGTTGTTGGCCGGCACAGCCGTGACTGTTGCTGGGGTGGCAGGCGGGACGGGCTGGCAGTTGATGGTCATGCCGGTGGCTTGTGATGCAAAGCCGGTGAAGCCGCCAAAGTCGTACACGGCAAACACGATTTCGTTAAGGCCTGTTTGCCAGCCTGAGTTCAGGGTTACGGGCAAGCGCTGTGTGGTGCGGTAGTTGGTGGCTGGGTCGGCCGGGCCAAAGCCCACCAGCAGCGGGCTGCCTGCCTGCACCTGGGTGCCGTTGATGTAGATGGCCCACAGCTCGTCGTCGGCAGCCACCTCGTAGTTCAGCGCGAAGCTGGCCAGATCCACCGTGGCATCAAGCGTGATTTGCTGGCGCACGTAGTAGTGGTTGGGGTTTGTGGATGAGGTGCCGCTGGGTGTCAGCGAAATCCAGCTCATGGCCGCATCCCAGAGGTAGCCCTCGGGGTCGGTGGGCGGCTCGGGCGGGTCGTTCAGCGGACCGGCGGAAACGGCCGGGACATACCCCGTGGCCGGTGGCGTGGTCATCGGTGGCGTGGTGCGGTCGGGCTGTGGCCCAACTTCGGCGATGGACCAAGCGCCTGGGCCTGTGGCTAGCGCATTCAGCGGTGTGCCGCATGTCACTGCCTGCTGGGCATGTGCGGCGACGCTTGACAGTGCCAGCACTGAAAATGTTGCGACAAGAGTTGAAACCCGCTGCATAAAAAGAGCTCCCTGAACGAAAAGTGATGAATGTGACTGGTTCTATCGACCAAGTGTCGAAGTATGTCTTTTCGGCAGGCGAAAAGGCGTAGCAAATTGTTCGCCGCCATGCCGCATGCACATTTATCGCCACAGTCCATGGAGCGAGCGCTTGCCTAAAGGCAAAGGCGCGCGTCACTGCCCTTGCACGGCCTTGACCAGCGCCTGCGTGTTGGCGCGCATCATCTGCGCGTAGGTGGGTGCGCTGCCGCTGGCATCGGTCAGAGAGTCGGAATACAGCTGGCCCGAGGGCTTGATGCCGGTTTCGCGCGCGATCTGCTCGATCAGGCGCGGGTCGGAGACGTTTTCCACGAACAGGGCCTTGACGCCTTCGCGCTTGATCTGGCGCACCAGTTGCGCCACGCCCTTGGCCGATGCCTCGCTTTCGGTGCTGATGCCGCGCGGCGCGAGAAAACGCACGCCGTAGGCTTGGCCGTAATAGGCAAACGCATCGTGCGAGGTGATGACCTTGCGCTGCGCGGCGGGTATGGCTTTCCAGGCATCGCGGATGGCCATGTCCAGTGATTTCAGCTGGGCGATGTAATTGGCCGCATTGGCGCGGTAGGTGGGGCAGCCCGCCGCGTCGGCTGCGCACAGGCCGTCGGCAATGTTGCCCACGTAGGTTATGGCATTGGGCACGCTTTGCCAGGCGTGCGGGTCGTCGTGGCCGTGGTCGTGTTTTTTGTGGCCGTGCCCGTGCCCATCCTTGTGGTCATGTGCGTGGCCGCCGTGCAAGGGCTTGATGCCCTTGGTGGCGATGACCTGCGGGCCTTTGTAGCCCGTGCTTTGCAGCAGGCGCGGCATCCAGCCTTCAAAGCCCATGCCGTTGATGACGACCACTTGCGCCTGTGCCACCTGCCGGCCGTGCGCGGGGGTGGGCTGAAACACATGCGCATCCATGCCGGGGCCGACCAAGGTGCTGACCTGCACCCGTTCGCGCCCGACGTGCTGCACCATGTCTTGCAGCAGGCTGAAGCTGGTGAGCACGCGCAGCGGCTCGGCGGCGGCAGCCGGGGGCGTGCTTTGTGCCGATGCGCTGGTGGCCAGGGCCAGGGCGCTGGCTGCCAGCAGGGCGCGGCGCGGGAAAAGCAAAGAAGTCATGGCTGGGTTTCCTTTTTGCAAAGCAACAATGAACAAGGGTTGGTGCGCATGGCGCCGGGCGCGCTGGGCATGGCCATCACCTTCGTCACGCGCTGCGGTGCCTGCGCCCCTGCCAGCGGTGGCTGAAGGCGCCGTGGCGGCCCGTGATGAGCGAGGCCAGATACACCACACCCAGGCACAGCACGATGGACGGGCTGGTGGGCCAGTCGGCGTGGTAGGACACGAGCAGTCCCGCCACGCTGGCGGCCAAGGCCAGCGCGGCGGACATGGCCATGAGCGCGGGCACGCTGCGCACCCACAGGCGCGCGGTGGCTGCGGGCAGCACCATGATGCCCACGGCCATCAGCGTGCCCAAGGCGTGAAAGCCGGCCACGAGGTTGATGACCACCAGCACCAGAAAACCGTAGTGCGCCAGCGCACTCAGGCGGCTGACGCTGCGCAGAAACTGCGCGTCCAGGCACTCCAGCAGCAGCGGGCGGTACAGCAGCGCCAGCGCGGCCATGGTGGCCATGGCAATGCTGACCAGCAGGGCCAGGGCCGCATCGCCCAGGGCCAGCACGGTGCCAAAAAGCACATGCATCAAGTCCACGCTGCTGCCGCGTGTGGACACGATCAGCACGCCCAGCGCCAGCGACAGCAGGTAAAAGGCAGCCAGGCTGGCGTCTTCGCGCAGCACGGTGCTGCGCGCTACCAGGCCCGAGCCCACAGCCACCAGCAGCCCGGCCACGACACCGCCTGCCGTCATGGCCGGCAGCGAAAGCCCGGCGATCAGATAGCCCAGGGCCGCGCCGGGCAAGATGGCGTGGGCCATGGCATCGCCCGTCAGGCTCATGCGGCGCAGCAGCAAGAACACTCCCACCGGCGCACAGCCTAGCGACAGCGCCACGCAGCCCACCAGCGCACGGCGCATGAAGCCAAACTCGGTCAGCGGGCCGATCAGCCAGGTCCACAAAAAACCGGCCAGGCCGCTGGCATGCAGGGCATCGGCGCTCATGCGTGCGGCTCCGGCGCGGTGCCCTCGCGCGCGGGCGGGTGTTCGTGCAAGTGCGCATGATCGTGCCCCGCATGGCGGTGCGCAGCGGCTGGCAGTGGCGCGGGTGGCACCTCGCACACCGGCGCATGGTCGTCAAACGCCTCGGGCATGTTGCGCAAGCGTTGCAAATGCGCAGGGGTCAGCACCTGCTGCGTCGGCCCCCAGGCCACCAGCTCGCGCGCCAGCATCAGCGTCTCGGGAAAAGCCTCGCGCACCTGGTGCATGTCGTGCAGCACGGCCAGCACCGTTTTGCCCTGGGCCTGCCATTGGCGCAGCAGGGCCAGCAGGTCTGCCGTGGTGCGCTGGTCGATGGCCGAGAAAGGCTCGTCCAGCAGCAGCACGTCTGCGTCTTGCAGCATCAGCCGCGCAAACAGCGTGCGCTGCAACTGACCGCCCGACAGGGTGGCAATGGGCTGGCGCGCATAGCCTTGCAGCCCCACAGCGGCCAGGGCGTCGCGCACGCGCTGGCGCTGGCCCAGGCCAAAGCCGCCCAAAGCGCCCGTTTCGTGCCACAGGCCCATGGCGGCGAACTCGCCCACGGTGATGGGAAACCCCCGCTCCAGGCTGGCCTGCTGCGGCAGATAGGCCACGCGCTGGCCTTGCAGCCCCTCGATGCGTCCGCCCAGCGGCTTGAGCAGGCCCGCCAATGCCTTGATGAGCGTGGACTTGCCCGCCCCATTGGGCCCCACCACCGCCAGCAGCGCGCCCGGCGCGATCACGCCCGACACGTGGTGCACCGCCGGGTGCCCGTCGTAGCCCAGCGTCAAATCGTGCAAAGCAATGGCCCGCGCGCCGCTCATGCGCCGCCCCCCTGCAAAGCCCAGCGCCACAGCAGCAGCAGCACGGCGCTGAGCACCGCCGCCACGCCCAGGCGCCATGCCGCCGGACGCAGCAGCACAGGCGGAAAGCGGCGCAGCGGGGGCAGGGGCGGGGGTGGCATGGCAAAAAGGCAGTGCCCGCCCCAAGAGGCAGGCCAGTCCAAGAAACAGCGCAGGAACGCGCAGAAAAAAGCGCCTCGAAAACGCAACTGACTTGCAAGATGGGCGCCGGGCGCGCATCATAACGCAGCGCCTGCCTATGCCTTACCTGCCTTCCGCCCCCGATGACGACGCCTTGAGCGCCCGCCTGCATCAGGCGGGCCTGCGCCGCACGCGCGCGCTGCGCGCCGTGCTGGCGCTGTTTGCCAGCGCGCCCACCTGGTCGCCCACGCACCATCAGGTGGCCCAGCGCCTGGCGGCCACGGGCGAAGCCGTGAACCCCGTCACCCTCTACCGCCTGCTTGACCGCCTGGTGGCCGCAGGCCTGCTGGCGCGCACCGCAGCCGCCGACGAGCGCGCCTGGCGCTTTCATTGGCAAGCCGCGCCCCCGGCAGCGGCGCACGCCATTGCCCCCCTGCCGCACTTCGAGTGCGACACCTGCCACGCCCACATTCCGCTGCAAGACGCGGGCAAACCCGCCCAGGCCATGGCCCGCGCCCTGCGCCGCACCCTGGCCGCACACGGCCACCAAGCCGCCCGGGTCAATCTGGCGGTGCATGGGCAATGCGCCGAGTGCCGGGAACAGGCCGCGCCCTCTTTACGCTGATTTTGCTATATTTTAAATAGCTAAAAACGCAATAAATACGCGCGCAAACGGCCTTTTTTTCTTATGTGCCATAAGTCATGCCGCCCAGGGTGATGCACGGTCGTCTGCACGGCTGTCCGTCCGCTTCAGCACCACCTGCGTCATGGCCCCGCACGGCAGCAACTGCCAGTGCAGGGGCAAAAAGCGCGCCATCACCGCCAGGTTGGTGCGCAAGTGCTCGGTGGCTTCGCTGCACGTGAACAGCGCCTGCCCGCCGCGCTGCCACAGCGCCAGCGCCAGCAGCAGCGCCCACTGGTCGGCCAGGTGCGGCCCCAGCGCGGCGCCGTGGTCGCCGTCTGCCACGCTGCGCTGGTAATCGCGCACCTGCGCCACCAGGCGCGCGGCCACGGTGTCGGCGCTGATGCCCCGCGCGCCGAATTCGGTGAACACCTCCGTCACGTGCGCATAGCGCAGCGTGGCCATCAGCGCATTGCCCGGGCCTTCGTGCTGGCTGGCGCTGCCGTGGTGCAGCGCCTCGGGCGGCCAGCCCAGGGCGCGCCCCAGCGCCGCCAGCTCGCGCGTGGCCACCGCACCCGGCAAGCCGGGGTGCAGGCACTCGGCCTGCCCACCCAGCCAAGCGCCGCGCTGGGGCAAATCCAGCGCCTGCAAGGGCACCGCTGGCGGGGTGATGACGGCGCGCACCTGCCCGCCGCCCGCCGGGTAAAAACCGTGGCGCCGCAGTTGCAGCGCCAGCGGCGGCGTGCCGGCCTGCGGCGCCAGCCGCGCCAGCAGCGGTGCGTAGGCGTCGCGCAGAAAGTGAAAGCACGGCGCCATCGGGTTGTGCGTGCCGCCGCTCAGGTGCAAGGTGCTGGGCGCATCGGCCAGCAGCAGCGGGGGCAGCACGGTTTGCAGCACCAGCATGGCGCTGCCTGCGCTGCCCACGGCAAAGCGGTATTCGCCCGCGCGCACCGGGCCGGGGACAAAGTGCAGCTGCGCCGAACGCAGCTCGGCCCCTTGCACCTGCGCGCCGCTGATGGCCGCCGCCGCCTGCACGCAGGCCAGGTGCTGGCGCATCAGCCCCGGCTTGGCGCGCCCGGCGCGAATGCGCTCGATGCGCAGCGGCTGCCCGGTCAGCACCGACAGCGCCAGCGCCGTGCGCAGCACCTGCCCGCCGCCTTCGCCCTGCGAGCCGTCGATGTCAATCATGGGCAAACTCCAGCGCGGACAGTGCGACAAAACCCTGCGCCGTTTGGTAGAGAAATGCATCCAGCGCATCAGTGCCTGCTTGCGGCAGCGGCGCGTGCAGGGGCTGGGCGGCGTGGCGCGCCAGCTCTTGGGTGATGAAGGCGTGCAGCGTTTCGCGACGCGGGCCGTGCGCGGCTTCGCCCGCGCGCATTTTCACGGCCAGCAAGTCGTTGATGGCGTCGATCAGCGCCGCATCTTGCGCGGGGTGCAGCACGGCTTCGGCCAGCGCGGCAAAGCGCATGGGCGGAGTGCCTTGCGCGTGCGTTTCAATCCAGCGCGCGGCCAGCAACGGGCGCAGCACATACAGGTATTTCTTGGTGCGCACCGTCTCGTCTTGCAAGTAGCCGCGAAAGTTTTTGCGCGCCATGGCCGCGTAGTGGTGCCAGGCGCGCACGCGCGAAAAGTGCTGCGCAGCCAGGGCATGAAAGCCGTGCATGGCCGGTGCGTGCTGGTGGTACACGATGGGCGAGCGCAGCCATTCCAGCAGCGTGGGGTTGGACTGGTGCAGCAGGCCCAGGGCCTTGCGCAAGTCCCAGCCGTTGACGTCCAGCACGTCGTCAATGGGCAGCTCGATCACGTCGCGCCGCGCGGCCACGCCCACATACCAGGGCAGGCGGTGCACGTAGATAAAGCGCACGTCGTAATCGCTGTCGGGCGAGGCAAAACCCCAGCCGCGGCTGCCGGATTCGCAGGCAAACAGCACGCGCACATCGTGTTCGCGCTCAATCTGCGCCAGCGTGCGCAGGATGCGGCTGCGCTGGGCGGGGTCAACAGGGTGTTCGTAGAGGATGGACGTCATGGAAAAACGGGGCGGACGGACAGCCAGCGCGCGTGCAGCTGCTGCGCCAAGGTTTCTAGTTGGGCCTGTTGCTCCAGTGCTTGGGCGGGCAGCAGCTGCAAGGCGGTGTCCAGATCCAGCTGGGGCAGCAGTTTTTCAAAGGCTTGCCAGGCGGCGGCGCGCACCTGCGGCACCCAGTCGTTCAGGCGCAGCAGCACGGCCCGCCACACGGCGGCGCTGGCGTGCTGCGGGCCCATGTCGAGCAAGGCGCGCTCGCGCATGTAGCCGCTGGGGCTGAGCAGGTCTTGCAGCAGCGGCTCGTGCGCCGGGGTGGGTGTGCGCCTTTTCAAAAGGCTTTCCATAAAGCTTTTCATTTGAAAGGTCAAAAATGCCTTCAGCGCCCGTCTGGAGCGTGCGAGCAGCTATCTTTTTTGAAGTTTGAGTGGCAGGGCCAAAGGCTGGGCCACAGCCTTTGGCACGGACTCAGCCCTTCACACACAGCACCTGCTTGAGCGTGTAGACCACGTCCACCAGGTCGCTTTGGGCGGCCATGACGGCGTCGATGTCTTTGTAGGCCATGGGTATTTCGTCAATCACGGCTTCGTCCTTGCGGCATTCCACGCCTTGGGTGGCATTGATCTGGTCTTGCACGGTGAAGCGTTTTTTGGCCTGGGTGCGGCTCATGGTGCGGCCTGCGCCGTGGCTGCAACTGTTGAAGCTCTCGGGGTTGCCCTTGCCGCGCACGATGTAGCTTTTGGCGCCCATGCTGCCGGGGATGATGCCGAGCTTGCCTTTTTCGGCGCTCACCGCGCCCTTGCGGGTGACGAACACGTCTTGCCCGAAGTGCGTTTCGCGCTGCACGTAGTTGTGGTGGCAGTTGACGGCCTGCACGTGCGTGTCAAACGGCTTGGTGATGATTTTGCGCATGGCGTGGATCACGCGGGTCATCATCACCTCGCGGTTGGCGGCGGCAAACTTTTGCGCCCAGCCCACGGCCTGCACGTAGTCGCCAAAGTACTGCGCGCCTTCTTCAAAGTAGGCCAGGTTGGCGTCGGGCAGGTTGCGCTGGTGCTGTTCGGCATCTTTCTTGGCCAGCTCGATGAAGTGCGTGCCAATGGCGTTGCCCACGCCGCGCGAGCCGCTGTGCAGCATGATCCACACGCTTTGCTGCTCGTCCAGGCAGATTTCGATGAAATGGTTGCCCGTGCCCAGCGTGCCCAGGTGCTTGTAGTTGTTGGTGTTCTTGATGCGCGGGTGCTTGTCGCAGATGGCCTTGAATTCATCCACCAGCTGGGCCCAGGCGTGGTCGGTTTCTTCGGGCGGGGTTTCCCAGCCGCCTTTGTCGCGGCCGTAGCGCTTGGGCGTCATGCCGTGGGGCACGGCTTTTTCAATGGCCGCGCGCAGCGGGCCCAGGTTGTCGGGCAGGTCGCTGGCGGTGAGCGTGGTTTTGCAGGCGATCATGCCGCAGCCAATGTCCACCCCCACGGCGGCGGGAATGATGGCGCGCAGGGTGGGAATGACCGAGCCAATGGTGGCCCCGATGCCGTAGTGCACGTCGGGCATCACCGCCACGTGCTTGAACACGATGGGCAGGCTGGCCACGTTTTGCAGCTGCTGGCGCGCTTCGTCTTCCACCGGCACGCCGCGCGTCCACATCTTCACGGGTACGGCGCTGCCTTGCTGCATTTGCAGGTAGTGGCCGTGCTCGCTGTTGATTTCCACGATTTCGGGCGGCGTTTGTTCTTCAGCCGAGGCCTGGCGCGACTGCGCGGCGGCCAGGCGGCGGGCCAGGCGGGCGGCGGTGATGTCGTCGGCGGGGGCGGCAGTAGGGGTGTTTTGTTCGGTGCTCATGGTCTGTTCCATATGGCGGTTGCTGTTTTTTTGAGTGACTTTCAGTCCGTGTGATTGCAGGGGGCGTGCCAGCTTGGCTGGCAGACGGGGCAGGCGCTCCTAAATTGCTGAAAACATTCGTGTTTTCTTTTTCTGCCGCCGTTTGCAGCGTTTGTGCAGCATCTGTGTTTTGGAATAAATGTAGATTTATAGATAAAAAAATATTTATATTTATCCGGCCAATGTGTACAGCAAAGACCGTTGCTGCGCCGGGCATCAGCCTGCGGAAATGGGCGGGCCAGGACTGCGCCCCGGCGGCTTTGGGGCGTTGCGGCGTCGTGGCCGGGGCAAAGGCGCATGGCAGTCGCGTCTGAAAACGCATGGGACAAGGCGCTTTCCATCTCTCATGGCCGCCGCAGCGATGCGCTGCCAAGCCGCCTTGCCGGCAGGGGTTTCAGTCGCCAATGCAGCGCACCACTTCGTCCCGTGCAACGGCTTCCTGCAGGAACGCAATGAAATCCGTGTGGGGGGCTGATTGGCTGCGCAGAAAAGCGATGCACAGGGCTTGATGCGCCGGATACAGCCGGGAGTCTGCGTAGGGGTCCAGATACACCCCCGTTTTGCCCCGCAGGTGTTCGATCATGCTGGCGATGCTGGGGTCATCGGCATCCAGAGAAAATTCTTTTGTGCCTGATGCCGATGGATAGAAAAGTCTGAGCATTTCCAATGCGATGCTATTTTTGAAAAATGGGGGCGGTTTTTTGATCCGTTGGTCGTTTAGCAAGGGGGCTTACAACACCATGCCGGCCTGGGCGGCGCGGGCGTAGTGGGCCAGTTCTTCATCTTGGCCTTGCAGTGACCGGATAAAGGCGTCGATGCGGCGATCAATCGCCTCATCGCGCTGCAAATCTTCGCCGTCGTGGCCGATGCCGTGCAGCGCGGCGATTTGCACGGCGCGGCAGGGCACGTCCAGCAGGGCGCTGAGCACGCGCCAGTGCGCATCGCGCCATTCGGGCTGATGGCGCGCGCAAAAAAAGGTGGGCCACACGTCAAACCACATGTGGCAGACAAAGTTCAGGGGGCCCGTGCCCTGGCCGATGGCGGTGCGCACGTGCGCCAGGCGCGGGCCGATGCAGTCCTGCCACAGCCGGGGAAAGGCGTGCATCATCCGCATGGCATCGGCCAGGGGCACGCTCTCATGCGTGGCGGCGTAGGGCACGTCGCTGATGCAGTTGCTCATGAGGTAGTTCAGCCCCATGCCCACCTGCTCGTCGTTGTAGGGGGCCAGATCGCGCCCGGCGTTGGCAAACAGCACGGTTTGGATGCGCGTCCACGCCAGCGGCGTGGCGGCAAACTCGGCCTCGTCGACGGACCAAAACCACGCCTGCCCATGCTGCTCGGGCGCGGGGCGGTCAAACAGATAGCGCAGGGCCGCGGCGTATTGCTCAGGGGCCAGGCCCAGGGCCTCAGGCGTCCAGGCGCTGACATCGTCAGGCCAGTGCGCAGACTGGCGCACGCGCTTTTTGCGTGTGTTTTTCATGGCGCGTCCAGATTGGCGGTGATGCAGTCGAACACATAGTCCAGCGCTTGCTGCGGGTTCATGGCCACGCCGGTGCTCCATTTTTTTGAACCCTCGATGCGCGAGAGGTCGATTGCCAGCAAGCGCGTGGCAAACAGGCGGCGGTGGCTCGGGTGCATCAGCCATTCGGTCATGCGCGCGCGGTAGGCGGGCCGGTCTTCGGCAAACGCCGACGTGATGGCGCCGCCGTCGTGCCAAAAATCCAAATAGCTGGCGTCAAGGTATTGCAATGTGGCCTGTGGCGTGGCCAGGTTCAGCCAGTGATGGAGCAGGGGGTCAATGTCGATGCCGCCAATGTCGAACATCAGCAGGTATTCGAAGGCGTTGCTGGCAATCGAACCCCGTCGTTCCCAGGGGTAGTGGGCCAGCACATGGTCAAAAAATGCCAGGGCAAATTGGTCGATGGCTTGCCATTGCGCCTGCGTCAGCTCATCACGGGGGCAATTGCCCAGGCGGTCCAGAATCAGCGCGGTCGAGTGCCGCAGCGTGGCGCCTTCGGCCAACAGCTCCAGCAGCCGGGGCAGCAGGTAGCGCAGCTCGGCCGAGGGTTGCACCAGGCTTTTGGCCGTGTCGCCATAGGCGAAGAAATGCCGGGCTGTCAGTTGCCGCAGGGGCAGGCGGTGCATTTGCCTTTCCAGCTCGGGGTCCATGCAGCAGTGGGTGCACACGTCCAGCAAGCCGCCTGGCAGCTTGTTGGGGGCAAACACCTGGTAGCCATGCGCAACGGCCTGGCGCAGGGCATGGGCTGTGGGGCGCTGCGCCGGGTTTTCCGGCTCCGTTCTTGTCGTCATGGTCGTTTCTTCTGTTGGGCAAAAAGGCAAGGGCGATGGAGCAGGTGCCGCAACGCCCGCCTGGGGGCGGGCTGCGGGCGGTGCAGCCCCGCTGTCAGCGCAGCTTGACCAGCCCGTTCAAGACCTGATCAAGCCCGCCCACCACCGAGATCTTGTCGATGCGCTCGGCCACGCGCTCCAGGGTTTCCAGCTCTTTCATGCGCAGGGCCACGGGGTTGTCTTCCATGACCTTGGCGGTGTTGAGCAGCGAGCGGGTGGCGGCCGTTTCCTCGCGGCGGCGGATGACGTTGGCCTGGGCGGCTTTTTCGGCCTCGACCACTTGCGCGAGGATGCTGCGCATCTCACCGGGCAGGATGATGTCTTTCACCCCCACGCTTTCCAGGTGCAGGCCGCAGCCGCGCAGCTTGGCTTGCACCTGGGCGAGCACCACGGTGTCGATGGCGGCCTTGTCGTCCAGCAGCGCGTCCAGCGTGCGCTGGCCCACGGCGGCGCGCAGGGCAAATTGCAGCTCGCGGTACACGTGCTCGGCTGGTTTGGGCAACTGGCTGAAGGCCGCTGGCACGTCGGTGTAGCGCCACACGGCAGACAGGTTCAGGCGCAGGCCCACTTTGTCGCGGGTGAGGATGTCTTGCCCCGCCACCTCGGCCGTTTGGGCGCGCAAGTCCACCACGTCCACCCGCACCGTGTGGGCAAAGGTCCAGAAGCCGTACACGCCAGGCGGCAGCACTTGCTGCACCTGTCCGTCCACGCGCAGCAGGCCGGTGTGGAACTGGGGCACTTGTTCCAGCAGCACGCCTTGGCACGCGGCATGGCCGCAGCGGGCTTGCAGCTGCTGCAGGCGGGCCGTCAGCTCGGGGGCGATGCGGGTGTCGGCCGGCAGGGGCAGCACCTGTACGTCTATGGCGCGCAGCTCGCGCCAGTACAAGCGGCGCGTGCCGGGGGGCAGAACTTCAGTCAGCAGGCCGTCTTCCATCAGCAGGCCCACTTGCGCTTCGCCCACGTCGGCACGCACAAAGTGCCGGGCCACCACCTCGGGTTCGTGCGCCATCAGGTAGTCGGCCAGAGGGTGCTGCAAGGCGGCTTGCGTTTGCGGGCTGCGCTCGATGTGCAGGCTGTCGCCCCAGGCGGCCACGCGGTGCAGGCCAGGGGGCAGCACACGGTCGAAATCGCCATTGCGCAGCAGCAGGGCGCGTTCGTTTTTGTTCACGCGAAAGCGTTTCCAGCCATAGGTTTTCCAGCCCGCGGCGGGGCGTGCGGGGCACTGGCGGGCAGGGGCGGCAGAGGGCAGGGTGTTCATGGTGATGGCTCCTTTCATCCCGGGGGATGGTTTTGTTGGCTTCTGTTTTTTGAACTCGCTTCGTTGGGGCTGGCAAGGCGGCTGGGCCGCCTGTTTGGGGCAAATCAGGGGCGCCCCAGCCACCCGGGGTGGCGGGACCGTGTGAAAGCGCACGCCGGATGTGGGCGGGCTGCGGCACAGGGCGCCGGGGGCGGGCACGCGCGGGCGTGGCACTGCCTCTTCCGGGCCGCTGGTTGCCGCGGCCTGTTCACCCCGTACGGGCGCTTTGGGCACGGGCACAAAGCACACCCAAGGTGTTGGCGCGCCGTGGGCCGGGGCGGGCACACAGGGCGGATGCACGCGCGGGTGCGCGGCCGCCGGATATGCCTGCCCCGGCGGGCAGGCGCGCCGCGCTGGGGCTGTGGGCGGCTTTTCAGCCGCCCGGCGATGGCAAACGGAGCGGTGAAGCCCCGTTTTTTTGCTGCAAGGGCGGGATTCGAACCCGCTACCCACGTCTTATGAGGACGTCGCTCTACCTGTTGAGCCACCTTGGCATCAGCCGCTGGATACCCGGGCGGCATACCGAAGGCCAAAGACCGCAGGGCAAAAAAAGCCCGGCGGCCGCCTGCGGCACCGGCAGGGCGGGTCTTGCGGCTGTTGAACGCAAGGGGCCCAAAGCCCTTGACCTGCAAGCCCTGGTGCGGACGGCTGATGCGTTCATTACCGCAAAGCGTGTGCCAGGGCGGTGCGGCGGGCGCGTTGGTGTGTCTAAGGCTTTGTCAGATAAGGTGTTTTGTCTTTTTTCGCACCGCTGCCATTGCCTTCGACGTTTGGCAAAACTTGATCTGTCAGGCTAAATTTAGCTTTTTAGATAAAATTTGCGCCCAGCTTTTATCCGGATCGGGCATGTCTGAAGTTCCTGCCGCCAAACCCATTGTTGTGATCGGCTTTCTGGGCACGGTGCTGGACGCCGGTTATGGCGCCAAGCGCTGGCACAAGTGGCGGCCCACCGTGTCGCTGGTGCAGCAGCCGGGGGCCAAGCCTGCGCGGGTGGAGCTGCTGATGACGCGTGCCGAAACCGCCCCCGAGCGCTTGCGCGATTACGCCCGCATTGCCCAGCGCGTGCAGGAGGACATGGCCGAGCTGTCGCCCGGCACGCAGGTGCGCACGCACATGCTGGACATTGCCAACCCCTGGGACTTTGGCGCGGTGTACGGCGCGCTGTACGACTGGGCCAGCGCCTATCCCTTTGCGCCGGAGCGCGAGCAGTACTGGGCGCACATCACCACCGGCACGCACGTGGCGCAGATCTGCCTGTTTCTGCTGGCCGAGTCGCGCCGCCTGCCGGCGCTGCTGGCGCAAACCTCGCCGCCGCGCCAGCAAAAAGAAGGCCAGGTGGGCACGCTGACGCTGATTGATCTGGACCTGTCGCGCTACGACGCGCTGGCCCGCCGCTTTGAAGCCGCGCAGCAAGACGCGGTGGCCTTTTTGAAAAGCGGCATTGCCACGCGCAACGCGCGCTTTAACGCGCTGATTGAAGAAATTGAGCGTGTGGCCGTGCGCTCCACCGCGCCCATCTTGCTGGTGGGGCCCACGGGCGCGGGCAAGTCGTTTCTGGCCCGGCGCATGGCCGATTTGAAGCGCGCGCGCAAGCTGATGGCGGGCGCGTTTGTGGAGGTGAACTGCGCCACGCTGCACGGCGAAGGGGCCATGAGCGTGCTGTTTGGCCACAAAAAAGGCGCTTTTACCGGCGCCGCCAGCGACCGCGCGGGCCTGCTCAAAAGCGCCGACGGCGGCGTGCTGTTTCTGGACGAAATTGGCGAGCTGGGCCTGGACGAGCAGGCCATGCTGCTCAAGGCCATTGAAGAAAAGCGCTTTTACCCCCTGGGCAGCGACCGCGAGGTCAGCAGCGCCTTTCAGCTCATTGCCGGCACCCACCGCGACCTGCGGCGCGAAGTGGCCGCCGGGCGCTTTCGCGAAGACCTGTTTGCCCGCATCAACCTGTGGACGTATGACCTGCCCGGCCTGGCCGAGCGGGCCGAGGACATTGAGCCCAACATCGACCACCTGCTGGCCCTGTACGCGGCCGAGCACCACCAAGTGGTGCGTTTTCACCCCGAGGCGCGGCAGGACTTTCTGCAATTTGCCCAAAGCCCGCAGGCCCGCTGGCGCGGCAACTTTCGTGACCTGTCGGCCAGCATCACCCGCCTGGCCACTCTGGCCGAAGGCGGGCGCATCAGCCGTGCGCTGGTGCAGGCCGAAATCGCCCGCCTGCAATGGCTGTGGGCGCGTGACGAAGAGGCTGGCCCCGCTGCAGAAGCCGCCGCCGCCGCCGACGGCCAAGCCCTGGTGCAGCGCCTGCTGGGCGCCGAGGGCGCGGCTGCGCTGGATGCGTTTGACCGCCTGCAACTGGCCGCCGTGCTGCCCGTGGTGGCGGCCAGCCGCAGCCTGTCAGACGCGGGGCGCAAGCTGTTTGCCCAATCCCGCCAGCAGCGCAAAACCGCCAACGACGCCGACCGCCTGCGCAAATACCTGCTGCGCTTTGGGCTGACGTGGGAGCAGGTGCGGGCCGAAGCCCAAAGGGGCGGGGGGGCGCCGCAGGCGATCAACTGGCGGCAGGAGCACTCATAAAAAAGGTCATTTGCGCGGGTTCTACAAGGGTTTTGTGCTATTTAAACAATAGCAATCGCAATGACAGGCATGGCCGTCATACGCTGCCAGGCTCCTGGGGGGCACGAGGGCCAAAAATGGCCGATCCCACGCGCACCAGGGTGCTGCCGGCGGCAATGGCGGCTTCCAGATCGGCGCTCATGCCCATGGACAAAGTGTCCAGCCGCAGGCCTGCGGCGTTCAGTTCATTCAACAAGGCTTTGGCGCGGGCGTGCAGGGCGCGGGCAGCTTCAACATCAGCAGCAGGATCAGGAATGGTCATCAGCCCGCGCAGCGCCAGGTGCGGCAGCGCGGCCACGGCGCGCGCCAGCGTCAGCGCTTCGGCAGGGGCCACGCCCGACTTGGTGGGGCCGCCGTCGATGTTGACCTGAATGCACACGTTCAGCGGCCCGCGCGCGGGCGGGCGCTGGGCCGACAGGCGCTCGGCAATCTTCAGACGGTCCACGGTATGCACCCAGTCAAAGTGCTCGGCCACCGGGCGCGTCTTGTTGCTTTGAAGGGGGCCAATGCAATGCCACTGCATGCCGGGCAGATCCGCCAGCGCGGCGATCTTGCTCACGCCTTCTTGCACATAGTTTTCGCCAAAGGCGCGCTGGCCCGCGTCGTAGGCGGCGCGCACGGCGTCGGGGCCGAAGGTTTTGGACACGGCCAGCAGCGTGACATCCTGCACGCCGCGCCCGGCCAATTGGCAAGCTGTGGCAATCCGTTCACGCACGTCTTGGAGGTTGCGGGCGATCGTCGTCATAATGCCCGCAGCGTATCAAACTGCAACCTGTGTGCCTTTGGCGTGCAGGTGTTTTTCTTCCTCTTTTTTTCCGAGATCTTCGCCGTGGACATCACGCAACTGCTGGCCTTCAGTGTCAAGAACAAGGCGTCTGACTTGCACCTTTCCGCCGGGCTGCCGCCCATGATCCGCGTACATGGCGATGTGCGCCGCCTGAACGTGGAGCCGCTGGACCACAAGCAGGTGTTCGCCATGCTGTACGACATCATGAACGACAGCCAGCGCAAGATTTACGAAGAAAACCTGGAGGTGGACTTCTCGTTCGAGATTGAGGGGCTGGCGCGTTTTCGCGTCAACGCCTTCAACCAAAACCGTGGTGCCGCAGGTGTGCTGCGGACCATTCCCAGCAAGATCCTGACGCTGGAGCAGCTCAACGCGCCCAAGATTTTTGGCGACCTGGCGCTCAAGCCACGCGGGCTGGTGCTGGTGACCGGCCCCACCGGCTCGGGCAAGTCCACCACGCTGGCGGCCATGATCAACCACCTGAACGAGCAGGAATACGGCCACGTGCTGACGGTGGAAGACCCGATCGAATTCGTGCACGAGTCGAAAAAGTGCCTCATCAACCAGCGCGAGGTGGGGCCGATGACGCACAGCTTTGCCAACGCCCTGCGCTCGGCCCTGCGGGAAGACCCGGATGCCATCCTCGTGGGCGAGATGCGCGATCTGGAGACCATCCGCCTGGCCATGACCGCCGCTGAAACCGGCCACTTGGTGTTTGGCACGCTGCACACCTCCAGCGCGGCCAAGACCATTGACCGGATCATTGACGTCTTCCCCGCCGAAGAAAAGGAAATGGTGCGCGCCATGCTCTCCGAATCGCTGGTGGCCGTCATCTCGCAAACGCTGTGCAAGACCAAGGACGGCTCTGGCCGCGTGGCCGCGCACGAAATCATGCTGGGCACCCCCGCCATCCGCAACCTGATCCGCGAGGCCAAGGTGGCGCAGATGTATTCGGCCATCCAGACCGGCAACAGCCTGGGCATGCAGACGCTGGACCAAAACCTCACGGAGATGGTTCGCCGCAACATCATCAGCGCGGCAGAAGCACGCAGCAAGGCGAAGATTCCCGAAAACTTCCCCGGCTAATAAATATTCGCAGCCGGCATTGGCGTCTGCGTGGGCGCCCCAGAAGGAAAACGCATCATGGAACGCGATCAGGCCAGTAAATTCATCAACGACTTGCTCAAGCTGATGCTTCAGCGCAAGGGCAGTGACCTGTTCATCACGGCAGACTTTCCACCCGCCATCAAGGTCGATGGCAAGGTCAACAAGGTGTCGTCGCAAAGCCTCACCCCCGCGCACACGCTGGCGCTGGTGCGCAGCGTGATGAACGACAAGCAGGCCGCCGAGTTCGAGCGCACCAAGGAATGCAACTTCGCCATCAGCCCGGCGAGCATCGGGCGCTTTCGCTGCAACGCCTTCGTGCAGCAAGGCCACGTGGGCATGGTGCTGCGGGTGATTCCGCAAGAGCTGCCCACCATCGACAAGCTGGGCATGCCGCAAGTGCTCAAGGACGTGGCCATGAGCAAGCGCGGCCTGACCATCCTGGTGGGCGCCACCGGCTCGGGCAAGTCCACCACCCTGGCAGCCATGGTGGACTGGCGCAACGTCAACAGCCACGGCCACATCATCACCGTGGAAGACCCGGTGGAATTCGTCCACCCGCACAAGAACTGCATCATCACCCAGCGTGAAGTGGGCATCGACACCGAAGACTGGGAAGCCGCACTGAAAAACACCCTGCGCCAGGCGCCCGATGTCATTTTGATGGGCGAGATCCGTGACCGCGAAACCATGGAACACGCCGTGGCCTTTGCCGAGACCGGCCACCTGTGCCTGGCCACGCTGCACGCCAACTCGGCCAACCAGGCGCTGGACCGCATCATCAACTTCTTCCCCGAAGAGCGCCGCCAGCAACTGCTGATGGACTTGTCGCTGAACCTGCGCGCGCTCATCTCCCAGCGCCTGATCGGCAAGCAAGACGGCAAGGGCCGCACGGCGGTGGTGGAGATCATGCTCAACTCCCCGCTGATCTCGGATTTGATCTTCAAAGGCGAAGTGGGCGAGATCAAGGAGATCATGAAAAAAAGCCGCGAGCTGGGCATGCAGACGTTTGACCAGGCCTTGTTCGACGCCTTCGAAGCCAACCTCATCAGCTACGAAGACGCGCTGCGCAACGCCGACTCGGCCAACGACCTGCGCCTGCAAATCAAGCTCACCAGCAAACGCGCCAAGTCCACCGACCTGGCCGCAGGCACCGAGCACCTGACCATTGTGTGAGCACACCCTAGGCCATGACAGAATGAACCCGGCACATCCCCGTGCCGGGTTTTTTTATGCAGGCGGGCCTGTCTTCAGGTGTTTGCTCAGACTTTCATGGGGCTGCCGCATATTGCCCTCATCCCAACGCCCATCTCACACCGTCCTCAACCCAACCCTTCGTCAGCGCCTCATGCACACCCCCATCACCTCCAAAACCTACGACCCCGCACCCGCCACCCCCGTTGCCTTTTTGGGCCTGGGCGTCATGGGCTACCCCATGGCCGGCCATCTGGCGCTGGCCGGGCACAGCGTCACCGTTTACAACCGCAGCCCGGCCAAGGCGCAGGCGTTTTGCGAGCAGCTGGCCGCCACGGGCCGCGTGCGGCGGGCGGACACCCCAGCGGCCGCCGCCCAGGGCGCGCGCCTGGTGTTTTGCTGCGTGGGCAACGACGACGACCTGCGCGCCGTCGTGCTGGGTGACAGCGGCGCGTTTGCCGGCATGGCCGCAGGCGCCATCTTCGTGGACCACACCACCGCCTCGGCCCACGTGGCGCGCGAGCTCAGTGCCGAGGCCAGCCGCCGGGGGCTGCGCTTCATTGATGCGCCGGTATCCGGCGGCCAGGCCGGCGCGCAAAACGGCGCGCTCACCGTGATGTGCGGTGGCGAGCAGGCCGCGTTTGACACGGCCAAACCCGTGGCCATGGCCTTTTCACGCGCTTTCACCCGCATGGGCGACAGCGGCGCGGGCCAGCTCACCAAAATGGTCAACCAGATCTGCATTGCCGGGCTGCTGCAAGGCCTGTCTGAAGCCGTGGCCTTTGGCCAGCGCGCAGGGCTGGATTTGCCGCAGGTGCTGGAGGTGATTGGCAAGGGTGCCGCGCAAAGCTGGCAAATGGACAACCGCGGCAAGACCATGGCCGAAGGCCAGTTCGACTTTGGCTTTGCCGTGGACTGGATGCGCAAAGACCTGGGTCTGGTGTTGGACGAGGCCAAGCGCAACGGCGCACGCCTGCCGGTCACGGCGCTGGTGGATCAGTTCTACGCCGACGTGCAGCACATGGGCGGCGGGCGCTGGGATACGTCCAGCCTCATCAAAAGGCTGGACTGAGCACGCGTCAGAAGTCGCTATTTTTTATATAGCTATAAACCTTCACCGATAAAGCGCAAATGCCGTTTTTATTTGGCAACCTGGGCATGGCCGTGTGCAACGCCGTGCTCCGGCTCATGGATCGACCAGGCCGCCATACAGCCCCTCGCCCTGGGTTTGTGCCAGCCGCTGCATCCAGGCCAGGGCCGAATCGGCGGTGGTGGTTTCGATGCGGTCGGCAAAGCGCTGCGCGCTGGGGTGGTCGTCAAAGGCCACGTTGGCGGCGGTGATGCGCCCGCCCAGCCGGGTGAGCGCGCCGATGCGCAGCGTGTCGGGGCGGTAGTCCTTCAGCCGCAGCCAGGCCTGGGCCTGCGCGCGCTGGCGCACGCCGGGTTCGACGGCCAGGGCCAGGGTTTCCAAGGCCCACTGGTTGGACTGCTGGTAGCGCGTGCCCCAGGCGTAGCTGACCATGCTGTAGCGCGGCTCGTGCAGGGTCAGCGCCTGGCGATTGTCTTGCAGCAGCCGCCACATCGCGTCTTGCCAGGGCGCGGGCACGGCGCGCCAGGTGGCCTGGTAGCGCCACATGTCGTCCAGAAAGAATTCGCCCAGGCCCTGGCGCATGATCATGGCGCGGTCGGTGCCGCATGCGTTGAGCTTGTGCACTACGCGCCAATGGCCTTCGGGCGTGCGGTAGGCCCAGCCCAGGTGCGACCAGCGCTGCTGGTAGCGGCTTAAGTCCTGCCCGGCGCGCGCCAGCATGGCCACGCGCACGCCGTGGCGGGTGTAGGCCTGCTCCAGCGCCTGGGCGGTGCGCGCGGCCAGGCGCATGCCTTGGTCAATGATTTGTGGCGTGGGCCGCACGCTTTGGCAGCCGCGGCCGGCATGGGCGGCGCCCGTGGCCAGCAGCGCGGCGGCCAGCAGGGGGGCCAGGCAAAGCCTTCGGGGTGTAGGCATGGCAGTGTCTTTCAATCAATCTCAATCGGCCCGGGCGGCTTAGCCCAGTTTTTCGTTGTGCAGCAGGGCCTGGCCAATGGCGTTGGGGATGAAGGCAATGGCCTCGCCCGCGGCCGAGAGCACCACGCCGCTGGCGATGACGGTGCCCACCACCACGGTGCCCACGCTGACGGCCACCGCGCCCACGGCGCTGCTGGCCACTTCCACGCTCACGGCGGCGGCGTCGCTCATGCGCTCCAGCACGATCACGGTGCCGTGCGCCGAGGCTTGCACCGCCTTGACGGTAAAGGCCGCGCCACTGACGGCCAAGGCCACAGGCAGGCTGGCGGCAGCGCCCACCGACGCGCCTGCAGCCGATGCCGTGCCCACGACCGAGGCCACGGGCAGCATCGACAGGGCGGCCGAGGCTTCGCTTTGCGCCCGGGCGGGTGAGGCGGCGGCCAGGGCCAGGGCGCACAGCACAGCGGCGGCGCAGTGCCCAGCGCGGGCCGGAAACTTAATAAGGCGAGACATGGATGGCTCCTGAAAAAACAATGTCGTACGGGTTGAAGGGCAAGCCGGCGGGGGCTTTAAGGGGTGTCGGCTTCAGGCTCGCGGCGTGCCGGATCTGAGCGGTGCGCGTCGCGGCGGCCACGCCATTCGGCTTCCAGCAAGTCGGCCTCCTGGCGGTCGCGCAGCATCTTGGCCAGGGTGAAGGCGCAGGTGATCAGGTACAGCCAGCTCACGCCCAGAAAGACCTTGTAGGTGCTGTGAATGTCCATGCGCAGCAGGCCCCAGCCCGTCAGCGCCATGGCCAGGGCAAAGCTGCCCCACACCACCAGGCGAAACATGGGCGTATCTGCCGTGCGCGCGCCCAGGCCGGCCTGGGCCGCTTCGCCGTCGCGCACGAACTTGGCCAGCACGAAGGCGGCCGACAGGCAGAACAGATAGCCCATGAACATGAAGGCACGGTCCAGATCCTGCCCGGGCAGGTAAGCCAGGCCAATGGCGCACAGGGCCACGGCAATGCCAAAAGACGCCCACACTTGCAGTTGCCAGGGCTTGGAGTCGCGGCGGATAAGAGGGCGGTGCATGACGGTTCCATGAAAAACGGGGTTGAACATGGAACGGCAGTGTGGGCCTGTCCAGGCCCAAAGGCTGCAAATGATGATGCCAGTTTCGTATTCGGCATCAATAGGTATCTTTTAAAGATACCTGTGCGTGCGAACACCGCGGGCGAAAGCGCAGGGAGCGTGCGCGCTCAGGCTCAGGCGCGCGCACTGCCAGTCACCGTGCCCGTTGCGCGCGTGACGCTGGCTGAGTGCGTGGATGCTCCTTTATAAATAGCTGCTCGCGCTTGTCAGACAAGCGCAAACGCCGTTTTTCAATCAAACCGAAAAGCCGAAATATCCACCGCCATCACGCGGTCGGTAAACACCTTGCGGCCCGGTGACGGGCCCGCCGCGCCCGCCACCACGTGCAGCGGCAGCAGGTGCTCTTCGGCGCGCGGGGGGTGGCTCAGGCGGCCGGCGGGGCCGCTGGCGGTGGCCCAGTCAGCCAGCAGGCGCTCGCGCTCAGGCGCGGCCAGCGCCAGGGTGTCGGTCAGCCAGCGGTCAAACTCGGCGCTGATGGGGCCAAAGCGCGCGTCACCATAGCCGCGCATGTTGTGCCAGCTCATGCCGCTGCCGAGGATGAGCACGCCTTCGTCCCGCAGCGGCGCCAGCGCGCGGCCCATGCGCAGGTGCGCGGCCGCGTCCAGGCTTTGCAGCAGCGACAGTTGCAGCACGGGCACGTCGGCCTCGGGGAAAGCCACTTTCAGCGGAATGAAGGTGCCGTGGTCAAAGCCGCGCGCGCTGTCTTGCACCGGGGCAAAGCCAGCCTGTGCCAGCAAGCCGCTGACGCGCGCGGCCAGCGCGGGCGCGCCGGGGGCGGGGTAGCTCAGCGCGTAGGTGTGGGGCGGAAAGCCGTGGTAGTCAAACAGCAGGCCGGGGTGCGCGGCGCTGCTCATGCTGGGCTGCGGCGCCAGCCAGTGCGCCGTGACCAGCACGATGGCCTGGGGCCGCGCCGGCAGGCTGGCCGGGATGCCGCGCAAAAACGCGGCGGTCGCATCCCAGGCGCCGGGCGGGTTCCAGTCCATGAAAAAGCACGGGCCGGCACCGTGCGGGATGTAAAAGGCGGGCATACGGGCCGCAGGGGCAGCGTGGTTTTGCATGATGGCAGCCAGTTGGGGCCGTTGGCCTCTCTTGCAAGCCCGCCGGGGGCAGCCGTGGCCGCGGCTTGCCCGCGCGGTGCGGCCCGGTCTGCTTAAAGCAGCGCCGCCACCCGCGCCCGCAGGCCCTCGGGCGTGGCGTCGGCCGGGGCCACGGGCTCGCCCACGTTCAGGCCCACGCGGTTGAACATGCCCCGGCGGAAAGGCCGCGTCATGGCGCCGTTTTGCTCGATACGGCTGAAAAACGAGCCCCACAAATTGGTCAGCGCCATGGGCACCACGGGGGCGTGCACGCCTTCGGCCTGGGCGCGCTCCAGGATTTTCATCACGCCGCCTTTGAAGGGCTGCAACTGCCCGTCGCGGGTGAGGGCCCCTTCGGGGAAGATGCCCAGCAAATCGCCTTCGCGCAGCACGGCGGCGGCTTCGTCAAAAGCGCGCTGGTAGGCGGCGGGGTCGTCTTTTTGCGGCGCAATGGGAATGGCCTTGGCCAGCCTGAACAGCCAGCCCAGCACGGGCACGCGAAAGATGCGGTGGTCCATGATGAAGCGGATGGGCCGGGGGCTGGCAGCCATCAGCAGCACGGCATCGACAAAGCTGACGTGGTTGGCCACCAGCACGGCCGCGCCCGTGGTGGGAATGTGCGCATCGCCCGTGACCTTGAAGCGGTACACCAGGCGCGAGAGCACCCAGGCCACAAAGCGCAGCAGGTATTCAGGCACCAGCATGAAGATGTAAAAAGCCACCACCGCGTTGGCCAGGCCCACGGCCAGAAAGATTTGCGGAATGCTGAAGCCTGATTGCAGCATCAGCCCGGCAATGACGCTGCTGGCCACCATCAGCAGCGCGTTGAGGATGTTGTTGGCCGCGATGATGCGCGCGCGGTGCGTGGGCGCGCTGCGCAGCTGGATCAGCGCGTACATGGGCACGCTGTACAGGCCGGCAAACAGGCTCAGCAGCAGCAAGTCCGCCATCACGCGCCAGTGCGCGGGCTGCGCCACAAAGCTGCCCAGGGTGTGGCCGGGGTGGACGGGTAGGCCGCGCGTGGCAAAGTACAAATCCACCGCAAACACCGTCATGCCAATGGCGCCCAGCGGCACCAGGCCGATTTCCACATGGCGGCGGCTGAAAGACTCGCACAGCAGCGAGCCTGCGCCAATGCCCACCGAAAACACCACCAGCAGCAGCGAGGCCACGTGCTCGTTGCCGTGCAGCACGTCTTTGGCAAAGGCCGGAAAGTTGGCCAGAAACACCGCGCCAAAGAACCACATCCACGAAATGCCCAGCAGCGAGCGGAACACCACCAGGTTGCCATGCGCCAGCTTGAGGTTGCGCCAGGTTTCGCTCAAAGGGTTCCAGTTGATGCGCAGGCCGGGGTCGGTGGCCGGCACGTGCGGAATGAACTGCGCCGCCAGCCGCCCCAGCGCGGCCAGGGCCAGGCAGGCCACTGCCACCCACATAGGCCCCACCTGCGGCACGGCCACCAGCAACCCGCCGGCGATGTTGCCCAGCAAGATGGCGACAAACGTGCCCATCTCCACCATGCCGTTGCCGCCGGTGAGCTCGCGCTCGTTCAGCACCTGCGGCAGATAGGCGTATTTGACCGGCCCAAACACGGTGGACTGCAAGCCCATCAGAAAAATGCACAGCAGCAGCACGGACACGCTCTGGGCCCAGAACGCCCAGGCCGCCAGGGCCATGATGGCGATCTCCAGGTTCTTCACCTGGCGGATCAGCCCCGTTTTCTCGAACTTGTCGGTGATCTGCCCGCTGGTGGCCGAAAACAGCAAGAACGGCAGGATGAACAGCGCCCCAATCACCAGCCCCGCCATGGCCGGCTGCAACCAGCTCACGCTGAGCTGGTAAGTCACCATCACCGTAAAGGCGAACTTGAACACGTTGTCATTGGCCGCGCCCGCAAACTGCGTCCAGAAAAACGGGGCAAAGCGGCGCTGGCGCAGCAGGGCGAACTGGTTGGGGTGAGACATGGGAGGTTGAGCGTTGAGCGTTGAG
>JAUNHQ010000040.1 GCA_030535425.1 Pseudomonadota bacterium | reverse complement strand
GCGCCGACTGGCTGCGCCTGCACCCGGACATCCGCCGCCGGTTCGAGAAAAACCCCCAGCCCGGCCGCCCGCTGCGCTACCGCGGGCAATTGAGCGAGCTGATGGCCTCGCGCGCCGGGCGCTGGCTGGGCTGGCTGACGCAGCCCTTCATTCAGGGCGCGCTCATTCCCCACACCCAGCACGGCGTGCCGGTGGACATCACCGTGTACGGCCTGCCGGGTGATGCGGCCATTTACAAGCAGCGCATCTACCACCTGCACGGCCGCGCGCCCGTGCGCTTTACCAGCCACATGCTGGAAGGCGAGGGCGGCGAGGTGCTGGAGTACGTGGGCGCGGGCCTGGGCATGACGCTGCGCCTGTTCGTGGATGGCGACAGCCTGCACTTTCAAAGCGGGCGCTACTTCTGGCACGCGCTGGGGCGGCGCTGGCCGCTGCCGCACTGGCTCACACCTGGCCAAACCTATTTGTGGCACCACAACGAAACCCCCGGGCGCTTCAACATCCGCATTGAAATCCGCCACCCGTGGCTGGGCACCACCTTTCGGCAAGTGGGGGTGTTTGAAGAACTGCCCGCACAAGATTTGCCACCGCAGGAGCCGCACGCATGAGCTTTGACCCCCACCTGATCGCCCTGTGGCTGATGGCCGCGCAAGGCGCGCTGGGCGCGTTCGACACGCTGTTTCACCACGAAGGCACCGAGGCCCTGCCACGCACCCCGCAGGCCGCGCGCGAGCTGCGCATTCACGCCCTGCGCGCATCGCTGTATGCGCCGCTGTTCATCGGCCTGTCGGCCTGGGCCTGGCACGGCGCGTGGGCCTGGGTGCTGCTGCTGGTGTTTGCGGTGGAAATCGGGCTGACCCTGTGGGACTTTGTGGTGGAAGACCGCACGCGCCTGTTGCCCGCCACCGAGCGCGTCACCCACACCGTGCTGGCCATCAACGCCGGGGCCTTCATCGCCCTGCTGGCCCTCACCGCCCACGGCTGGGCCGCCCAGCCCACGGCGCTGGTGTGGCAGCCCAAGGGCTGGCTCAGCGCATGGCTGGCCCTGTGCGGCGCGGGCGTGGGCCTGTCGGCCCTGCGCGATGCGCTGGCCGCGCGCCGCCTGGCGCAGCAAAGCGCCGCGCCACCGCCGCCCATCGCCTTTGGCACGCAGCCGCAGCACGTGCTGGTGACCGGCGGCACCGGCTTTGTGGGGCGGCTGCTGGTGCGCCAGCTGCTGGCGGGCGGGCACGCGGTCACCGTGCTCACCCGCAACCCCAAAGCCGCCGCCTGGCAGTTTGATGGCGCGGTGCGTTGCGTGGCGCGGCTGCAAGACATTCCCGCCCTCACCCCGGTGCAGGTGGTCATCAACCTGGCTGGCGCGCGCATTCTGGGCTGGCGCTGGACACCGCGCCGCCGCGCCGCCCTGCTGCAAAGCCGCGTGGGCCTGACCCAGCGCCTGGTGGCCTGGATGGCCGCGCTGCCCGCCAGCCAGCGTCCCTGGCTGCTGCTGTCGGCATCGGCCATTGGCTACTACGGCGTGCAGCCTCTGGGCGATGCGCAGGGGCTGGATGAGTCGGCCCCGCCGCAGCCCATCTTCATGTCGCAGCTGTGCCAGCAGTGGGAAGCCGCGGCCACTGAGGCCAGCGCCTTGGGCGTGCGCGTGGCCCTGCTGCGCCTGGGCTTTGTGCTAGGGCAGCAAGGCTCGCTGCCGCTGATGCTGCTGCCCGTGCACCTGGGCCTGGGCGGCCCGCTGGGCGACGGGCGGCAATGGCTGTCATGGGTACACGTGCACGACGTGCTGCGCGCCATGGCCCATGTGTGGGCGCAGGCCGAAAGCCAGCGCGGCCAGCCGCCCGCCACAGCGCCGCAAGCCTGGAACCTCACCGCCCCCGAGCCGCTGGGCCAGGCCGACTTCACCCGCGCAGCCGCCCAGGTGCTGCGCCGCCCCTTCTGGCTGCCCACCCCCGGCGCGCCCATGCGCGCCCTCTTGGGCGAGCAAGCCGACTTGCTGCTGCAAGGCCAGCGCGTGCTGCCCCAGCGCCTGCTGGCCAGCGGCTTTGTCTTTACCTACCCCGACGCCCGCGCGGCGCTGCTTGACTTGTGCCGGCCCGCCGCGTGAACACCGGCGCGGCCCCGGCCCCTGCGGCCGCCCCCGCCGCCAAGCCCTTGAGCGCCCCGCAAAAAGCCCTGCGCAAGCTGGGCCTCACGCGCGACATTGACCTGGCCTTGCACCTGCCGCTGCGCTATGAGGACGAAACGCGCATCGTCAAGCTGCGCGACGCGCGCGAGGGCGATGCGGTGCAGATCGAGGGCGAGGTGACGCAGCAAGAGGTGCGCCCCGGCCCGCGCCGGCAGTTGCTGGTGAGCGTGAACGACGGCAGCGATGCGGTGCTGCTGCGCTTTTTCAGCTTTTACCCCTCCATGCAAAAGCAAATGGCCGTGGGCCAGCGCGTGCGCGTGCGCGGTGAATTGCGCGGCGGCTTTGGCGGCTTGACCATGATGCACCCCACGGTGCGTGCGGCCGGCGGCGCGCTGCCCGAGGCGCTGACGCCCGTGTACCCCAGCGTGGCGCAGCTGCCCCAGCCTTACTTGCGCAAGGCCGTGCTGGCGGGGCTGGCGCGGGCCGATTTGCGCGAAACGGTGCCCGAGGTTTTTTTGGGCGAAATTGACCATTTGCGCGCGTGGGACTTGCGCAAGGCGCTCACTTTTTTGCACCACCCCACGCCCGACGTGCCCCTGGCCGCGCTGCAAGACCACAGCCACCCCGCCTGGCAGCGCCTGAAGGCCGAAGAGCTGCTGGCCCAGCAACTGTCGCAACTGCAAGCGCGGCGCGCGCGCCAGCACCTGCGCGCGCCCGTGCTGCGCGCGCAGGCAGGCGCAGGCGGCCTGCCCGGGCAATTGCTGGCCGCGCTGCCTTTTGATCTGACGGCCGCGCAGCGCCGGGTGAGCGAGGAAATCGCGCGCGATCTGGCCCGCGCCCAGCCCATGCACCGCCTGCTGCAAGGCGACGTGGGCAGCGGCAAAACCGTGGTGGCCGCGCTGGCCGCCTGCGTGGCCATAGACGCCAGCTGGCAGTGCGCGCTGATGGCCCCCACCGAGATTCTGGCCAACCAGCACTTTGCCAAGCTGGCCGACTGGCTAAAGCCCCTGCTGGCCGCGCGCGGGCAGTGCGTGGCCTGGCTGAGCGGCGGGCAAAAAAAGAAAGAGCGCGAGGCCATGCTGGCCGCCATTGCCGACGGCAGCGCCGCGCTGGTGGTGGGCACGCACGCCGTCATTCAGCAGCAGGTGCGCTTTGCGCGGCTGGGCCTGGCCGTGATTGACGAGCAGCACCGCTTTGGCGTGCAGCAGCGGCTGGATTTGCGCGGCAAGCTGGATGAGGCTGGCCAAGAGCCGCACCTGCTGATGATGAGCGCCACGCCCATTCCGCGCACCCTGGCCATGAGCTACTACGCCGATCTGGACGTGTCCACCATCGACGAGCTGCCCCCCGGCCGCACCCCCGTGGTCACCAAGCTGGTGGCCGCGCACCGCCGCGCCGAGGTGATCGAGCGCATCCGCGCCCAGGTGGCCCAGGGCCGGCAGGTGTACTGGGTGTGCCCGCTGATCGAAGAAAGCGAGGCGCTGGACTTGCGCAACGCCACCGAAACCCATGCCGAGCTGAGCCAGGCCCTGCCCGGCGCGCTGGTGGGCCTGCTGCATTCGCGCATGGCGGCGGCGGACAAAAAAGCCGTCATGGCCCAGTTCAGCGCCGGGCACATGGCCGTGCTGGTCAGTACCACGGTGATTGAAGTGGGCGTGGACGTGCCCAACGCCAGCCTGATGGTGATTGAGCACGCCGAGCGCTTTGGCCTGAGCCAGCTGCACCAGCTGCGCGGCCGCGTGGGCCGGGGCAGCGCCGCCAGCGCCTGCGTGCTGCTGTACGAAGTGCCCGAAGGCGGCCGCCTGGGCGAAACCGCACGCGAGCGCCTGAAAGCCATGCGCGAAACCAGCGACGGCTTTGAGATCGCCCGGCGCGATTTGGACATACGCGGCCCGGGCGAATTTCTGGGCGCGCGCCAATCGGGCGCGGCCTTGCTGCGCTTTGCCGACCTGGCCGAAGACGCGCCCCTGCTGCAATGGGCGCGCCGCACCGCCCCGCGCATGCTGGACCAATACCCCGCGCTGGCCCAGCGGCACGTAGACCGCTGGCTGGGCGGAAAATCCGACTTTCTGAAAGCCTGATGAGCCGCCCGGCCCTGGCTTGACCCGCTCTGGGCGAGAACCCTGACACTGCGCACCATGATCGACCGCTTCATACACATGATCCAAAAAATCATCCGCGAGGATGGCCTGGCCAATTACCTGCCCACCTTGCTGCTGCCCGCGCGGCGCCAGGTGCGCGTGATGGACGCGCTGGAAGACGAGCAGGGCCAGGCCGTGGCCCTGTCCGATTGGGTGGCCGAGCAGGTGGAAGACGGCGAGGACTTTCTGGTGGCCATGAAAGTGGACGACGCGCACTTCATGGTGATGGGCCGCATCGACGGGCAGGCGTGCGAGCGCCTGTGCGCCATTGAAGCGGCCTGAGTGCCGAACGGCTGGCCATGCCGCCGGGCATGCGCCTGCACATTCGCCAAAACATTCGCCGAAAAATCTGAAAATTCACAATAAGCATTTGATTTGAAAAGAGTTTTTGCTTTTCCAAGATTCGCCTGAAGTGTCTGCCGATCGACTGTATTCACATGTTCACCAGGCTGAGCCCTGGCTGCCAGGCGAAGGCCGTGGCGATGCCGTGCTGGCGCAAGCCCATGCCTTGCAGCAGGCTGCTGCGCGCGTGCAGGGCAAGGCCGATGTCACGGTGATGCAGGCGCTGGCGCCTTTGTTGCGCGCCATGAACTCGTACTACACCAACAAGATTGAGGGTCAGCACACGCTGCCTGGCGACATTGCCCGTGCGCTGGCGCAGCAGTTTTCGACCGACCACGACACCCGCCGCCGCCAGCGTCTGGCCGTGGCGCACATGCGCACCGAAGCCTGGGCCGAGCAACACTGGGGCCGGCAGCCCTGGCAAAACCTGTTTGCCCCTGAAGTGGTGGCTTCACTGCATCGCCACCTGTTCGAGCAGCTGCCTGAGCAGGATCGGCGCTTGAGCGACGGCAGCACCATGCCGCCGGGCGCTTGGCGCACGGGTGAAGTGCGTGTGGGCCAGCACGAGGCCCCGGCAGCGCGCAGCGTGCCCGACTTCATGCAGCATTTCCACACGGTGTACAGCCGCGTGCGCCCAGGCGAAATGGCCCTGGTGGCGGTGGCCGCCGCGCACCACCGGCTGGCCTGGATACACCCGTTTGCCGACGGCAACGGGCGCGTGGCGCGCCTGCATTCGCATGTGCTGCTGCATGCCATGGGCCTGAGCAACGGCATCTGGTCGCCGTTGCGCGGCCTGGCACGCACCCAGCCGCGTTACTACGAAGCCTTGGCCCATGCGGACATGCCGCGCCATGGCGATCTGGACGGGCGCGGCAACCTGAGCGAGCGCTGCCTGCTGGACTTCATCCGCTATTTCCTGGCCACTTGCACGGATCAGGCGCAGTTCATGAGCGGCCTGCTGGACTTTCCCACCCTGCGCCAGCGCATTCGTGCCTGCCTGGCGTTTGAATCGTCCCTGCCAGGCAGTGGCGATCTCATGCGCGCAGAGCTGGGGCTGTACCAGTTGTTCATCACCGGGGCCATGCCGCGCGGTGAGTTCAAGCAGCTCACGGGCCAGCCCCCGCGCAGCGCCGACAAGGTGTTGTCGCGCCTGCTGGCGCGCGAGCTGCTGCAATCAGACAGCCCCAAAGGCAAGCTGCGCTTTGGCGTGCCGTTGCATGCGCTGCGGTTTTACTTTCCCGCCCTGTGGCCAGAAGCCGAAGCGCAGGCCGCCAGCCACCAGGGCGCTATGCCATGGCTGTCACCCAAGGAAGCTGCGACATGACTCTGACCGAACTCAAATACATCGTGGCGGTGGCCCGTGAAAAGCACTTTGGCAAGGCCGCCGAAGCCTGCTTTGTCTCGCAGCCCACGCTGTCGGTGGCCGTCAAGAAGCTGGAAGACGAGCTGGAAATCAAGCTGTTCGAGCGCAGCAGCGGCGAAATCACCGTCACCCCGCTGGGCGAGGAAATCGTGCGCCAGGCGCAAAGCGTGCTGGAGCAGGCCGCCGAGATCAGGGAAATTGCCAAGCGCGGCAAAGACCCGCTGGGCGGGCCGCTGAAGCTGGGGGTCATCTACACCATCGGCCCCTATCTGCTGCCCGATCTGGTGCGCCAGATCATCGACCGCACGCCGCAAATGCCGCTGGTGCTGCAAGAAAACTTCACCGTGCGCCTGCTGGAGATGCTGCGCACGGGCGAGATCGACTGCGCCATTTTGGCCGAGCCTTTTCCCGACACGGGCCTGGCCGTGGCGCCGCTTTATGACGAGCCCTTTGTGGCTGCCGTGCCGGTGGCGCACCCGCTGGCGCAGCAAAGCTTTGTCACCAGCGACCAGCTCAAAAGCGAAACCATGCTGCTGCTGGGCACGGGCCACTGCTTTCGCGACCACGTGTTGCAGGTCTGCCCCGAATTCGCGCGCTACGCCAGCCATGCCGAGGGCATTCGCAAAAGCTTTGAAGGCTCGTCGCTGGAAACCATCAAGCACATGGTGGCCGCCGGCATGGGGGTGACGCTGGTGCCCCGCCTGTCGGTGCCGCCAGGCGGGCTGGCCGCGCCTGAAGAGGCCGGGCCGAGCGCCAAAAAGGCCGACAAAAAAAGCGCCGCCGCCAAGCGGGCGCCGCACACCGACGAGCCCTTCATCCGCTACCTGCCCGTGCAAGACGCGCACGAAGGCGCGGCCCCGCCCACGCGCCGCGTGGTGCTGGCCTGGCGGCGCAGCTTTACCCGCTACGAGGCCATTGCCGCGCTGCGCAACGCCATTTATGCCTGCGAGCTGCCGGGGGTGACGCGGCTGTCATGAGCGCGCCGGCTGCATTGCCCCCGTCCGCCGGCCTGGGCCCGGCCGTGGTGCGCTGGCAAACGGCGCTGGATCCGGCCATGCCCTGGCTGCTGCTGGTTTTGCTGGCGCTGGCCTTGGGGCTGCTGGCCTGGCACTGGCGCCGCACCCAGGCGCAGGCACGCTTGCGCGGCGCGCTGGGTGTGGCCTTGCCTGCCGGGGCGCAGCCTGCGGCCCCGCCGCTGGCCGCGCTGCTGGGGCTGGCGGCCGCGCTGGGGGCGGCCTGGGGGGCGCTGGCCTGGGGCCTGTCTGCCCAGGCTGGGGCGCTGCTGCGGTGGGACATGGCCTGCCTCCAGGCCGCAGGCGCTGTGCAAGCGGCGTGGCTGCACACGCTGGCGCTGGGTCTGGCCCAGGCGGGCGATGTGCTGACGCTGGGGGTCATCACCTTGCTCATGTGCCTGTGGCTGCTGCGCCAGCGCCAGCCGGTGCTGGCGCTGGGCTGCCTGCTGGCCGTGGCGGCGCACAGCGTGTCGGTGCGGGTGCTGAAAAATACCTTTGCGCGCGCGCGCCCGGCCGAGGCCGAAGGGCTGCTGACTTCGGGCCACAGCTTTCCCAGCGGGCATGCGGCGGGCAGCCTGATGGTGCTGGGCCTGCTGGCCTGGGTGCTGTACACGCACTGGCCCGCCGCCTGGCCCGCGCGCGGGCGCGCCTGGGCCGTGGCGGCGCTGATGCTGCTGGTGGCCGCCATTGCCGTCAGCCGCGTGCTGCTGCAAGTGCACTACGCCAGCGACGTGGCCGCCGGCCTGCTGTGGGCCGGCATGGCGCTGGCGCTGACGGTGGCGGCGCTGTCGCAAGCGCGGCGCTGGTAGTGTGCAGGCGCAACAGGGCTGATTGCTATAATTTAGGTAGCTTAAAACCCTTGTCAAACGCGTGCGAGAGGCCTTTTTTGTTGCCTTTGTTTTGCGCTGCAAGCCTGCGGTGTGCGCGGGCGGCGACAAGGGGTTTAATCGCGTGTTCTTTTGATCTTTTTTTGCGCGCGCCCGCGCCTGTGCCGATGCCATGACCCGCTTTGCCCCGCCCTCGCCGGTGGCCACGCCGCCGCGCAGCAAGTTGTCGCTGTATCTGGATCTGATCCGCTGGGACCGCCCGGCGGGCTGGCTGGTGCTGCTGTGGCCCACGCTGGGCGCGCTGTGGCTGGCGGCGGGGGGCTGGCCGGGCTGGCATTTGCTTGCCGTGTTCACGCTGGGCACCATCCTCATGCGCAGCGCGGGCTGCTGTATCAACGACGTGGCCGACCGCGACTTTGACCGCCACGTCAAGCGCACGGCGCAGCGCCCCATCACCAGCGGGCAGGTGAGCGTGCGCGAGGCGCTGGTGCTGGGTGCGGCGCTGGCGCTGGCCGCCTTTGCACTGGCTTTGACGACCAATGCGGCGGTCATTGCCTGGTCAGTGCCCGCCGTGCTGGTGACTGTGGCCTACCCCTTTGCCAAGCGTTTTTTTGCCATGCCGCAGGCGGTGCTGGGCGTGGCCTTTGGCTTTGGCATTCCCATGGCTTATGCCGCCGTGCACGGGCGCGTGCCGCTGGAGGCGCTGTGGCTGTTTCTGGGCAAGGTGGCGCTGGTGCTGGCCTATGACACCGAATACGCCATGGTGGACCGCGATGACGACCTGAAGATTGGCATGCGCACCTCGGCCATCACGCTGGGGCGTCTGGACGTGGCGGCGGTGATGGCTTTTTTTGTGATCTACCTGCTCATCTGGCTGGGGGTGTCGGCGCCCGCCGCGCCCCAGGGGCTGGGCCGCGCGCTGCTGTACGGCGGCTTTGCCCTGGCCGCCGTGCAGGTGCTGTGGCATTACGCGCAAATCCGCCAGCGCACGCGCGAAGGCTGCTTTGCCGCCTTCAAGCACAGCCACTGGCTCAGCGCTGCGGTGTTTGCGGGCATTGCGCTGGCCCTGGCGGTGCGCGGGTAGGCGAGGGCGGGCGGATCAGCGGGTCAGCGCCAAGGGTGTCAGCGTCCAAAAGCGTCGCCCAGCTCCTTGGCCCGCGCGGCCGAGGCGTGCATGGCGCGCACAAAGCTGTCGGCCATGCCGGCGTCGGCCATCACGCTCAGCGCGGCAAAGGTGGTGCCGCCCTTGCTGGTCACGCGCTCGCGCAGCGTGGCCAGCGGCTCGGGCGACTGCGCCGCCAGCGCGCTGCCGCCGGCAAACGTGGCCACGGCCAGGCGCCGCGCTTGATCGGGCTGCAAGCCCAGCGCCACGCCGGCTTGCTGCATGGCTTCAAGAAAATAAAACACATAGGCCGGGCCTGAGCCGGACAGGGCCGTGACCGCTTCCAGCAGCGACTCGCGCTCCACCCACAGCACGTCGCCGGTGGCGCGCATCACCGCTTCGGCGCAGGCGCGGTCTTCGGCGCTGGCCTGGGGCGCGGCAAACAGCCCGGTCATGCCCTGGCCCACCAGCGCCGGCGTGTTGGGCATGCAGCGCACGATGCGCGCGCTGCCGCTGGCCGCGGCAATGCCGTCGCAGCGGATGCCGGCCATGACCGACAGCTGCAAGGGCGCTTGGGCGCGCGCTTGCAGATGCGGCGCCACAGGCGCGGCGGCTTCGCCAAAGTTTTGCGGCTTGACGGCCCAGACCAGCACGTCGGCGGCGGCCAGAAAATCCCCCGCCGCCGCGTGCGCCTGCACACCGTGCTGCGCCAGCAAGGCGGCGCGGGTGGCCTCGAAAGGCTCCAGCGCGTCGATCTGCGCGGCGGGCAGACCCTGGCGGATCAGCCCGCCCATGATGGCGCTGGCCATGTTGCCACCGCCGATGAAGGCGATGCGAGTACTGGGAGGCAGAGAAGGCGTCGTCATGGGCAGGGCACACAAAAAAGCAACGGGAGCGGCAATGATAGGCACCCACCCACGACCTGGCTCAGGCGGTGCGCTGCATCACAGCGATTTCTTCAGCAGGTTCCCGATCTCGCCCACGATGCCGCGCCGAAACAGCAGCACGCAGACGACGAAGATGACACCTTGCACCACCAGCACCCACGCACCCAGCTGGGCCAAGTAGTTCTGCATGGAGACGATGACGGCCGCGCCCACCACGGGGCCAAAGATGGTGCCCATGCCGCCCAGCAGCGTCATCAGCACCACCTCGCCAGACATGCTCCAGTGCACGTCGGTCAGCGACGCGAGCTGAAACACCAGCGCCTTGGTGCCGCCTGCCAGGCCAGCGAGCGCGGCCGAGAGCACGAATGCGCGGTGCTTAAACTTGTCGGCGTCATAGCCCAGGGAAATGGCGCGCGGCTCGTTCTCGCGAATGGCCTTGAGCACCTGGCCGAAGGGCGAGTGGACGATGCGGTAGATCAGCGCGAAGCCGCCCAGAAACACGGCCAGCACGAAAAAGTACATGGCCATTGGGCTGGACAAGTCGATCAGCCCTAGCAGGCGGCCGCGCGGCACGGCCTGAATACCGTCCTCGCCGCCCGTGAAAGGCGCTTGCAGCGCAAAAAAGTACACCATCTGCGCAAAGGCCAGGGTAATCATGGCGAAGTAAATGCCCTGGCGGCGGATGGCCAGTTTGCCGGTCACCCAGCCCAGCGCCCCAGCACACAGGGTCGCCAGGCCAATGGCCAGCTCAGGCGTGAACCCCCATACCTTGGCCGCATGCGCCGATACATAGGCTGCACCGCCCATGAACATGGCATGGCCGAAGGACAGCAGGCCGCCAAAGCCCAGCAGCAGGTTGAAGGCGCAGGCAAACAGCGCAAAGCACATGACTTTCATCATGAACACCGGGTACAGGCCGATGAAAGGCGCTGCAACCAGCAGCAAGGCCATGGCGATGAACAAGATGGCGTGCAAGCGCCCGTCGGCCACTGGCGCGCCCGTGTGAGCGGCAGCAGCGGAACTGGAAGTGGCAGCGGATGTGGACATAAGGCGTTTGGAGTGGTCTTACTTCTGCGTGCCAAACAAGCCTGCCGGGCGGATCAGCAGCACGATGGTCATGATGATGAAGATGACGGTGCTCGACGCCTCGGGGTAGAACACCTTGGTCAGGCCCTCGATCAGGCCCAGTCCGAAGCCGGTGACGATGGCGCCCAGGATGGAGCCCATGCCACCAATCACCACCACGGCGAACACGACGATGATCAGGTCAGCCCCCATCTGCGGGCTGACGGCGTAGATGGGCGCAGCCATCACGCCGCCCAGCGCGGCCAGGGCCACGCCAAAGCCGTAGGTCAGGGTGATCATGCGCGGCACGTTGATGCCAAAGGCCTGCACCAGCTGCGGGTTTTCCGTGGCCGCGCGCAGGTAGGCGCCCAGCTTGGTGCGCTCGATCACGAACCACGTGAGCAGGCACACCGCCAGCGAGGCCACCACCACCCATGCCCGGTAGTTGGGCAGGAACATGAAGCCCAGGTTCTGCCCGCCAGCCAGCTGCTCAGGCATGCGGTAGGGCAGCCCGGCAGAGCCGAATTCATTGCGGAACAGCCCCTGGATGATGAGAGCCAGGCCAAAGGTCAGCAGCAGGCCATAGAGGTGATCGAGCTTGTAAAGCCTGGCCAGCATGGTGCGCTCGATCACCACGCCTGTGGCGCCCACGATCAGCGGCGACAGCAGCAAGGCCCACCAGTAACCCAGCCCCAGTTTTTCCAGCAGCAGGTAAGCCACGAAGGCTCCCATCATGTACTGCGCGCCATGCGTGAAGTTAATGATGTTGAGCAGCCCGAAGATCACCGCCAGGCCAAGTGAAAGCAGTGCGTAGAACGAGCCGTTGATAAGCCCGAGCAGCAACTGCCCGAACAAGGCCTGGGAAGGAACGCCGAAGATCTCCATGAGTGGGCTGCCCGGTGGGATTTGAGCTGACGGAAAAAGAAAAAGAGGCTGGCAAGCGCACGAGCGCGATTACTTGACCAGCTCGCAGCCGCCGTCCTTGAGCGGGCGGAAAGCTTTGTCGGCCGGGATAGTGGCACGCGTTTTCAGATAGTCGTAGGCGCCTTTGGATTCGCCGGGCTTTTTCACTTCGAACAGGTACACCGGGTGCACCTTCCGGCCGTCCTGGCGCACCACGCCCTTGCCAAACAGCGGGTCATCGGTGGACAGCTCCTTCATCTTGGCCACCACTTTGTCGCCTGCATCGGTGCCTGCGGCCTCCACGGCTTTGAGGTAGTGCAGAACGGAGGCATACACGCCTGCGTGGATGGAAGAGGGATATTTGCCGCCGTGCGCGCCCGCAAAGCGCTTGGCAAAAGCGCGTGTCTGGTCGTTCAGATCCCAGTACCACGCCTCGGTAAAGATCAACCCCTGCGCAGTGGACAGGCCCAGGCTGTGCACATCTTGCAGGAACATCAGCAGAGCCGCCAGCTGCTGGCCGCCCTGGGTGATGCCGAATTCAGATGCCTGTTTGATGCTGTTGATGGTGTCGCCGCCCGCATTGGCCAGGCCAATGATCTTGGCCTTGGACGATTGCGCTTGCAGCAGGAAAGAGGAGAAATCCTGCCCCGGGAAGGGATGGCGCACCTTGCCCAGCACCTTGCCGCCGGCTTGCTTGACCACGGCTTCGGTGTCGCGCTCCAGTGCGTGGCCAAAGGCGTAGTCAGCCGTCAGGAAGAACCAGTCCTTGCCGCCAGAGTTGACGATGGCGCTGCCGGTGCCGTGCGCCAGCATCCATGTGTCATACAGCCAGTGCACGGTATTGGGCGAGCAGGATTTGCCCGTGAGATCGGCCGTAGCGGCACCGCTGTTGATGTGTGCCTTGTTCTTTTCGCGCGTGATCTGGTGCACGGCCAGCGCCACGGAAGACGTGGGCACGTCGAAGATGGCGTCCACGCCCTGCGTGTCATACCACTGGCGGGCAATGTTGGAGCCCACGTCAGGCTTGTTCTGGTGATCGGCAGAAACCACCTCGATGTTCAGCTTGCTGCCCGTGGCCTTTTTGTAATCTTCCACGGCCAAGCGCGCGGCCACGACTGAGCCCTGACCAGTGATGTCGGAATACAGGCCCGACATGTCGTTCATCACGCCGAGCTTGACCGTATTGCCCGATACCTGTGCCTGCGCGGCAGCGCCCAACATGCCCAGCGCAGCCATGAGGCTTGTCAGCAGCTTGTGTTTCATCCCAGCGTCTCCTTATGTGTGATGGGGGTTCGAAAAGAAAGAAATAGCAAAAAGGAAAGGAGGGCGCGCAGCCCAGCGTCACACGCCAAGGTATTCGTGCAGCATGTCCATGTTGTCCTGCAACTGGCTGGCGGCGAATTCGCGCACGATCAGGCCACGCTCCATCACGTAGAAGCGGTCGGCCAGCGGCGCGGCAAAGCGGAAGTTCTGCTCCACCATCAGCACCGTGAAGCCGCGCGCGCGCAGCTCGCCAATCATTCGCGCCAGCGCCTGCACGATGACGGGCGCCAGCCCTTCCGAGATCTCATCCAGCAGCAGCACCTTGGCGCCCGTGCGCAGGATGCGCCCCACGGCCAGCATCTGCTGCTCGCCGCCCGACAGGCGCCCGCCTGGGCTGTGCTTGCGCGCCTGGAGATTGGGAAACATGGCGTAGATGTCTTCCACGCTCATGCCGCCCTCGGCGATCTTGGGCGGCAGCATCAGGTTTTCCTGGCAGCTCAGGCTGGTCATGATGCCGCGCTCTTCAGGGCAATAGCCCAGTCCCAGGCGGGCAATGTGGTGCGGCGCCATCTTGATGGTTTCCACGCCGTTGACCTGAATGGAGCCGGTGCGCCGCCCCGTCAGGCCCATGATGGCGCGCAGCATGGTGGTGCGGCCCGCACCGTTGCGGCCCAGCAGAGTGACGACCTCGCCCTGCCGCACGTCAATGTTGACGCCGTGCAGGATGTGCGACTCACCGTACCAGGTGTGCACGTCGCGGATTTGGATGGCGTAAGGGGCGCTTGCGTTGCTCATAAAAAGTATCTTCTGCCGGTGTCTGGTTCAGACCGTCATCCATGCGCGCCTTGCAGAGCCGCTTCGGCACTGCCCATATAGGCTTGCAGCACCTGCGGGTCCTGCGATACCTGGGCATAGGGCCCCTCGGCAATGACTTGGCCAAACTGCAACACCGTGATCTGATCGGCAATGCTGCCGACCACGCCCATGTTGTGCTCCACCATCAGCACGGTGCGGTTGGCTGCCACCTTCTTGATGAGCTTGGCCACCATGTCCACATCCTCGTGGCCCATGCCCTGGGTGGGCTCATCCAGCAACATGAGCTGCGGCTCCATGGCCAGCGTGGTGGCGATCTCCAGCGCGCGCTTGCGGCCATAGGGCAGCTCCACAGCCAGCAGGTGCGCGAAGTCAGCCAGGCCCACAAAGCCCAGCAGTTCCATGCAGCGGTCATTGAGCTGATTGAGCGCGCGCTCGGACTGCCAGAAGCTGAAAGCGTTGCCCAGCTTTTGCTGCAAGGCCACACGCACGTTTTCCAGCACGCTCATGTGCGGAAAGGTAGAAGAAATCTGAAACGACCGCACCACACCGCGCCGAGCAATCTGCGCGGGCTTGTCGCCCGTGATGTCGTGCCCGTCGAACAGGATCTGCCCCCGCGTGGGCGCCAGAAACTTGGTCAGCAGGTTGAAGCAGGTGGTCTTGCCCGCGCCATTGGGGCCAATCAGCGCATGAATGCTGCCACGCTGCACCTTGAGGTTGACATCGTTGACCGCCACGAAGCCCTTGAACTCCTTGACCAGTCCCCGCGTTTCCAAAATGGTGTCTGAACCCATGCCCGCCTTTGCCTGCCTGTTGTGAAGTGGCGCCGATTATGGTTGCCCCCGTTTGCCTTGCCGCTAAGGGTTTTCCTTTGAACGCGCAAGGCCGCGGCACGGCTGGTTTTTTGGCGTAAAGTTGTTTCTTCTCGCAACTTGACTCATACGTCCACGACCATGACCTCTCAACGTCTTGTCTCTCTGGCCGCCATGGCAGCGCTTGGCGCCAGCATGGCTTTTTCCGCGCAGGCTGCCACATTCAAATGGAGCAGCGCCAGCGACATTCCCACGCTGGACATCCACTCGCAAAACAACAACCTGGGCAACAACGTGCATGCGGCCATGTACGAATCCCTGGTGTACTACGACAGCAAGACTTTCAAGATCGAACCCGTGCTGGCCACCGAGTGGAAAGCCATCAGCCCCACGCAAACGCGCTTTACCCTGCGCCAGGGCGTGAAATTCAGCGATGGCAGCACCCTCACACCTGCTGACGTGAAGTTCTCCCTTGAGCGCGCCATGGCCAAGACCAGCAACTTTCACGTCTACACCCAGGGCATTGACAAGGTGGAAGTCTCCGGCCCCAACAGCGTGGACATCTTCACCAAGACCCCCAACCCCGTGCTGCTGAACCAGCTCACCGAGCTGCGCATCATGAGCAAGGCCTGGGCGGAAAAGCACAACTCCGTCGCGCCCAAGGACATCAAGACGCCGGATGAAAGCTACGCCCACCGCAACGCCATGGGCACCGGCCCCTTCATGGTCAAGGAATGGCAGCCCGACCAGAAGCTGGTGCTGGTGGAAAACCCCAACTGGTGGGGCAAGGCCGCCAAGGCCAAGCCGGGCAACGTCACCGAAATCATCTACACCCCCATCAAGGCCGAAGCCACGCGCATGGCCGCGCTGCTCTCAGGTGCGGTGGACCTGGTGCTCGATCCGTCCTCGCAAGACTTGGAGCGCGTGCGCCGCAACACCGGCATGAAGGTGGTCGAAGGCCCGGAAAACCGCACCATCTTCTTTGGCATGGACCAGTTCCGCGACGAACTGCCCGGCTCCAACATCAAGGGCAAGAACCCGCTGAAAGACCAGCGCGTGCGCCAGGCGCTGTACCAGGCCATTGACGCCGACACCATTCACAAAGTCACCATGCGCGGCATCAGCCAGACCACGGGCACGCTGATTTCGCCGCAGGTCAACGGCTGGACGGACAAGGCCGACCAGCGCTACGCCTACGACATCAACGCCGCCAAGAAGCTGCTGGCCGATGCCGGCTACAAAGACGGCTTCGAGGTGGACTTTGCCTGCCCCAACAACCGCTACATCAACGATGAGCGCATCTGCCAGTCCATCGCCGCCATGTGGGCCAAGGTGGGCGTGAAGGCCAAGCTGCGCACGCTGCCGCTGGTCACCTACTTCCCCATGATCCAGCGCCACGAAGCCAGCATCTACATGCTGGGCTGGGGCGTGCCCACCTTTGACGCGCTCTACAGCCTGCAATCGCTGGTGCGCAGCAAAGACCCCGCCGGCGGCGCCGACGGCAACTACAACCTGGGCCGCTACTCCAACCCCGAGATGGACAAGCTGATCGACCAGATCAAGGTGGAAACCAACACCGCCAAGCGCGACGCCATGATCGAGCAAGCCCTGCTGCTGGAGCACAAGGACGTCAGCCACCTGCCGCTGCACAACCAGGTCATCCCCTGGGCCATGAAGCGCAACGTGGAGATCATCCACCGCCCCGACAACCGTCTGGACTGGCGCCTGATCCAGGTGAAATAAGCCCTGGTCACAGCACAAGAGTCCAGCTCTTGTGCTATCAATAAAGTAGCTGCTCGCGCGCGTCTGGCACCAGATTTAGGCTTTATTGCATAAATTTCTTGCCAGACGCGCGCGAGCAGCTCTTTTATTGATAGCACACCTCTTTCCTCACCCTCACCTCTGAAAGCCCCGTCACCGTGATCGGACGCCTTGCCGGCCAGCTGACCGAAAAGAACCCGCCACAAATCCTCATCGACTGCCACGGCGTCGGCTACGAGGTCTGGGTGCCCATGAGCACCTTCTACAACCTGCCCGCCCCCGGCCAGCCCTTGACCGTGCTGACCCACATGGTGGTGCGCGAAGACGCCCACCTGCTCTATGGCTTTGGCACCGAGGCCGAGCGTGCTGCCTTTCGCGAACTCATCAAAATCAGCGGCATTGGCCCGCGCATGGCCCTGGCCGTCCTCTCAGGCATGAGCGTGCCCGAGCTGGCCCAGGCCATCAGCCAGCAAAGCGCTGCGCGCCTCACCAAGATTCCCGGCATTGGCAAGAAAACCGCTGAACGCCTGCTGCTGGAGCTCAAGGGCAAGCTCGGCCCCGACCTGGGCACCCCCCAAGCCCCCGCCAGCGACGCGCACGCCGACATCCAGCAAGCACTGCTGGCCTTGGGCTACAACGAAAAAGAAGCCGCCGCCGCCCTCAAGGCCCTGCCTGCCGACGTGGGGGTCAGCGACGGCATCAAGCTCGCACTCAAGACTCTGGCGCGATAGCAGACACACCAAAGTCTGCTCACCCTGGAAACGCTTGGTAACCATTACGTAAAAGCCGCGTAAAGCATCTGGGCTGCACCGCCCCTACCATCAGTCCCGCTGGCGCACCCTGCCCTGCCTCTGTCACTCACACCTGATCTGGCTTTACCTGGCTCATATGAACAACACCTTTCTGCCCTACCGCAAACCCGCGCAAACCCTTGCTTCTGCCGCCAGCCTGGCTCTGCTGCTCACGGCCTGCGGTGGCGGTGATGCTGACTTAGCCCCCCTCTCCGCCCAAGCCAGCCCCCCTTTGCCCGCCACGCCGCTGCTGGAAATCGGCGCGCTGGAAGACCATGAGCCAGTGGACATGAAGCTCGTGCAGATCAAGTCCATCCAGCAAGACCTTGCCGAGCGCATCACGCCCGAACGCATTGCCCTGCCTGCGCTGCCCGCCGAAAAAGCACAGCCCGCCGCCTTGCCCGGACAACCCCTGCGCATTGGTGTGGCACGCGCCATCGCGCAAGCAGACAGCCACCACGCCACCGCACAACTGCTGCGCTGGCAGCCCACGGCCGATGGCGGCCAGCGCGCCGCCCTGGCCGTGCGCCTGGAAGGCGCCCAGGCCGTGCGCCTGGGCCTGCGCATCACGCAGCTGCCCCCCGGCACCCAGCTCAGCGTCTACGCCCCTGACGCGTCGCAGGCCGAACAGGTCTCCGCCTCCGAAGTGCTGCGCACGCTCCAGAACAACCTGGATGCCGGCATCACCGGCGACAAAGCCATGACCTACTGGCTGCCCACCGTGCGCGGCGACGAAGCCGTGCTGCAAGTGCAGTTGCCCGCCGGCATCGACCCCGCCATGCTGCAAATGGCCATGCCCGTGGTGTCGCACCTGCTGGCCGACCCGGCCGCCGACGACTTCGACACCAAGGCATCCGCCGCCTGCAACGTGGACGTGATGTGCACCAGCGGCCAGGAATCGCGTCGCACCGCCATTGCCCGCATGATCTACATGCAAGGCGGCAACAGCTACTTCTGCAGCGGCACGCTGGTCAACAACACCCGCCAGGACGGCACGCCCTACTTCCTCACCGCCGAGCACTGCATCAACAACCAGGCCGCCGCCTCGACGCTGGAAACCTACTGGCACTACCGCTCCTCCGCCTGCAACAGCGGCCAGCTCAGCGGCGAAGCCCGCCGCGTCACCGGCGGCGCCCAGCTGCTATGGACCAGCGCCAGAACCGACGCCACTTTGCTGCGCATCAACGGCGCCCTGCCCAGCGGCCTGTCTTACCTGGGCTGGAGTGCCAGCACGGCACCTTCCAGCGGCTCCGTCTACGGCATTCACCATCCCGTCGGGGACCTGCAGAAATACAGTGCCGGCGCGCTCCACGGCTTCGCCCAGTGCCAAAGCACCACGGGCAACTCCGTTTCGTGCAGTCCGGGCACGGCCAGCAATGGCGCGTTCCTCGTCGTCGGCTGGACAAATGGCACCACAGAAGGCGGCAGCAGCGGCAGCCCGCTGTTTTCCAGCAGCAACCAGATCATCGGCCAGCTCTTCGCAGGCGGCGGCAGCTGCGGTGCATCGGGCTCAGCCGCTGCCTATGGCCGGCTGGACTGGTCTTTCCAGGCCGGCCTGGCCAACTGGCTCAGCCCCAGTGCCGCCACCCCCACGCCAACCCCTTCCAGCCGCCAGCCCGTCTACCGCTTCTATAACACCCGCACGGGCGCGCACTTCTACACCAACAACGGGATAGAGCGCGACTACCTCATCGCCAACTCCCCCTGGTTCCGCTACGAAGGCCCCAACTTCTACGCCTACAACAGCCAGGTCAGCGGCACATCCCCGGTCTATCGCTTCTACAACACGCAAACCGGCGTGCACTTCTACACCATCAGCGCCGCCGAGCGCGACCACGTCATCGCCGCCCTGCCCGCCTTCAAGTACGAAGGCCCCAGCTGGCATGCACGCACCGCCGCCGACACCGGCACCAGCCCGCTGTACCGCTTCTACAGCGCGCCGCGCCAGGGCCACTTCTACACCATTAACGCGGCCGAAATGCAGCACGTGCGCGCCAACTACCCGGACTTCAGCTACGAAGGCGTGGCTTACCACGCCTGGACGGCGCAGTAAAGTCGAGGGGTTTGCACCCACGGGGCGCCCCTTGACTATCCACACCGACGACTTTGACCTGCCCGCCGGGGCCGCCGCGCCCCGGATGATGTCCGCCACCAGCGCCTCTGCGCGCGAAGAGGCGCAAGAGCGCGCGCTGCGCCCCAAACTGCTGCAAGAGTACGTCGGCCAGCAAAAAGCGCGCGATCAGCTGGAAATCTTCATCGGCGCCGCCGCCAAGCGCGGCGAGGCGCTTGATCACGTGCTGCTGTTTGGCCCGCCCGGGCTGGGCAAGACCACCCTCAGCCACATCATCGCGCACGAGCTGGGCGTGAACCTTCGCCAGACCAGTGGCCCCGTGCTGGAAAAGCCCAAGGACCTGGCCGCGCTGCTCACCAACCTGGAAAAAAACGACGTCCTGTTCATCGACGAAATCCACCGCCTGTCCCCCGTGGTGGAAGAAATCCTCTACCCCGCGCTGGAGGACTACCAAATCGACATCATGATCGGCGAAGGCCCGGCCGCACGCTCGATCAAGCTGGACCTGCAACCCTTTACCCTGGTGGGCGCCACCACCCGCGCGGGCATGCTCACCAACCCGCTGCGCGACCGCTTCGGCATCGTGGCGCGGCTGGAGTTCTACACCCCCGAGGAGCTGGCGTGCATCGTGCGCCGCAGTGCCAGCTTGCTGCATGTGCCGGCCGACGATGCGGGCGCGTTTGAAATCGCCCGCCGCTCACGCGGCACCCCCCGCATCGCCAACCGCCTGCTGCGCCGCGTGCGCGACTTTGCCGACGTCAAAGGCCAAGGCACCATCACCGAACCCATCGCCAAGGCCGCCCTGGCCATGCTGGACGTGGACCCAGAAGGCTTTGACCTGATGGACCGCAAGCTGCTGGAAGCGGTCATCCACCGCTTTGACGGCGGCCCCGTGGGGCTGGACAACATCGCCGCCAGCATTGGCGAAGAGCCCGGCACCATCGAAGACGTGATCGAGCCTTACCTGATCCAGCAAGGTTTCTTGCAGCGCACCCCGCGCGGGCGCGTGGCCACCTTGGCCGCCTGGCGCCACCTGGGCGTGGCGCCGCCGCAAAGCGCCGGCGGGCTGTTCTAAAAGCCTGCCATCCGCTGCAAAGGCAAGCTTGAAGCTATTATTTATATAGCTTAAAACCTTTATACAGAGCGCGCAAACGGCCTTTTAATGACTTGCCGCGCAAAACCTTCTGCGCACCATCACCCGGCTACACGCACACCACCCTGGCGGCTTTCCCAGGCCGACTTGCAGCCCACGCAGTGCTGCGTCATCGGCTCGATCTTCAGGCGTTCGAACGGAATGTCGCAGCCGCATTCCTCGCACTTGCCGTACTCGTCCGCCTCCATGGCCTCCAGCGCGCGGTCAATGCGCGCCAGCTCGGCGGCGTCCAGGCCGGTCAGCGCCGCATCCACTTCGCGCGTCTGATTCTTCAGGCGTGCGCTCTCGTCTTGCGACACGCTGCCGGCGTTTATTTCGGCCGGCGCCAGATTGGCACGGTTTTGCTCCATCTGCGCGTGCAGTTCCTTGCGGCGCGCCAGCAGCAAGCCTTTGAGCGTTTGCAGTTGGTCGGCGGTCAAGGCGGTGCTCATGTGTGGGTTCTCCTCAAGTTCAAAGAGCCAAGCCGCCAGGCGGCTTTGGTAGTTTCATCCCGCAGAATACCACCCGCATGAACGACACGCGCCTGCCCCCGCCAGACCCTGCCCGCTGCCCACTGTGCGGCCAGCCCAACGGCTGCGCCGTGCACCAGGCGCGCGCCAGCGGCCAGCCCCAGCCGCCTTGCTGGTGCACGCACGTGCGCTTTACCGAGGCGCTGCTGGCGCGCGTGCCGCCCGCTGCGCGCCGCCGCACCTGCATTTGCGCCGCCTGCGCCACCGCCAGCCACGCGGCAGATGGCCAGCGCGACAGCCGCGATACGCCTGCCGCCCCTTGACCTTTTAGCCTGCCTGCCATGTGCCAACTGCTGGGAATGAACTGCAACACGCCCACGGACGTGACCTTCAGCTTTGCCGGCTTTGCCCAGCGCGGCGGCCGCACCGACCACCACGCCGACGGCTGGGGCATTGCCTTTTTCGAGGGACGCGGCGCGCGCCTGTTCGTAGACCCCGGCGCAGCGGCCGATTCGCCCGTGGCCGAGCTGATTCGCCGCTACCCCATCAAAAGCCGCCACGTCATCTCGCACATCCGCAAGGCCACCGTGGGCGAGGTGCGGCTGGAAAACTGCCACCCCTTCGTGCGCGAGCTGTGGGGCCGCTACTGGGTGTTTGCGCACAACGGGGACTTGAAGGACTACGCCCCGCGCCTGCACGGGCACTTCCGCCCCGTGGGCGGCACCGACAGCGAGCTGGCCTTTTGCTGGCTGATGCAAGAGCTGGCCAAGGCCCACGCCAGCGTGCCGCCGGTCGATGAACTCACCCGCACCCTGCGCGAGCTGGTGCCGCACATCTCGCGCCACGGCACCTTCAACTTCCTGCTGTCCAACGGCGACGCGCTGTGGGCGCACGCCAGCACCCACCTGTGCTACATCGTGCGCCAGCACCCCTTTGCCACCGCCCGGCTGGCCGACGAAGACCTGAGCGTCAACTTTGCCGAGCACACCACCGAACACGACCGCGTAGCCGTGGTCGCCACCACGCCACTGACCTGCAACGAAACCTGGACACCGTTTGCGCCGGGTGAGCTGAAAGTGTTTCAGGACGGCGCGCCGCTGGCCGCGTGAGCCGGCACGGCGCAAAGGCTTGCAGGCCGCCGGGGTCATGTCAGCCAGCGTCGCGCGCCCCCATCCCCACCTTCCCCCAACGGGGGAAGGTGCAACAGTCAAGGCGCTGCGAAGCAAGCGCCCCCAAACGGTCGCGGAGCAGATCATTCCAGAAACGCCGTGGCTGGGGTTTCCCCAGCCACCAGCGTTGTCCCCCCTCAGGGGGGAAGGCGCGCCAGCGCCTCAGGGGGGAGCGTCATCTTGTACTTTCCCGCAAGCTGCGGCGCACGATGGGCGGCTCCTCGCCTATGTGAAACGCCAGCTTGCGCTCGCGCAAAGCCACGTCGGCGGCGCTGACGCGGTCAAAGCGGCGCAGGTGGTCGGTCCATGAAGCGTCTTCCACCACTTCCACAAAGCGCCCAGGGTCGTTGATGTCCGACAGCAGCTCCCAGCCCACGGCGCCCTGGCGCAAGCGGGCGCGGCGGCTTTCTTGCATCAGCGCGCGAAAGGCATCGGCCTGGGCCGGGTCGATGCGGTATTCGATGGTCACCAGCACATGCCCGCGCGCTGGCGGCGCCATGACTTCGGGCAGCGGCATCGGCCCGGCGGGCGTGGGGTCTTCCATCACGCCCCGGTCGGGCCAGCGCCAGGTAGCCAGTGCCATGCAGGCCAGGGCGCTGGCGGCGGCCAGGCCCAGCGCGGCGGGCACGCTGGCCCAGGTGGCCACCTGCCCCCACAGGGCCGCGCCTGCGGCCGCCGCGCCCATGATGGCCATCTGGTACATCGACATGCCGCGCGCGCGCACCCAGTCCGGCAGACTGACTTGCGCCGACACGTTCAGCGTGTTGGCCGTGGTGATCCAGGCCGCGCCGCTCAGGGCCATAACCGGCACGCCGATCCACAGGCTGGTGCTGACGGCCATCACCGCCATGGTGGCGGCCTGCACGCTGGCGCTCAGCAGCACCAGCCGGTCGCGCGGCAGCGCGCGGCGCAGGTGCGGCAGCGCGAAGGTGGATGCCACCGCCCCGCCGCCCATGGCCGCCAGCAGCACGGTGAAGGTGCCCGCGTCGCCGCCCTTGACGTCGCGCGCCACCAGCGGCAGCAGCCCCATCAGCGCGCTGGAGTGGAAAAAGAAGATGGCAATGCGCAGCAGCACGCCCTTGAGGTGATAGGACTGCGCCACATACTGCAAGCCCACGCGCATGGCCGCCGTCAGGCGCTCACGCCCCAGCGGGTCGGGCCGGTGCTCGCGCTGCCAGCGCGAGATGACCACCGCCGCGCCGATGGACAGCAGCGCATTGAGCATGAACACCCAGGCGCTGCCCAGCGCGGCGATGATGGCCCCCGCGATCAGCGGCCCCAGAATGCGTGAGGCGTTCATCGACATGCCGTTGAGCGCCAGCGCCGCCGGCAGCTTGGGCCGGGGCACCAGCTCCGGCACCAGGGCTGCAAACACGGGCCAGCGCAGCGCCAGGCCCACGCCGTTGAGAAACACCAGCATCAGCAGCAGCGGCGGCGTGACCACCTGAAACCACACCGCCAGCGCCAGCAGGCAGCCCACCACGGCCACCCACACCTGGGTCATGAGCAAAAAGCGCTTGCGGTCCACGATGTCGGCCAGCGCGCCCGAGGGCAGCCCCAGCAAAAACACCGGCAGCGTGGCCGCCGTCTGCACCAGCGCCACCCACACCGGCTTGGCCGTGAGCTGGGTCATCAGCCAGGCGGCGGCCACGTCGTTCATCCACATGCACAGGTTGGCCACCAGCCAGGCGCTCCAGAGCATGGTGAATACGCGGTGGCGAAACGGCGCCAGCGCATGCAGCTCGTCACTGCCGGGCGGCGGGCTGGGCGAGGGGGTGTCTCGGCTGGCGTCGGGCATGGGCGTGAATGATAGGGCGCTGCCTGGGCACGTCATGCATGCGCCATGCACGCGCCATACACCCAGAACGCGCGCTTTCAGGCGCGCCGCCCCAGCCGCTGCACCCCCAGGGCCAGCGCACCCGCCACCACCCCCCAGAAGGCCGAGCCAACGCCTGCCAGCGTGACACCTGAGAGCGTGACCAAGAAGGTGATGAGCGCCGCCTCGCGCGGCCCTTCGTCGGCCAGCGCCTGCGCCAGACCGCTGCCTATGCTGCCCAGCAGCGCCAGCCCGGCAATGGCCAGCACCAGCTCCTGGGGAAAGGCCATCAGCAGCGCCGTGATGACACCGGCACACAGCCCGATCAGCAGATACAGCGCCCCGCACGCCACTGCGGCGGTGTAGCGCCTGCGCGGGTCTTCGTGCGCCTCAGGCCCCATGCAAATGGCCGCCGTGATGGCCGACAGATTCAGCGCGTAGCCGCCAAAAGGCGCCAGCGCCAGCGTGGCCGCGCCCGTCAGGGTAATCAGGCGCGACACCGGCATGCCATAGCCCGTGGCGCGCATCACCGCCACGCCCGGCAGGTTTTGCGAGGCCATGGTCACAATGAACAGCGGCAGCGCCATGCTGACAAAGGCGCCCAGGCTGAACACCGGCGCGGTGAACACAGGCCGCGCCAGCTCCAGCGTGATGCCCGTCCACTGCATGCGCCCGCCCAGCGCCGCCTGCGCCACGCCAGCCAGCAGCGTCAGCACCACCGCATAGCGCGGCAGCCAGCGCCGCGCCAGCACGTACACCAGCAGCATCAGCACCACCAGCGCGGGCGCGGTGCGGGCGGCGGCAAAGGCATCCAGCGCAAAACGCGCCAGCACGCCCGCCAGCAGGGCCGACGCCAGCGGCAGCGGAATGCGGCCCATCGCCCGCTCAAACCAGCCCGTGGCGCCCGCCAGCGTGATGAGCAGCGCGCTCATCACAAAGGCGCCCACACCCTCGGCCATGCCATAGCCGCCCGCCAGCGCCGCCGTGGCCACCACCGCCCCGCCGGGGGTGGACCAGGCCACCATGACCGGTTTTTTCAATACCAGCGAAGGCACCAGCGTGCACAGCCCGCAGCCCACGCCAATGGCCCACAGCCACGACGTGACCTGCGCCGGCGTGGCCCCCAGCGCCTGCGCCGCCTGGTACACCACCGCCACCGAGCTGGTGAAGGCCACCAGCACCGCCACCGCCCCGGCGGTGACAGTGGACAGGCTGAAGTCGCGAAGCAGACGCATGGCGTATGGGATGATCCGGCAAAAGCTACTTTAATGATAGCTGCTCGCGCTTGATAGACAAGCGCAAACGGCCTATTTGGTCATGAACCCGTGGTGTCACCCAGGGCGCGGCGGCCCCCAGTGCGGCTAGGCACAATACCGCCCCCATGAACATCCCTTCCTCTCCTGCCATTCCCTCTGCCGCGCTGGCCGGCGTGCGCGTGGTCGAGATGGGCCAGCTCATTGCCGGCCCTTTTGCGGGCAAGACCTTGGGCGAGTTTGGCGCCGAGGTCGTCAAGATCGAGCCGCCCGGCGCGGGCGATCCGCTGCGCAACTGGCGTTTGCTGAAAAACGGCACCTCCGTGTGGTGGCAGGTGCAGTCGCGCAACAAGCAGTCCGTGGCCATTGACCTGCGCCAGCCCGAAGGCCAGGACCTGGCGCGCCAGCTCATTGCCGAGGCCGACGTGCTGATCGAAAACTTCCGCCCCGGCACGCTGGAAGGCTGGGGCATGGGGCCGGATGCGCTGCACGCGCTCAACCCCGGCCTCATCATCTTGCGCATCTCCGGCTACGGGCAAACCGGCCCCTACCGCGATTTGCCCGGCTTTGGCGTGATTGGCGAAGCCATGGGGGGCCTGCGCCACCTCACGGCCGAGCCGGGGCGCGTGCCGGTGCGCGTGGGCGTGTCCATTGGCGACACGCTGGCGGCGCTGCATGGGGTGATCGGGGTGATGATGGCGCTGTACCACCGCCAGGCCCACGGCGGCGCGGGGCAGGTGATTGACGTGGCCTTGCACGAAGCCGTGTTCAACGTGATGGAAAGCCTGCTGCCCGAATACAGCGCCTTTGGCGCCGTGCGCGAGGCCGCAGGCAGCGCGCTGCCGGGCATTGCCCCGTCCAACGCCTACCCCTGCCAGGACGGCTGGGTGCTGGTGGCGGGCAATGGCGACAGCATTTTCAAGCGGCTGATGGCCGCCATTGGCCGCGATGATTTGGGCCAGGCGCCCGATCTGGCCAGCAACACCGGCCGCGTGGCGCGCGTGGCCGAAATCGACGCGGCCATTGCCGCCTGGACGCAGCCGCGCACCGTGCAGCAGGTCATGGACAGCCTGGCCGCCGCGCGCGTGCCCGCCGGCAAGGTCTATACCGCCCGCGACATTGCCGAGGACCCGCACTACCGCGCGCGCGACATGATCCTGGCGCAAACCACGCGCGACGGCTACCGCGTGGAAGTGCCCGGCATCGTGCCCAAGCTCTCGGCCACCCCCGGCACGGTGCGCAGCAGCGCCCCCCACGTGGGCGACGACACCGACACCGTGCTGCGCCGCATGGGCCTGAGCGACGAGCACATCGCCACGCTGCGCGCCAAGGGCATCATTCAATAAACCTTTTGCCACCCCACAGGAGGAAACCCCCATGTTCCGCACCACCCGCCGCCTGGCTCTCAGCGCCCTGGCCCTCAGCGCCTTGGCTGCGCAGGCGCAAACGAGCACACAAACGCCAGCGCCTGCCACCGACGCCTTCCCCAGCCGCGCCATCACCCTGGTCGTGCCGCAAGCCGCCGGCGGCGCCAACGACGCCATTGCCCGCGTCATCGGCCAAAAGCTCGCGCAAATCAGCGGCCAGCCCGTGGTGGTGGACAACAAGCCCGGCGCGGGCGGCAACATTGGCACCGCCAGCACGGCCAAGGCCAAGCCCGACGGCTACACCCTGCTGGTGCAGGCCGACAGCGCCCAGGTCATCAACCCCTGGCTGTACCAAAACACCGGCTTTGACCCGGTGAAAGACTTTGCCCCCGTGGCCCCGCTGGCCACGGCCGGCTACGTGCTGGTGGCCCACCCCGGCCTGCCGGCGCACAACCTCAAGGAACTGATTGCGCTGGCCAAGGCCAAGCCCGGCCACTACGCCATCGCCTCGGCAGGCAACGGCACGCTCAACCACCTGATTGGCGAAATGCTGCAAAAAGCCGCCGGCATCCAGCTCACCCACGTGCCCTACAAAGGCTCGGCCGCCGCCGCAGCCGACGTGGCGGGCGGGCAAGTGCCGCTGTCGGTGCAGTCGCTGCCCTCGTCCATCTCGCTCATCCAGTCGGGCAAGCTCAAGGTGCTGGGCACCGTCAACGAAAAGCGCGTGGCCGCCCTGCCCAGCGTGCCCACCCTGGGCGAAACCCTGCCCGGCTTTGGCAAAACCCCGTGGTACGGCCTGTTTGCCCCTGCGGGCACGCCCCAGCCCGTCATCGACAAACTCAACGCGATGGTCATGCAGGTGCTGGACGACAAGGACGTGGTGACCAAGCTCGCCGGCCTTGGGACCGAGCCCTTCAAAGGCAGCCCCGCCCAGCTGGGCGCGCTGGTGCAGGCCGATCTGGCGCAGTGGAAACAAGTGGTGGCCGACACCGGCGCCAAGGTCGATTGAGGCCCATCCACCCAAAAACTACAAATAACATAGCAAACTTTGAGAAGGGACCTGCGCGAATGGGCTTTTTGGCTTGTAAGCTCCAGCCCCTTCGCGCCGCGCCGCCCGCCTGCATAACCCCAGGAGCCCCACCGCCACTCACGGCATGGTCGGCGTGCCCGTGCGCAGGGTGCGAAAGGTGAGGTTCACCCGGGGCTGATGCACGCGCGCCGTTTTCATGATGCTGTGCAGCCAGTGCGTTTGCGTGGCCCCGCGCATGACGATGAGCTGGCCGTGGGCGAGCATGAGTTCGCGCTTGGCGCCCGTGCGCTTGTGCTTGAAGGCGAACTTGCGCGTGGCGCCGAAGCTGACCGAGGCGATCACCGCATTGGGCCCCAGTTCTTTTTCATCGTCGCTGTGCCAAGCCATGCCTTGGCTGCCGTCGGCATACAAATTCAGCAAGCAAGAATTGAACTGCGTAGGGCTGACGGCGGCCAGCGCCGCCTCCACCCGCTGCTTGATGGCCAGCAGCGTGGCATTCCACGGCAGCGCGCTGCGGGTGATGCCGGAGTAGGTGTAGTCCAGCCCCGCATCACCCACCCAGGCCACCTGCCGCGCGGTGGTGATGTGCTGGCCGCAGATCACCGCCTCGTCGTGCCGCCACGGCACCTGCGCCAGCAGCGCGGCCAGCAAGGCATCGGCCTCATCCGCGCCAAACAGCAGGCCGTGGTCGTTGACGATGCCATCAAACGGCAGCAGGTTGGCGGCAGGCTCGGGCGCGGTGGCAAACAAGTCCAGCGTCGTCATAGCAGGCACCGCGCTTACAGCCCCTTGCGCATGATGCGCTGCGCCAGCGTGGGCGAGAGGCGGTTGATGAGTGCCAGCAGCCGGGTTTTGCCGGCCAGCACTTCATGGCGGCCGGTGGCGAAGGCGTGCCAAAACGCGTCGGCCAGCGCCTCGGGGCTGATTTTTCCCTGCCCCCGGCCCTGGGTCATGGCGGTGTCCACCAGCGGGGGCAGCAGCTCAAACACTTGCACGGGCGTGCCTTCCAGCTGCCAGCGCAGGGTTTGCGAAAAGCTGTGCAGCGCGGCCTTGCTGGCGCAGTACAGGCTGGCCACTTCCTTGGGCACGATGGCCAGGCCCGATGAAACGTTGACGATGGCAGCCTGGGGCTGCCGCAGCAGCGCGGGCAAAAACGCATGCGTCAGCAGCACGGGGGCAATCAGGTTGGTGTCCAGCTCGCGGCGGATGTCGGCTTCGGTTTGCTCGCGCAAGGGGCGGTTGATTTGAATGCCCGCGTTGTTGACCAGCACGCTCGTGTCGCCATGCGCGTGCAGCAAGCGGGCGCGGTCAGCGTCCTGGGTGATGTCGGCCACCTCGGTCAGCGCACCCGGCAGGGCGAGCGCGGCCTGGGCCAGGGCATCGGCGCGGCGGCCTGCCAGCACCACCGTGTTGCCTGCCGCATGAAAGCGCCTAGCCAGCGCCAGCCCAATGCCGCTGGCGCCGCCTGTGATCAAAACCTTGTGGCCGCTGGTGTGCATGTGTGCGTCTCCTGTGTGGTGGCATATCAGGCCCATGCTACGCCGCATCGGCCCGCCATTGGCGGTACGCCGCGCGCAGGCAATGCCCGCAGGGGCGGTAGCCGGCGGCCTGGGCTTCGGCCTCATCGGCAAAGAACACGCGGCTGTCGCGTTGCATGCGCTGGCCGCTGGTGCAGCCGAGCAGGCCGCGATTTCATTTTCAGATCAGAGCGAAACGCGAAGCGAGGCCGCAGGCAGTGCTGTAGCACGACAAGGCCGAGCGACAAAGTGTCGATTTGATATGGAAATGAAATAAATCTTCAAACGGCGGTTGCCGCCCAGGGTGATGCGGCGCTGGCGGATGAGCGCGCGCAGCTCGGCATCGCTTAAGTCTTTATGAAGCTGCATCGTGAAAGATGACGCCCAGCGCCAGCCGCTCACCACGGGTGACTTCGGCCACGCCGTGCTTCATGTGCACGCGGTAATGGCCCAGCTTGCCCGGCGCGGGGCGAAAGTGGGTGGTGAAGATCAGCATGTCGCCCCGGTCGGGGCGCAGCACGGTGGGGCGCGATTGGGCGCGGGGCACTTGCTCGGTCAGCACGAATTCGCCACCGTCGTAATCAGCGCCGTGCTGGCTGAGGACGAACAGCGCCTGCAAGGGGAAGTACACCTCGCCATACAAGTCCTGGTGCAAGGTGTTGTAGCCGCCCTCGCCATAGCGCAGGATGAGCGGGGTGGGCAGGGATTGGCCGGCGGCGCGGCACTGCGCGGCCAGCTCGGTCAGGGTGGGCGGGTAGTGTTTGTCCAGCTTCAGCTGGCGCGCCCAGTCGTTGGCCACGGGGGCCAAATGCGGGTACAGGCGCTGGCGCAAGGCGCCCACCAGCGGCGGCAACGGGTCTTTGAAATAACGGTATTCGCCCAAGCCAAAGCGGTGCCGCGCCATGACCACGGTTTTGCGGTAAAGCGCGTCTTGCCCGTACAAACCGCGCAGGCTGGCGCAGCCGTTGTCGCTTAAAAAACCGGGCACGCGGGCATAGCCGCGGGTGTGCAGCGCGTGGTGAATGGCGGGCCAGTCGAGCGCGTCGATGTGCGCGGCGAGATTCACGCCGCCGCCCCCAGCTCGCGTGCCAGCAGCGCCATCTTGCGCCCGCGCTGCCAGCGGTATTGGCCGATCACGCCGCTTTCGCGAATGACGCGGTGGCAGGGGATGAGCACCGCCACGGGGTTGGCACCCACGGCGCTGCCCACGGCGCGGGCGGCGCGGGGCTGGCCCAGCCGGGCGGCCAAGTGGCCGTAGCTGCTCAAAGCGCCGGGCGGAATGCGCAGCAGCGCCTGCCATACCTTGAGCTGAAAAGGCGTGCCCTTCAGGTGCAGGGGCAGCGTTTGGGTGGGGGCGGGAGTGGGGGCTTGGCCGCCCAGCGCGGCCAGGGCGCGGGCGTGCAGGGGGTGCGCGCCCTGCACGTGGGTGGCGTGGGGGTATTCGTGCTGCAAGTCGCGCAGGGCCTGGGCGTGGTCGTCGGCAAAGGCCATGAAGCAAATGCCTTTGTCGGTGGCGGCCACCAGCACCTCGCCCAGCGGGGTGAGGGCAAACGTGTGGGTGATGGTCAAGCCCGCGCCGCCGGCCTTGTATTCGCCCGGGGTCATGCCTTCGATGTGGATGAACAAGTCGTGCAAGCGCCCGCTGCCGGACAGGCCCGCCTCCAGCGTGGCCTCTTGCACGCTGCCCTGGCGGGCCAGCACGGCCTTGGCGTTTTCAAGGCTGAGGTGTTGCAGCATTTTCTTGGGGCTGACACCGGCCAGCTGCTGAAACTGCCGCTGCAAGTGCGTGGGGCTGACGTGCA
>JAUNHQ010000039.1:25126-31399 GCA_030535425.1 Pseudomonadota bacterium | reverse complement strand
GAACTGTTTCACAGACAGCCAAAGGCTTCCAATCGTCCGGGATGCGACACATAGCTTTGACAAAATCATACGTGACGTTCCATCCGGCCAACAGTCGTCCCGCACATGTCAAACGGCAATTTGCTTTTCGGTTTCAAAACACGGCGACGTTTAACATGATTTAACATTTTCATCATCAATCCATGCCTGTAAAAAATATTTCCCGAGCCAACTGAGTGCTCAGGTAGATATTGCCCTCAATGAACTTGCCACGAGCGTGGTCAGCACGAGACGCTTGGATTACGCCCTACCCCAAACCATCGCATGGCAGCCTTAAGGTTGTTAAAAGCTTTTGCCTGTGCTGTGGACACCGATGCAGTCGGTAGACCTTTAGCTCAAATCTTGTTGCAAACATGCGACTAGAGAATGCATACAGCTTCCCTTGATGACCCAGCTCAACTAAAGATGGTGGTTTCCGGCTTTCTCAAGCTCTGTAGGAAGTCCGGTCAAAAGTGCAGTCAAAGCCCACCGCAACGCAACGAGCCACGTCACTGCGCACAAAAACCTTCGCTAACCTAGTGATGCAAAAAGTGCAGCGGCAAAGTGACCACGATGCAACAAACTGGCTTTGAAACTGCGTCACAGCAAGGCCGCCGGAGACTCGTCAGCCAGCCAACTGGGAGAAACTACGTCACATCGCCACAGGCATTCAAGGCTGTCCATATGCTTGAACCTGCTGCGTCAAAGATCGCAAACACGCTCTCAGCGGTGCAGCCCCTGCTCGTCCGGCTCGTCGGTGGAGGTGCTGACGATGCTGGCGTGCTGCCCCTTAGCCTTGCGCCAGGCGTAGACCACGTAGCCCGACAGCGCATAGGCCACAAACATCAGAAACAGCATGGTGGCCGGCTCGATGCTGACCACGGCAATCAACAGCGCCGCCAGCACCAGAAAGACAAAGGGCACGCTGCGCCGCCCGCCCAGGTCTTTGAAGCTGTAGTAGGGCGTGTTGGTCACCATGGTCAGCCCCGCAAACAGGGTGAGGGCAAACAGCACCCAGGACAGATCGCCGCGCTCAATGGGCGTGCCGCCAAACACAGAGATCAGCGCACGGAAGATGGGCACTTCGCGGTGCTCCAGCAGCATGGCGCTGGTCAGCCAGATGAAGCCGGCCACCAGCGCGGCGGCAGCGGGCGAGGGCAGGCCCTGAAAGTAGCGCTTGTCCACCACGCCAGTGTTGACGTTAAAGCGCGCCAGCCGCAGTGCGGCGCAGGCGCAGTACACAAAGGCGGCAATCCAGCCCCAGCGCCCCAGCGGGCGCAGCGCCCATTCATAAGCCACCAGCGCTGGTGCAGCACCAAAGCTAACCATGTCCGAGAGTGAATCCATCTGCTCGCCAAACGCGCTTTGCGTGTGTGTCATGCGGGCCACGCGCCCGTCCAGGCTGTCGAGCACCATGGCGGCGAAGATGCCGGTGGTGGCCAAATCGAAGCGGCCGTTCATGGCCATGACGATGGCGTAAAAGCCGCCAAATAGCGCCGCCAGGGTAATCATGTTGGGCAGCGCATAAATGCCCTTGCGCTGGCGGCGTGCAGCCGTCGGGAATATGGGAGGCTTGTGCATGGGCCGCATTGTCCATGCAGCGCAGCCCCAAGCCCCACGCACAAACCAGGGACAATACCTGCCCCATGAAAGCCCCCGAACTGCTGCTGCCCGCGGGCAGCCTGGACAAAATGCGCGCCGCCTACGACTTTGGCGCCGATGCCGTGTACGCCGGCCAGCCGCGCTACAGCTTGCGCGCGCGCAACAACGAATTCCGCCTGGAGCAACTGGCCCAGGGCATTGGCGAGGCGCACGCGCGCGGCAAAAAGCTGTTCGTCACCAGCAACCTGATTGCCCACAACGACAAGGTGCGCACCTACCTGCGCGACTTGCAGCCGGTGGTGGAGCTCAAGCCCGACGCGCTCATCATGGCCGATGCGGGCCTGATCATGCTGGTGCGCGAGCAAATGGAAAAAGGGCTGTGGCCGCACGTGCCCATTCACCTTTCCGTGCAGGCCAACAGCACCAACTGGGCGGCCGTCAAGTTCTGGCAGCGCGCGGGGGTGGAACGCATCATCCTCTCGCGCGAGCTGAGCCTGGCCGAAGTGGCGCAAATCCGCGACGCCTGCCCCGACATTGAGCTGGAAGTGTTCGTGCACGGCGCGCTGTGCATTGCCTACTCGGGCCGCTGCCTGCTGTCGGGCTACTTCAACCGGCGCGACCCCAACCAGGGCACCTGCACCAACGCCTGCCGCTGGAACTACAAAACCCTGGACGCCGAGGAAGACCCCAACACCGGCGAAGCCTTAGCGCGCATGGATGCCCGCTTGCAAGGCTTTGACTTTGCCGCCGAGCAAGAACGCGCTGAACAAGAGCGTGCCGAACCCTCCACCTGCGGCAACGGCCAGCGCCACCCCCAGGCCGACAAGGTGTGGCTGATCGAAGAAGAAGGCCGCCCCGGCCAGCTCATGCCCATCATGGAAGACGAGCACGGCACCTACATCATGAACAGCAAGGATTTGCGCGCCGTGGAGCTGGTGGAAAAGCTGGTGGCCATCGGCGTGGATTCGCTCAAGATCGAAGGCCGCACCAAAAGCCTGTACTACGTGGCCCGCACCGCGCAGGTGTACCGCCAGGCCATTGACGACGCCGTGGCCGGCCGTCCCTTCAACCCTCAGCTCATCACCGAGCTCGAAGGCTTGGCCAACCGCGGCTACACCAGCGGCTTTCTGGAGCGCCGCCCCGCACAGGACTACCAGAACTACGAAACCGGCCACTCGGTGGCCACGCGCAGCCAGTTCGTGGGCGAGGTCAAGGCCGTGCAGGACGGCTGGGCCGAGGTGGAAACCAAAAACCGCTTTGCCGTGGGCGACTGGCTAGAAATCATCACCCCCGCCGGCAAGCACATCGTGCAGCTGGCGCAAATGAAAAACGCCCAGGGCCAGCCCATCGACGTGGCCGCCGGCAACCCCTTGCGCGTGTGGATTCCCGTGCCCGGCGACAGTGCCGCCCCCGCTGGCCTGCACGCAAGCCTGCACCTGGGCCTGATCGCGCGCCTGCACAACGCGCCCGCCGCTGTCTCATAGGCCAAAATCCTGAAAAAACTCCATGCCCTGTCCCGCTCGCCGCACGCCATGACACCCGACACCCCCGCCGCTTTCCGCCGCATCCGCCCCGACGTGCAGGCCATGCACAGCTACCCGGTGCAAGACGCCACCGGCCTGCTGAAGATGGACGCCATGGAAAACCCCCACAGCCTGCCGCCTGCGCTGCAAGCGGCGCTGGGCGAGCGTTTAGGCCGCGCGCCCATCAACCGCTACCCCGGCGCGCAGGTCAACCAGCTCAAGGCCGCGCTGGCGCGCCATGCCGGCCTGCCAGAAGGCTGGGGCTTGGTGCTGGGCAATGGCTCGGACGAGCTGATTACCCTGCTGGCCGTGGCCTGCGACCAGCCTGGCGCCAGCATCCTGGCGCCTGCGCCCAGCTTCGTCATGTACGACATCAGCGCGCAGCTGCAAGGGCTGGGCTTTCACACCGTGGCGCTGACGGCCGACTTTGCGCTGGACGAAGCCGCCATGCAGGCCGCCATTGCCCAGCACCGCCCCGCGCTGCTGTACCTGGCCCACCCTAACAACCCCACCGGCACCCTGTGGGACGAAGGCGTCATGGCCCGCCTGATCGACGCGCAGGGCGCCCAGGGCGGCCTGGTGGTGGTGGACGAGGCTTACCAGCCCTTTGCCGCCCGCACCTGGCTGGACCGCTTGCGGGCTGACCCGGCCGCACATGCCCACGTGCTCGTCATGCGCACGCTGAGCAAGTTTGGCCTGGCCGGCGCGCGCATCGGCTACCTGATGGGCGATGCGCGCCTGATGACGCACATCGACAAAGTGCGCCCGCCCTACAACCTGAGCGTGCTCAACATCGAGTGCGCGCTGTTCGCGCTGGAACATGCGCACGTGTTTGACGCGCAGGCGCGCGACATCCGCGCCCAGCGCACCGCCTTGCTGCACGCGCTGGCGGCGCTGCCTGGCGTGCGCCCTTACCCCAGCGAAGGCAACATGGTGCTGGCGCGCGTGGCCGCCGACGCGGCGGGCGCGCAGCGCGTGTTTGACGGCATGAAAGCGCGCGGCGTGCTCGTCAAAAACGTTTCCGCCATGCACCCTTTGCTGACCGGCTGCCTGCGCCTGACCGTGGGCAGCGCCGATGACAACGCGCGCCTGCTGGCCGCACTGCAAGCTGCCCTATGACCACCCCCATCTCCCTTGCCAGCGCGCACGAGCCGCGCACCGCCAGCGTCTCGCGCGACACCGCCGAAACGCGCATCACCGTCAGCCTGAACCTGGATGGCACAGGCCAGTCGCAACTGGCCACGGGCATCGGCTTTTTCGACCACATGCTCGACCAGATTGCCCGCCACGGCCTGATCGACCTGAGCGTGCGCGCCGAAGGCGACCTGCACATCGACGGCCACCACACGGTGGAGGACGTGGGCATCACCCTCGGCCAGGCCGTCAAGCAGGCCGTGGGCGACAAAAAAGGCATCACCCGCTATGGCCACAGCTACGTGCCGCTGGACGAGGCCTTGAGCCGCGTGGTGATTGACTTCTCAGGCCGCCCCGGCCTGGTGCTCAACGCCAGCTTCACCAGCGCCATGGTGGGCGGGCTGGATACGCAGCTGGTGCACGAGTTTTTCCAGGGCTTCGTCAACCACGCCAATGTGACGCTGCACATCGACAACCTGCGCGGCCACAACGCGCACCACCAGATCGAAACCATCTTCAAAGCCTTTGGCCGCGCCCTGCGCATGGCGCTGACGCACGACGCGCGCGCCGCAGGACAGGTGCCCAGCACCAAAGGTACTTTGTAGACGCACGCACCCCACCTGCGCAGTCCTGCCTGCATAGGCTTCGCAAGCATCTAATAAGTCTCTTGACAAAAAGGCCATTTGCGCTCGTTACACAACGGTTTTTAGCTATATTTTATATAGCAATCAATCTGCTGACCGCAGGGCGGGGTCATGCCGGTGCCCCGGCGGGCTGCTCAAAAGCCACGTGGCCGCTGGCGATGGTGCAGCGCACGCGGCCTGCCATGTCGCGGCCGGCAAAGGGGGTGTGCTTGCTGCGGCTGTGCAGGGTGGCGGGCTGCACGGGCCAGCGGGCGGCGGGGTCGAACGCGCGGGCCGCCGCCCTGCCCTGCGCTGCCTTGCTGGGCGCGCATCAGCTCCAGCAGGGTGTGCAGGGCAATGGTTTCGGCCACGGCGGGCACGCCGGTCAGACCCATGCGGGTGGCCAGGGGGCCACTGGCGGCCACGCCGGTGCCCAGCCAGGCGTCTTGCGGGCGCAGCCACAAGGCGTAGCCAAAGGTGCTGGCGTATTGCAGGGCGCGTTGCAGCACGCGGGTGTTGAGCAGGGGCACGTCGGCCTGGCCAAAGGCCACGCAGCCGGCTTCGGTCAGCTCCAGCATTTCGGTCAGCTGCTCGCCCTTGAGGCCGTGGGTGAGTGCGCCTTGGGGCAGCACGCAGCTTTGGTGCAGGCGCTCGGCGCGCATCTTGAGCATTTCGACCAGGCCGGGTTCATCCAGCACGGGGTCGGTGTCGGGGTCGATGACGCGGCCTTGTTCAATCAGGATTTTCTTGGCAGGTATCAAGGCAGTGGCATAGCGGGGCAAACGGCTGCGGCAGCGCCTGTCCGGACACAGTGCCATCGGGTTGAGGTTTTTTTTCCACTTGCAGCCTCACGTCGGCGCCGTCGCTGCACGCCATGACGGTGATGCGCAAGGTGTTGCTGCCGGCAAAAAATTTCTGCACGGCATGGCCAGGCAAGATGCGCGCGCGCACCAGAGCGCTGTAGCGGCATTCTGTGCCTGCTGCGTTGCACTCCATGCCGGCGCGCTTGGCTGTTTGCGCCAAGGTGGCTGGGCGCACGCCATCGAACAGGTGCGCGCTGATCGCCGACTTCAGCAAGGCGCTTGATTGCGCCCAGCGGGTGCGCAAGAAGCGGCCTAGCGGGCTACTGCCCAGATCGGCGCGGTCAAAGGTGATGGGGTATTCAGCCGTGGGCGGCACGTCTTGGTCTGGCTCGCTGGCGTGAAGGGGCGTTGCCACGACGCAGGCCAGGGCCAGCGCAGGCAGCCACGGGCGCAGCAGCCGCAGCGCCGGCTGCGCGCGCTTTGCCAGCCAAGGCCGCGCGGCAGCGCAGGCGTGACCCGCAGCAGAGCAAAAGTGCGTGCATGTTTTATGTGCTGATCGCTCAACTGCAT
>JAUNHQ010000039.1:0-25116 GCA_030535425.1 Pseudomonadota bacterium | reverse complement strand
CCGTTCATATCCCGTTCTTTTTTGCTAACAAGTGACTCAGGCAGTATTGCCGGCAACGATGCTGAGCACGGCCATGCGCACCGCGATACCGAAGGTGACTTGCGGCAGGATGACGCTTTGACCGCCATCGACCACGGCGGAATCAATCTCCACCCCCCGGTTGATGGGGCCGGGGTGCATGACGATGGCGTCGGGCTTGGCGTGGCGCAGCTTGTCGGGGGTGAGGCCAAAGCTTTTGAAGTATTCCTGGCTGGAGGGCAGCAGCGCGCCGCTCATGCGCTCGTTTTGCAGGCGCAGCATGATGACCACGTCGCAGTCCTTGATGCCTTCTTCCAGCGTGTGGCACACGCGCACGCCCATGTGGGCAAAGTCGCCGGGCACCAGGGTGCGAGGGCCAACCACGCGCACTTCGGCCGCGCCCAGGGTGGTGAGGGCATGGATGTCGCTGCGCGCCACGCGCGAGTGCAGCACGTCGCCCACGATGGCCACGGTGAGCTGGGAAAAGTCTTGCTTGTAGTGGCGGATGGTGTACATGTCCAGCAGCGCCTGGGTGGGGTGGGCGTGGCGCCCGTCACCGGCGTTGACCACGTGCACGTGCGGCCCCACGTGCTGCGCCAGCAGGTAGGGCGCGCCGCTTTCGCTGTGGCGCACCACAAAGATGTCGGCGGCCATGGCGCTTAAATTGGCAATGGTGTCCAGCAGGCTTTCGCCCTTGGCGGTGGATGAGCGGGCAATGTCCAGCGTGTACACGTCGGCCGACAGGCGGGTGGCGGCAATGTCGAAGGTGGTGCGCGTGCGCGTGCTGTTTTCAAAAAACAGGTTGAACACGCTTTTTCCGCGCAGCAGGGGCACTTTCTTGACCTCGCGGTCGCTCACGCTGACGAACTGCGCGGCGGTGTCGAGGATGTGGGTGAGGATCTCGCGCGGCAGTCCTTCGGTGGACAGCAGGTGGATCAGCTCGCCATGCGCGTTGAGCTGGGGGTTGCGCGCCGAAGGGCGCGGCAGGGTGGGGCTGGCTGGCATGGTGTGTGCGCTTTCTCAGGCCTTGGGGGTTTCGACGTGAAAGCTCAGTGTGCCGTCATCCGCGCGCGCCAGCCGCAGCGACTGGGCAGCGGGCAGGGCCACGCGGGCGGCGGCAAAGTCAGCGGCAATGGGCAGGTGGCGCCCGCCCCGGTCCACCAGCACGGCCAGGCGCACGCGCTGCGGGCGGCCATAGTCGAACAATTCGTTGAGCACAGCGCGAATGGTGCGGCCGGTGTAGAGCACGTCATCGAGCAGCAGGATGTCGGCGCCGTCCACCTCAAAAGGCAGCGTGGTCTGCCCGCTGCTGGCCAGGCCGCGGCGGGCAAAGTCGTCGCGGTGCAGGGCCGATGAAATGGCGCCAAAGCTGCCGGGCAGCTGCAAATCGGCGCACAACCGCTCGGCCAGCCACTGCCCGCCCGAGACAATGCCCACCAGGCGCGTGCTGGGCGTCAGCAGCGGGGCCACGCCCTGCCGCAGCTCGGCATACAGCGCCTGGGCATCCAGCGCCAGTGAACTCATGAAAGGCTCCTCAAAAACTGTTCCAGGATGATGGCGGCGCTGACCGCGTCGGCATCGTTGCGCGCGCGGCCTGCGTGAATGTCGGCATGCGCCTCGGTGGTGCTGTAGCGCTCATCCACCTCATAAACGGCCAGGCCAAAGCGCCCGCGCAGCTGGCGCGCGAACTTGCGCGCGCGCACCGTGTGCTCGTGCGCCGCACCGTCGGGGTGAAAAGGCACGCCCACCACCAGCGCATGGGGCTGCCAGTCGGCAATGCGCTGGGCAATCAGCGGCCAGCGCGCATCGCCCTCGGCACGCAGCGTGGGCTGCGGCGTGGCCGTGCGCGTGATGCGGTTGCCCACGGCCACGCCGGTGCGCTTTAAGCCCAGGTCAAACGCCAAAAAGCTGGTGTGCGCGGCAGGCACGTCTGCCGGGCGGTCAGGCGCGTTTGCAGACGTGTTGGCAGGCACGCTTGCAGGCCCATGGGCAGGCGCGGGGGCGCTCATGCATGCCCCGCATCGGGCGCGAGCATCCAGGCCTGCAAGCCCAGCAGCCCCAGGGCGCGGTCATAGCGCTGCGCCACCGGCGCATCGAAAATCACGCTGCTGTCCGCGTCCACGGTCAGCCAGCTGTTGCGGGCGATTTCGGATTCCAGCTGCCCCTCGCCCCAGGACGAATACCCCAGCGTGATGAGCACGCGGCGCGGGCCACCGCCGTGGGACATGGCCTCCAGCACGTCGCGCGAAGTGGTCATCTCCAGCCCGCCGGGCACGGCCAGGGTGGAGGCGTACACCGACTCGTCGGCGCCCAGCCCCTCGGCGGTGACGGGGTCGTGCAGCACAAAGCCGCGCTCGGTCTGCAAGGGGCCGCCATGAAACACGGGCTGTGCGCCCAGCTCGGGCCGGTCCAGGGGCAGGTCCACCCGCTGGAACAAATCAGCCAGACTGATCTCGCCGGGCTTGTTGATGATCAGCCCCAGCGCGCCGTGCTCGTTGTGCTCGCACACATACACCACGCTGCGGGAAAAAGTGTCATCTTCCATGCCCGGCATGGCGATGAGAAAGTGGTTGGTCAGATTGATGGGCTGCGCGTCATCGGCCATGCAAACAATTGTAGGGGGCTGCGTGCACGAAACGCCCGCCCCCCTGCCCTGTGCCTGCCCCCGCATCCCGCATGGCAGAGGACAGACCGCCATCAGCCACTGCTGCCCGGCCCCGCCAGCCACTGGGTAACTGGCTCGTGCGGCGCATCACGGATCAGCACGGGCAGCCAGGCGCGGGCAGCTTCGTGCTGGCCATTCTTGAGCAAGCTGCTGACCAGCACACTCAGCGTGTCGGGCCAGCCGTCAGGCGTTGGCGACATGCGTGAGAGCGCGCGCGCCAGATGCTGCGCATCGTGCCACTGCTGCTGCGCCGACAGGCTGCGCACCAGCGCCTGCATGGTGCCCGCGCTCAGGCGCATGCCAGGCTTGGCTGCCTGCAGGTAGCTACGGTAGCTGTCGGCTTGCAGCTGGCGCGTGGCCGCATCGTGCGCGGGCAGCTTGAAGATGGCGCGGGCCGCCGCATGAAAACTGTCGCTGGCCGGCTCGTGCCGGGCGCACTCGAACCAATGCTTCAAAACCCCGGCATCGGTGGGCACCAGCCGTGCCGCCTGCTGCCACGCGTGCGCGGCATCGCCAAAGCGCAGGCTGGTAGCGTGCTGACTGGCCTTGGCCTTGAGGGCGCGCAGCTCGGCTTGGCGGGCTTGCGCCTTGGCATCCGGCGGCTGGCCGCTGGCCCGCGCCCGGCCATCGGGTGCCCGCACACGGCCCGTGGCCACCCAGGCGGCCATCAGCAGCGCACCCGTCAGCAGTCCGCCCAAATGGGCCATATAGGCCACATGCGAAGCGCCTACGAAATGCTGCATCAACTCATACCCAGCCCACGCCGGCAGCATGACCAGGGCTGGCCAGCGCGCATAGTTGAAATAGAAAAACAGCATGTAGAAAAACGGGATGCGCCTGAAGCGATAAAGCACCGCATACATCCCCATGAGCGCGGCCACTGCGCCCGACGCCCCCAGCCCCAGCCCGCCATGGCCTGCATAGGCCCAGGCCGCCAAAGCCGATGCGCCCACGCCGCCCAGCAGGTACATCAGCAGGTACGGCCCCGCGCCCAGCGCCATCTCCAGCGTGAAACCAAACAGGAACAGAAACACCATATTGCCCGCCAGATGGCCCGCGCTGCCATGCAAAAAGGTGTTGGTCAACCAGGTGATGGGGCGCCAGGGCGCGCCGGCATCGTGGTTTTGCGCCCAGCGCCCGGTAAAGGGCCGAGGCTCGCCAGGCGTGAACGCAGCGCGCTCGGCCTGCCATTGGGCATGCTGCGGGTTATCCGGGCCAATCACCTGCCCAGCCAGCAACTGCTGGCGAAAGGCACTGTCGTACCACATGGCCTGGTACAGCACCGGGTATTGCTGGGCTTTGAGCGCCTGCGCCGCCGCGCGGGCACGCAGTTGGCCATCGCCCGGGCCGGCCTGCGCTTGCAAATGCCGCACGAATGCAGGCAGCTCGATGGCCGGCAGCGCCGTCTGCGCATAACGCTGCGCCGAGCGCGCCACGGCCTTTTCCTCTGGCACCTGCCAGCCCACATACACCAGCACATTGACCAGGATGAGGGCAAGCGTCATCCACGGTGGCGAGCGCCACGAAGGCCTAGCCTCCAAGGGAATGGCAAGAAACATGGCACGCCTTGCGCGCAGACAGCGGTAACAGTTGAAACAATGGGCTTGGCCGATGCTACACCGGCCCGCCCGGTCATGCGGTTTAGAACACCGCATCTAAAAGCGTCCGTCCCTGGCCCAGCGGGCTTGCAATGGCCAGGCGCATCCCTAAAATGCCTTTCATGCTGCACCGCAACAAAAAAGCAGCAAGCCTCCACCGCTTTTCCACCTTTGTTCACTCCAGGAGATTGAAGATGCTGACACCCGAACAACTCGTTGCTTCCCACAAAGCCAACATGGAAACCCTGTATGGCCTGACCGCCAAGGCATTCGAGGGCATCGAAAAGCTGGTTGAGCTGAATCTGCAAGCCACCAAGGCCGCGCTGAACGAATCTGCCGAGCACACGCAGGCGCTGCTGTCGGTCAAGGACGCGCAAGAGCTGCTGGCGCTGCAAGCGGGCCTGTTCCAGCCCCTGGCTGAAAAAGCAGCCGCCTACAGCCGCCACCTGTACGACATTGCCTCGGGCACCAGCGCTGAATTCAGCAAGGCTTTTGAAGGCAAAGTGACCGAAAGCCAGGCCCAGTTCGCCGCCCTGGTGGACAACGCTGCCAAGAACGCCCCCGCAGGCTCCGAAACCGCCGTGGCCATGATGAAAAGCGCCGTGGCCGCTGCCAACAACGCGTTTGAATCGGTGCAAAAGGCGGTCAAGCAAGCCTCTGAAGTGGCCGAAGCCAACTTCAACGCCGTGACCACCAACGCGGCCAACGTTGCCAAGAGCGCCAGCGCCGCTGCCAAGAAGCGCTGATCGCACCCCCCACACCTGGCAGCCGCTAGCCTGTGATGCGTGGCAGCAGCTGCCGTGGCGCAGCCAAGCTTTTGTCGGCTCATGCGCCCTACCCGTTGTCTCCTCGGATCCTTTCCACACCCACCCTGGGTTGCAGGGATCCCTTCCAGGGCTGATCGCAAGATCAGCCCTTTTTTTATTCCTTCAGCCAGGCGCACGGCCTTTCAGGCATCTCATAAAAAAGGCCATTTGCGCTTGTCAGACAAGGTTTTTTAGCTATAAAAACAGGAATTCATTGAATGGAATGCTATTGATAAAGAAGCATAAAACCTAGGTAAAACCAGCGCAAATGGCATTTTTTATGCACAAAAAAACCGTGACCAACGGGAATGACACCCCAGCCACGGCTTGTGACATGACCCGCAGGGCGCACTGGCCGCACCCTGCGGGCATTTGGCCTGCTTACCAGTAGCCCAGCACCTTCCACCAGGCGCCGCCCACCACGACCCAGATGACGATGAGCACCACGCTCATCACAAAGCCGGTTTTCCACCATTCGCCCAGCGTGGTGTAGCCCGAGCCAAAGATGACGGGCGAGGTGCCGGTGGCGTAGTGCGTCAGAGCCATCATGATGTTGGAGGCTGCAGCCATCATCAGCGCAAAGGGCATGGCCGGCGCGCCCAGCGCCAGGCCAGCGCCATAAAAGGCGGCAAACATGGCGGTGATGTGCGCCGTGGTGCTGGCAAACATGTAGTGCGCATACAGGTACACCAGCATCAACAGCGCGCTGGCGCCCATCCAGCCCAGGCCCTGGTCGCGGATGTTGATTTCCATGGTCTTGGCAAACCAGGCGATCAGGCCCAGCTTGTTCAAGAAGGTGGCCATCATGATGAGCGCGCCAAACCAGATGATGGTGTCCCAGGCGCTTTTTTCCTTGATCACGTCTTCCCAGGTCAGCACGCCAGACAGCAGCAGCAGCGACAGGCCAATGAAGGCGGTGGTGGTGGCGTCCACGGCCCAGGCCTTGCCCAGCAGCATGGCCGGAATGCCCGCCCACAGCAGCAGCAGCACGCCAAACACGCCCATCATGATCATCTCGCCGCGGCTGATGGGGCCCATTTCTTTCAGGCGCTCAACGGCAAACTGCGCGGCGTTGGGCGTGCTTTTGATTTCGGGCGGGTTCATCCAGTAGATGACCAGCGGCATCAGCGCCAGCGCCACCAGACCGGGCAGCAGCATGGCCAGCGCCCAGGTGCCCCAACTCAATGAAATTTGCGCGCCCGTGGCCTTGGCAATCAGATCGACCACCAGCGGGTTGGGTGCGGTGGCAGTGATGAACATGGCCGAGGTGATGGGGTTGGCGTGGTAGTTGGTCAGCGCCAGGTAGCGGCCCATGCGGCCTTGCGTGCCTTTTTCGGGGTCGGAGTCATAACTGCCCGCAATGGCTCGCATGATGGGGTGGATGATGCCGCCGCCGCGCGCGGTGTTGCTGGGGGTGACGGGGGCCAGAATCAGCTCGGACAGCGCCAGCGAATAGGCAATGCCAATGGTCTTTTTGCCCCACACGGCAATGAACAGGTAACCGATGCGCGCGCCCAGCCCGGTCTTGATGATGCCGCGCGAGATCATGATGGCGATGCCGATCAGCCAGATCAGCGGGCTGGAATAGCTGCTGAGTGCATCGGCCACGGCGGCGCTGGGTTTGTCGTTGGTCACGCCCGTGACGGCCACCAGGGCCACGGCCACGATGGACAGCGCGCCAATGGGCATGGCCTTGCCAATGATGGCGGCAATGGTGCCCACAAACAGCGCCAGCAGGTGCCAGGCGTTGGGCGAGACGCCCTCTGGCACGGGAATGACGAACCAGATCAGCAGGCCGATGGCCAGCGCGATGGCGGTGGGGATTGGCTTGAAGCCCACGATAGCTCTCCTTGAATAAAGCCAGCGCCTGGGCAGACACCAGCCATGAAGCGGGTGCAGTCATGGTGGCACCAGCACGCCGGGGCTGCCTTGATGCCCGTCAAGGCATGTTCGGCGTGACAGGGGGTGCAGAACTACACTCACCGCTGCCCCCTCGCTTGAAGAAGGCTCTCTTCATGGACGCCCTGCTGCTGTCGCGCATCCAGTTCGGATTCGTCATCTCCTTCCACATCGTGTTTCCGGCCCTGTCCATCGGCCTGGCGAACTGGTTGATGTTTCTGGAGTGGCGCTGGCTGCGCACGCGCGATCAGGCGTGGATGGACTTGTACAGCTTCTGGCTGAAGGTGTTTGCCATCAGCTTTGGCATGGGCGTGGTCTCGGGCATTGTGATGAGCTTTCAATTCGGCACCAACTGGTCGGTGCTGTCTGAGCGGGCGGGCAGCATCTTGGGGCCGCTGCTGAGCTACGAGGTGCTGACCGCTTTCTTTTTGGAAGCAGGCTTTTTAGGCGTGATGCTGTTTGGCCGTGGCCGCGTTCGCCCGGGCGTGCACTTTTTCGCCACCTGCATGGTGGCCATCGGCACCTTGATTTCCACCTTCTGGATCCTGGCGGCCATCAGCTGGATGCACACACCCCAGGGCCACGTGCTGGGGGCCGACGGCGTGTTTGCGCCCGAAAGCTGGTGGGCCATCATCTTCAACCCCTCGTTCACCTGGCGGCTGCCGCACATGGCGCTGGCGGCGTTCATCACCACCTGCCTGGTGGTGGGCGGCACGGCGGCCTGGCACCTGCGGCGCGGCTTGCACCCCGAGCTGGCGGCGCGCGCGCTGAAGCTGTCGGTGGCCTTTGGCCTGATCACCGTGCCGCTGCAAATTTTTGTGGGCGATGCGCACGGGCTGAACACGCTGGCGCACCAGCCCACCAAGGTGGCGGCCATGGAGGCGCACTGGCACCACGGCCCGCCGGGCGAAGGCGTGCCGCTGGTGCTGTTTGCCCTGCCCAATCAGCAGGCCGAGCGCAACGACTTTGAAATCGCCATTCCGCGCCTGGCCAGCCTGATCCTGACGCACAGCTGGGACGGCGAGATTGCACCGCTGACGGCCGTGCCGCCCGAAGACCGCCCGCCCGTGGCGCCGGTGTTTTTTGCCTTCCGCGTGATGGTGGGGTTGGGCATGCTGATGCTGGCGCTGGTGTGCGTGTCGGCCTGGGCCTGGCGGCGCGGCTGGCTGCTGCGCTCAGGCTGGCTGCTTGGCGCCTGGCAGTGGATGAGCCCGATGGGCTTTGTGGCGCTGCTGGCGGGCTGGTACGTGACCGAGATCGGCCGCCAGCCCTGGGTGGTGTATGGCCTGCTGCGCACGTCCGAGGCCTTGAGCCCGCAGGTCTCGGCCACGGCCGTGGCCGCATCGCTGGCCAGTTATGCGGCGGTGTACGCGGTGATTTTTGGCGCGGGCATCTGGTATTTGCTGCGCCTGCTGCGCAAGGGGCCGGCGGTGCAGGCGCCGCCCACCGACACGGCGGGCGGGCGCAAGAGCCCGGCGCGCCCGCTGTCGGCGGCTGACGCCAGCGACATTGACGAAGGAGGCCGGGCATGAGCGCGGAACAATGGTTGCCTGTGGCGTGGTTTGCCGTGATTGGCTTTGGCGTGCTGTTGTTCTTACTGATGGACGGCTTTGTGCTGGGCTTGGGCGTGCTGGCGCCCTGGGCCCGCGACGCCGACGAGCTGGACCACATGATGAACACCGCCGCGCCCATCTGGGACGGCAACGAAACCTGGCTGGTGCTGGGCGGCGCGGGGCTGCTGGCAGCCTTTCCCAAGGCCTATGCGCTGGTGCTGTCGGCGCTGTACGTGCCGGTGCTGCTGATGGTGCTGGCGCTGGTGTTTCGCGGCGTGGCGTTCGAGTTCCGCTTCAAGGGCCAGGGCCCGGCCAAGCGGGCCTGGGGCGCGGCGTTTTCGGCCGGCTCCATCGTGGCGGCTTTCATGCAAGGGGTCATTCTGGGCGCGCTGGTGCAGGGGCTGCCCACGCAGGCGGGCCAGTATGCGGGCGGCGCCTGGGGCTGGCTCAGCCCCTTTGCGCTGCTGACCGGGCTGGCGCTGGTGTGCGGCTATGCCCTGCTGGGCGCGGGCTGGCTGATTCTGAAAACGCAAGGGCCGCTGCACCACACGGCGCGGCGCCTGGCGCGGCCGCTGGTGCTGGCGCTGCTGGTGTTCATTGGCCTGGTCAGTGTCTGGCTGCCGTTTCTGGATTCGCGGCTGATGGCGCGCTGGTTTGAAGGCGGGCGCTTTTGGTGGCTGTCGCCCGTGCCGCTGCTGACCCTGGGCGCGGCTGCCATGCTGTGGCGCGAGGCGGGGCCTGGCGCCCAGGACGACTCCGGGCGCGATGGCCGGCCTTTCTTGTGGACGCTGGCGTTGTTTGGCCTGTGCTTTGCTGGGCTGGTGCTGGGCATGTGGCCGCACATCGTGCCGCCGGCGCTGACCATCTGGCAGGCCGCCTCGCCCCCGGCCTCACAAGGCTTTGTGCTGGCCGGGCTGGTGGTGCTGCTGCCGCTGATTTTGGGCTACAGCGCCTGGTCGTACCACGTGTTCCGGGGCAAGATTGCCGCCGACGCGGGCTACCACTGAAGGCGGGCCTGGGCGCGCGGCGGCGGCACCCTCCTGTCTCGGTTCTTAGTTCTCAGTTCGCACATGCCCTGCGCGGGCCGCCACCGCAGCTTACTGCCGCGCCGTGCGCGTGCTGTCGGGCGCGCGGCCGGGGTGGCTGGTGCGCCAGGGGTTGATGTCCAGCCCGCCACGGCGGGTGTAGCGCGCGTACACGCTGAGCTTGGCAGGGCGGCAGCGGGCCTGGATGTCCATGAACATGCGCTCGACGCAGTGCTCGTGAAAGTCGTTGTGCTGGCGAAAGCTGACGATGTAGCGCAGCAGGCCGGCCTGGTCGATTTGCGGGCCGCTGTAGCGGATTTGCACGCTGCCCCAGTCGGGCTGGCCGGTGACGGGACAGTTGCTTTTGAGCAGGCGGCTGGTGAGGGTTTCCTCCACCGGCTGTTCGTCAAAGGCGGCGTGCAGCAGCTCGGGCGCGGGCTTGGCCAGCGTGTCGCAGTCGATGTCCAGCCGGTCCAGGTTCAGCCCGTCCAGCTCATGCACGGCTTCGCGGTCAAAGTCTTCGGGCGCCAGCAGGCGCACGCTGGCGCTGGCCTGCACGGCGGCGCCATGCCACAGGGCGGCGCTGACGTCGGTCTGGATGCGCTGGCGCACTTCGCTGGCGCTGGCAAAGCGGGTGCCGTTGAAGCTGTTGAGATAGAGCTTGAACGACTTGCTCTCGACGATGTGCGTGCTTTCGCACGGCACCATGACGTGGGCAATGGCCACTTGCGGTTTGCCGCGCGGGTTGAGCCAGGACAGCTCGTAGGCGGTCCATAAATCTGCGCCAAAAAAAGCGGGCTGCCCGGCAATGCCCAGCTGCGCGCGCAGCGGCGCGCGGGCAATGGGGTGCAGCAGCGTGGGGTCGTACTGGTCGGTGTAGGCGCTGGCGCGGCCCAGGGGGCTGGCGTGCAGGCTGGCATGGGGCTCGTGCGGCAAGGGGCCGGACGGCGAAGGGGCAGCGGTCATGGCAAGGGGCTTGGGGGAAAGGAAAAGTCAGGACTGGCGCGCGTGCGCGCGAAACCCATCAGGACTGCGGCGCGTGCTCTCGCAGGTGCGGCAGCAGGTGGGCCAGCAAACGCGCGCACACGGGCGGGGGCAGATCGTGCCCCATGCCGTCGATGACGGCCAGGCGCGCGCCGGGGATGCGGCGCGCGGTGTCCTCGCCGCAGGCCAGGGGCACGAAAGGGTCTTCGCGCCCGTGCAGCACCAGGGTGGGCACGCGCAGGGCGTGCAGCTCATCGGCGCGGTGGGTGTCGGCCATGATGGCGGCCAATTGGCGCAGGTTGCCTTCGGGGTCGTAGCTGCGCTCGATGGTTTGCGCAAACAGCGCGCGCAGCTCTGCGGCCGGGGTGGGAAAGGCCGGGCTGCCGATGACGCGGAAAAAGTCCACGTAGTAGCGCAGCACGGCTTCGCGGTCGCGCCCCCTGGGCTTGGCCATGAAGGCCTGGATGACCGGCCGGCTGGGCCCGGGCAGGCCGCGCGCGCCGCTGCTGCTCATGATGCTGGTCAGGCTCAGGCAACGCCCGGGCGCGGCCAGGGCCAGGCGCTGGGCGATCATGCCGCCCATGCTCACACCCACGATGTGCGCCTGCGGCAGGGCCAGCGCGTCCAGCAGGCCCAGCGTGTCGTGTGCCATGTCGGCCAGGCCGTAGGGCGCGCTGGGTTTCAGGCCCAGCGCGCGCTGCAAGCCGATCCAGCCCAGGCGGGGCTTGCCCAGTTCGCTGAAATGGCGCGACAGGCCCGCGTCGCGGTTGTCAAAGCGGATGACGCGAAAGCCCGCGTTCACCAGCGGTGCGGTAAAGGCTTCGGGCCAGTGTATGAGCTGCCCGCTCAGACCCATGATGAGCAGCACGGGCGTGCCCGTGCCACCAGAGTCCTGGACTTCCAAAGTCGTGGCATTGGCTTGAATTTGCATGAAAGTGATTTTTGTCGGTCAGCGGGCACAAGGATCTGATAAGGCGCTTGATTGTGTGCCAGCCCTGCCTTACCAGACGGCCTGCGCGTGGCATGCTATTTCCCTATCGCCAACATAGACGTTGACAATGATAATGACTCGCATTTAAGATGGCGTCCATCGCTTGCCGTTCAAGCTCCTTGCACAAGGCTTACCACCATGATCGTCTGTGTCTGCAACCGGGTTTCCGATCGCGAGATCACCCGCCATGCCCATGCCGGCATGAGCTTTGACGACATCCAGCTCGAGCTGGGCGTGGCCACCTGCTGCGGCCGCTGCGAAAGCTGTGCGCGCGATCTGGTGCAGCAGTGCAGTTCGGGACATCCCATGGCCGCGCTGCACATGGCCGGTGATCCTGCTCCCCAGGGGGCCTCAGTGCAGGTGTAAAGGTTGGCCGCCATGGCGCACGCATCACTCTGGCTGGCCTGCCTAGGAGCCGTGGCACTGGTTGTCGGCTCCACCTTGTGGGTGCTGCGCCGCTGACCGCTGGGCTGCATGGTCAGCAGCAGATTGTTTCCCCCCGCCCACTCACTCCCTACTCTTTTCCATAGGTCTTGCGGCCGCTGCCCATGAAGCGGTCCTGCTTTTGCGTTGTTTTCATGCCTGCTGCTGTGCCGTCTTCTTCTGCCTCCCTGCGCTCAAATCGCGCAGTGCTCGTTGTAGGCGGTGTCGTGCTGGCGCATGGCGCGGCGCTGTGGGCGCTCAATAGCGGATTGCTGCACCGCGCCGCAGAGGTGGTGGTGCCTGCGCAAATCCTGGCGGAATTCATCGCCCCGCCGCCACCCCCACCCCCCGCGCCTGAACCCGTGGTGATGACACCGCCGCCGCCCGTGCCCCCGCCCCCTGCTCCACCCCCGCCGCGCGTGGCTAAGCCCACCCCGCCCAAGCCGCGCCCGGCCCCCCGGCCACGGCCCGCCCCCGCGCCTGAGCCGCAGCCCCTGGCCGTAGCCGAAGCACCCGCCACGGCCCCCACGGTGCCCGCCGCACCCGTGGCCCCACCGGCGCCCGAGCCCGCCCCGGCACCTGTCGAGGCACCGTCTGGCCCACCCGGTCCGCCCAGCCCACCCGCACCGCCCGCAGAACCGGCCTACGTGCCCCCATCCACGCAGGCTGCGCACCTGAACAACCCGCGCCCGGCCTACCCGTCCATGAGCCGTCGCCTGGGTGAAACGGGCCGCGTGGTGGTGCGCGTGCTGATCGGTCCCGATGGCCGGGCACAGGACGCGCGCATCCACCGCTCCAGCGGCTTCGAGCGGCTGGACCAGGCTTCGCTGGACACGGCGCTGAACAAATGGCGCTACGTGCCCGCCACCCGTGGCGGCGTGCCCGTAGCCGCCTGGGCCAACGTGCCCATTGACTGGACTTTGAATTAAAGGAAACGAAACACCATGAATTCTTCATTTGGCTTGATGCACGTCTGGGCGCAGGGCGACTGGGTCACCCGCGCCGTGTTCCTGGCGCTCGTTTTCATGTCCATCGCCTCATGGGTCGTCATCCTGCTCAAGGCGCTGGACGTGATGCGCGCCAAGCGCCTGGCCGCACGGGTGGAAGGCTTTTGGCACTCTGCCGACATGGCCGAGGGCCTGGCCAAGCTGGGCGATGCCGACCGCAACCCTTTTCGTGACCTGGCCATTGAAGGCCGCGAAGCCGCCGCCCACCACCGTGCCACCCGCGCGCAACTGCACGACAGCCTGGACTTGAGCGACTGGGTATCGCGCGCCCTGCGCAACAGCATCGACAGCGCCACCGCCCGTCTGCAAGCGGGCCTGGCCATCCTGGCCTCGGTCGGTTCCACCGCGCCCTTCGTCGGCCTGTTCGGCACCGTCTGGGGCATCTACCACGCGCTGATGAAAATCGGCGCGGCAGGCCAGGCCAGCATCGACCAGGTGGCCGGCCCCATTGGCGAGGCCCTCATCATGACCGCCCTGGGCCTGGCCGTGGCCATTCCTGCCGTGCTGGGCTACAACGCACTGGTGCGCGGCAACAAGCACATCCTGGCCAAGCTCAGCCGCTTCGCGCACGATCTGCACGCCTACTACGTCACCGGCGCGCGCGTGGTGCCCAGCGCCAGCGCCGACCGCGTGGTTCCCATGAAAAAGGCCTGAGCCCTTTAAAAGCCCACCCACCCGCACGAAAGCCGCATACCCATGGCCGGATTCCTTGCCGACGAGCACGACGACGTGATGAGCGAGATCAACATGGTCCCCTTCATCGACGTGATGCTGGTGCTGCTCATCATCTTCATCATCACCGTGCCCGTGATGAAGCACGCCGTCAACGTGGAGCTGCCCCGCGCCAGCAATGAAAAAGAAGTCATCAAGCCCGAAACCGTGCGCCTGAGCGTGGACGCCGACGGCAACTACTTTCTGGGCGAGGAAAAGATTGCCGACGAGCAGCTGAGCCCGCGCCTGCAAGCCGAGGCCAAGAAGCAGCCCCAGCCCGATCTGCACATCCGTGGCGACAAGAACGTGCGCTACGAGCGCGTGGCCCAGGCCATGGCCGCCGCCCAGCAGGCGGGCCTGAGCAAGATCGGCTTCATCACCGAGCCTGCCCGCTAACCCCCCTCCAACCGCAACGGAAGAAAGAGCCTGTCCCATGCGCATGACCTCTGACACCGCCCTGCCCTCCAGCGCCCGGCCCCAAGCGGCTGCCACCCCTGCCCCACGCACCCGCCTGCGCCTGCCCGCCCGCGCCGCGCACGCCGTCCATGCCAGCGCCCCAGTGGCCTGCCCTGCCCCCCAGGGCAGCGCGCCGCCCCTGCCCAGTGAGCAGCTGCTGCAAGGCCGCAAGGCCATCGAGATCAGCCACAACGGCTCGGTCTACCGCTTGCAGGCCACGCGCCTGGGCAAGCTGATCCTGACCAAGTAATTCCATTTCCAGATCAGAGCGAAACGCGAAGCGAGGCCGCAGACAATGCTGTCGCACGGCAAGGCCGAGCGACAAAGTGTCGCTTTGATATGGAAATGAAATAAGCCTTTTGGGGCGGTCAAAACCTATTGGTCAAAAAGGCCATTAGCGCGCGCTATACAATGGTTTTAAGCTATGTTTTACATAGCAATCATCTCTTGCACGCCCAGCCGCCTCAGGTATCGCGCGAGACGGTGATGGTGGGGAACTTGGCCGAAAAGTCCTTGGCCTTGGCCGCGATCTTGATGGCCACCTGGCGCGCAATGGCCTTGTAGGTCTGCGCCGCCTCGCTGTCGGGCGCGGCAATGACGGTGGGGCGGCCCGAGTCGGCCTGCTCGCGAATCGACAGCGCCAGTGGCAGCGCGCCCAGGTAGTCGATGCCTTTTTCCGCCGCATAGCGCTTGCCGCCATCGGCGCCGAAGATGTGTTCCACATGGCCGCAATTCGTGCACACGTGCACGGCCATGTTTTCCACCAGGCCCAGAATGGGCACACCCACTTTCTCGAACATGGCCACGCCTTTCTTGGCGTCGGCCAGGGCAATGTCCTGCGGCGTGGTGACGATGACCGCGCCGGTCATGGGCACGCGCTGGCTCAAGGACAGCTGGATGTCGCCCGTGCCGGGGGGCATGTCCACCACCAGGTAGTCCAGGTCCTGCCAGTTGGTCTGGCGCAGCAGCTGGTCCAGCGCCTGGCTGGCCATGGGGCCGCGCCAGATCATGGCTTGCGCGTCATCCACCAGAAAGCCGATGGACATGAGCTGCACGCCGTGGGCTTGCAGCGGGGCCATGGTCTGGCCGTCCAGGCTTTCGGGGCGGCCGTGCGCGCCCATCATCAGCGGGATGCTGGGGCCGTAGATGTCGGCATCGAGCAGGCCCACGCGCGCGCCTTCGGCGGCCAGGGCCAGCGCCAGGTTGACGGCGGTGGTGCTTTTGCCCACGCCGCCCTTGCCCGAGGCCACGCCAACAATGTTCTTCACCCCCGGCAGCAGCTGCACGCCGCGCTGCACGGCGTGGGCAATGATGTGGCTGCTGACGTTGGCCGACACGTTGCCCACGCCAGGCACGCCGCGCGCGACGGCAATCAGCGCCTGGCGCAGCGCGGGAAGCTGGCTTTGGGCGGGGTAGCCCAACACCACGTCAAAGGCCACGTCGCCGCCCGTCACTTGCAGGTTCTTCAATTGCTTGGTGCTGACGAAATCTTTGCCCGTGTTGGGGTCGATCACGGTTTGCAGCGCGGCCAGCAAGGCGCCTTGGTCAACGGTCATGGTGGGTTTTTTGGCTTGTGAGTCGAAACGGGCCGAAGTCTAGCCGCGCCCGACATACCCCCACAGCTTGCAATGGCAGCGGCTGAATAAAATGCCCGGCTCTTTTCAAGCCGCCTTTTTTGCAGGCTCTCGCGATGACCCAAGCCCCCCGCCGCCGCCAGATCTTCGTCACCACCGCCTTGCCGTATGCCAACGGCACGTTCCACATCGGCCACATCATGGAATACATCCAGGCCGACATCTGGGTGCGCTTTCAGCGCATGCAGGGCCATGCGGTGAACTTCGTCGGCGCGGACGACGCCCACGGCGCGCCCATCATGATCGCGGCGGAAAAAGCGGGCCAAACCCCCGAGCAGTTCGTGGCCGCCATTGCCGCCGGGCGCCAGCAGTACCTGGACGGCTTTCACATCAGCCACGACCACTGGCACAGCACGCATAGCCCCGAAAACACGGCGCTGGCGCAGGCCATTTACACCGACCTGAAAGCCGCCGGCCTGATTGAAACGCGCACCATCGAGCAGTTCTTCGATCCGCAAAAGGGCATGTTCCTGCCCGACCGCTTCATCAAAGGCGAATGCCCCAACTGCCACGCCAAAGACCAGTACGGCGACAACTGCGAGGTGTGCAGCGCCGTGTACGCGCCCACCGAGCTGATCGAGCCGTACTCGGCCCTCTCCGGCGCCAGGCCCGAGCTGAAAACCAGCGAGCACTATTTCTTCAAGCTCTCCGATCCGCGCTGCATCGACTTTCTGAAAGCCTGGACCACCAGCGGCGCCGTGCAGCCCGAGGTGCTGAACAAGATCACCGAATGGATCGCCCCCGGCGAAGACGGCCGCCCCAAGATGGGCGACTGGGACATCAGCCGCGACGCACCGTACTTCGGCATCGACATCCCCGGCGCGCCGGGCAAATACTTCTACGTCTGGCTGGACGCGCCCGTGGGCTACCTGGCCAGCCTCAAAAGCCTGTTCGACCAGGGCAAGGGCCACACCGCCAGCGGCCAGCCCATGACGTACGAGCAGTTCATGGCCGACGCGGCCACCGAGCAGTACCACTTCATCGGCAAAGACATCATCACCTTCCACACCCTGTTTTGGCCCGCCATGCTGCATTTTTCGGGCCGCAAGGTGCCCAGCAAGGTGTTCGTGCACGGCTTTCTCACCGTCAACAACGGCGAGAAGATGAGCAAAAGCCGCGGCACCGGGCTGGACCCGCTCAAATACCTGCAACTGGGCATGAACCCCGAATGGCTGCGCTACTACCTGGCGGCCAAGCTCTCGGGCCGCAACGAGGACATCGACTTCACCCCCGATGACTTCATGGCCCGCGTCAACGCCGACCTGATTGGCAAATACATCAACATCGCCAGCCGCGCCGCCGGCTTCATCAGCAAGCGTTTTGACGGCCGCCTGGGCGTCATCAGCGCCGACGGTGTGGCCCTGCTGGATGAGTTGCGCGCCGCCGTGCCCGGCATCTGCCAGCTCTATGAAGAGCGCGAAACCGCCAAAGTGGTGCGCGAAGTCATGGCCCTGTGCGACAAGGTCAACGCCTACGTCGACGCCAACAAGCCCTGGGACATTGCCAAGCAGCCCGGCCAGGACGACCGCCTGCAAGACGTGTGCAGCACCTGCATCGAGGCGTTTCGCATCCTCACCCTCTGCCTCAAGCCCATCTTGCCGCGCGTGGCCGCGCAAGTGGCCCACTGGCTCATGCTGCCGCCCGAGCAGTTTGACGACGTGCGCACCCCCCTGGGCGCCGGCGCGCAAATCGGCACCTACCAGCACCTGATGCAGCGCGTGGACATCAAGCAGCTCCAAGCCCTGTTTGAGCCCCCAGCGCCCGCCCCAGCTGTGGCAGCAGCTACCAAAACAGAAGCAAGCCAGGCCGCCAACACGGCCTTGGCCGCCCCAGCCCCCGGCGGCGAGCCGCTGGCGCCGGTCATCACCATTGACGACTTTGCCAAGGTGGACCTGCGCATTGCCCGCATCGTGCGCTGCGAAGCCGTGGAAGGCAGCACCAAGCTGCTGCGCCTGACGCTGGACGCGGGCGAGCTGGCCGAAGACGGCCAGCCCAGGCTGCGCAACGTCTTCAGCGGCATTGCCAGCGTCTACCAGCCCGAGCAGCTGCAAGGCAAGCTCACCGTGCTGGTGGCCAACCTGGCGCCGCGCAAGATGAAGTTCGGCATCAGCGAAGGCATGGTGCTGGCCGCCAGCCACGGCGACGAAAAGGCCAACCCTGGCATCTACGTGCTGGAGCCCTGGCCCGGCGCGCAGCCGGGCATGCGGGTGCGCTGAAAAAAGCGGACGGGGCACCTGCCGTGGCGCCCCATCCCCTCTGCGGGCAAAAAGGTCAGGGGTGAGAGCTCACCCCGTCCAAGCGGTTGTTTGGCGGGGGTGAAATGCACGGGCTATGCCCCACGCCAGCCCCGCGCTTGCTGGAGCGGTCACCAGGGCACTGGCGATTCGGGCCACCGCTTCACCGCGAAAGAGGAAAGCCAAAGAGGCCATTTGCGCGCAAGCCACAAGGGTTTTAAGCTATATAAAATATAGCAACCACTTCTCAAGCCTGCCCATCAAGGCGAAGGTTGCGTCTGTGTCTCGGCGTCAGAGCGGGGCGGCTGCGGGTGCAGGGGCGCGGGCAAGTCTTTTCTGCCCGCCTGGCGGCCGCGGAACAGGGCCGCGCGCGCCAGCAATATGCTGGTGACGGGCACCGTGATGGACAGCAAGATGATGATGAGCCACACGTGCAGCTGCGGCCCCTCGGACATGGCCGAGAAATAGAAGATGGACGCAAACGTGACGCACCAGGCGCCCCAGGTGAAGGCCAGCGCGGGCGGGTGCATGCGCTGGAAGAAGTCTTTCAGACGCACCAGGCCCCAGGCCGCCGCCAGGGTGAACAAGGCGCTCATCACCAGCAGCAGGGCCACCACGGCCTCGACCCAGAAGGCCACGGGCGTGGCCGCAGCGGTGTTCATTCAATCACCTCCCCGCGCAGCAGGAACTTGGCCATGGCCGCCGAGCTGACGAAGCCAAACAGGGCGATCAGCAAGGCCGCCTCGAAATACATGCTGCTGGCGTAGCGAATGCCGATGACCAGCACGATGAGCATGCCCACCAGGTACATGTAGTCCAGCGCCAGCACGCGGTCTTGCGCCGACGGGCCGCGCAAAAGCCGCCACAGCGCCAGCAAGATGGCCATGCCGTAGAGGATGAGGGTGACGTTGATGGCGTGGCTCAGCAGCGGGCTCATGGCGTGCGGCCTTCAAAAATCTCGATGAGCGGGCGTTCGTAGCGCGCCTTGTAGTGGACGATGTAGGCCTGCGGGTCGGGCGCGTTCCAGGCATGCAGCAGCAGGCGGCTGCTGTCGCGCGCCAGCTCGCACCACACGGTGCCGGGCACCACGTTGGTGATGACGGCCAGCGCGGCCAGGCCGCTGGGGTCGCGCAACTCCAGCGGCACTTCCAAAAAGGTGCTGTGCGGCGGGCGGCTGCGTTTGCGCAGCAGGGTCCAGAACACGTCCAGATTGGAAGCCAGCACGTCGCGCCCAACGCGCAGGATCAGGCGCAGCAGCACCAGCGGGCGGCGAATGCGCACCTGGTAGGGCCGCAGCGGCGCCAGCAGGGCGGGCGCGACCACGCCCAGCAGCACGGCCAGAATCAGGTGCCCGGCGCTGACCGAGCGGTTGAGCACCAGCCACATGGCAATCAGCGACAGCGTCAGCAGCGGCGCCGGCAGCAGGCGCTGGCGCAGGCTGCGGCGCGCGGGGGCGGCGGCGGGGGCAGAGGCCGGGGGGCTCATCGGCGCAGTCCTCCTTCACCCGTGGCGGTTGGCGAGGGCACGGGCCGGGTGCTGACCACGGTGCCGATGTATTCCTTGGGATCGTGCAGGCCGCGCGCGGTGGCGTTGGCGTAGCGCAGCACGGCGTCGGCCTGCCACACCAGCACGCCGACCAGCAGCAGCAAGGTGGCGATGGGCAGGGTCTCGATGATGCGCAGGCGCGGCACGGGGCGGCCTTCGGGTGTCCAGAAATAGCGCACCCCGGCGCGCGACATGGCAATGGTGGTCAGCAGCCCGCCCACCACCAGCAGCGCCAGCAGCGCCCAGGCGGCAGCCGACACCTGCGCCTGCTGCCCAAAGCCGGCCGGGTTGAGCAGGCCCGAGAGCATGACCACCTTGCCCACAAAGCCCGCCAGCGGCGGCAGCCCGGCAATGGTCAGGCCGCAGACGATGAAGGCCAGGCCCAGAAAGGCCATGGCGGCGGGAATGGCGCGGCCAATCAGCGCCTGCTCGTCGTCGTCCAGGTTCACGTCGCGCACGGGCACCAGATCGACAGGGTAGGCAAAGGCGTCGTCTGGCTCCACCTCACTCACGTACAGCGGGTTTTCCTCGACCTCGCGGGTGCGGTCGATCAGCTCCACCAGCAAGAACAAGGCGCTGATGGCTAAGGTGGAGCCCAGCGCGTAGTACAGCGCGCCGCCCGTGACGGCAGGCTGGCCAAAGCCCAGCGCAGCCAGCATGGTGCCCGAGGAGAGGATGGCGCAAAACGCTGCCATGCGCCCCAGGTGCTGCGTGGCGATGATGCCCAGCGCACCAAAGGCCAGCGTGACCAGCCCCAGCCCCACCAGCACCGGCCCGCCAAACAGGGCCGACACCCCCGCATCCTGCGGAAACAGCAGCGTCCACATGCGCAGCACGGCGTACACGCCCAGCTTGGTCATGATGGCAAACAGCGCCGCCACGGGCGCGCTGGCGCTGGCGTAGGTGGAAGGCAGCCAGAAGTTCAGCGGCCAGGCCGCCGCCTTGACCAAAAAGGCCACGGCCAGAATGGCCGCGCCCGCGTGCAGCAGGCCGCGGTCGTCTTCGGGGATGGCCGGCACCATGATGGCCATGTCGGCCATGTTCAGCGTGCCGGTCACGCCGTACAGCATGGCGATGCCGATCAGGAACATGGTGGAGGCCATCAGGTTCATGGCGATGTAGTGCAGCCCCGAGCGCACGCGCGCCCAGCCCGAGCCATGCAGCAGCAGACCGTAGGAGGCGGTGAGCATGACCTCGAAGAACACGAACAGGTTGAACAAGTCGGCGGTGAGGAACGCGCCGTACAGGCCCATGAGCTGCAACTGAAACAGCGGGTGGAAATGCACGCCCGCCTTGTGCCAGCGCGCGCTGGCGTACAGGATGGCGGCCAGCCCCAGCACGCTGCTGAGCAGCACCATCATGGCCGAGAGGCGGTCGATCACCAGCACGATGCCGTAGGGCACGGGCCAGTTGGAAGGCAGGTACACGCCCACCGCCTGCGGCCCGCCCATGTGCTGCACCCAGTGCAGCAAGCTGGCGGCCAGCACCACGCCCAGCAGGCACGACAGCACGTTGATAACCGCCTTGAGCGGGCGGCGCGTGTCGCCCAGCAGCAGCATCACCGCCGCCGTCAGCAGCGGCAGCAGAATGGGGGCGATGATGAGGTGCGGCATCAGCGCCGTCAGCAGCGCGTCGTAGGTGCTCATGGGCGCAGCTCCCCTTGGCGCGTGCTGGCGTATTCGGTGGGCCGGGGGCGCTCGGCCGTGCCGTCATCGGGCTCTTCGCCATCCACGTGGTCGGTGTCCGACAGCCCGCGCGAGGCCAGCAGCATCACCAGAAACAGCGCCGAGGTGGCAAAGCCGATGACGATGGCCGTGAGTACCAGCGCCTGCGGCAGCGGGTCGGTGTAGTTGTCCAGATTGGGTGCCAGGCCCGGGCGCACGATGGGTTCGCGGTCGATCGACAGGCTGCCCATGGCAAAGATGAACAGGTTGACCGCGTAGGACAGCAGCGTCAGCCCCATCAGCACCTGAAAGGTGCGCGGGCGCAGCACCAGCCAGGTGCCCGAGCCGCCCAGGATGCCGATGGCGATGGCGATGATGATTTCCATTTATTCGACTTCCCTGGGGCCGGTGCTGGCCGTCACGGTTTTTTCCGGCGCCTTGCGGTGGCTTCGCACCGACTGGTGCGCCAGCGCAGTGAGGATGAGCAGCGTGGAGCCCACCACCACGGCAAACACGCCCGCGTCGAAGAACATGGCGCTGGCGATGTGGATTTCGCCCACCAGCGGCAGGCTCAGGTGCGCGGTGTGCGTGGTCATGAAGGGGTAGCCCCACCACCACGAACCGGCGCCAGCGGCCAGCGCCAGCAGCCAGCCCACGCCGATCCAGCGGATCACCTTCAGCTGCAAGTGCGCTTCCACCCAGTGCGTGCCGGCCACCAGGTACTGGGCGATGAAGCCGATGGATAGCACCAGCCCGGCCACAAAGCCGCCGCCGGGCTCGTTGTGCCCGCGCAGGAAGAAGTAGGCCGCCAGCACCGCCGCCACCGGCAGCAGCAGGCGCACCAGCACCGCAGGCACCATCATGTAGCCGACCAGCGCCGTATCGGGCGCGGTGCGGGGGTTGATGAGGTCGGTCACCAGATCGGGCGGCACGGCACGCTGCTGCGGCGGCAGCTGCATCACCTCGCGCGGGGGACGGAAGCGCCGCAGCAGCGCATACACCGTCAGGGCCACGATGCCCAGCACCGTGATTTCGCCAAAGGTGTCAAAGGCGCGGAAGTCCACCAGCATCACGTTGACCACGTTGGTGCCGCCGCCTTCGGGCAGCGCGCGGTCAATGAAAAAGGGCGAGATGCTTTGCGGCGCGGTGCGCGTCATCACCGCATAAGCCAGCGCTGCCAGGCCGCAGCCGGCCACCACCGACACCAGCATGTCGCGCGCCCGGCGCGCACGCACGCGCAGCGCCAGCTCGGGCTCCTCGTTTTGCAGGCGCTTGGGCAGCCAGCGCAGGCCCAGCAGAAACAGCATGGTCATCACCACTTCCACGGTGAGCTGCGTCAGCGCCAGATCAGGCGCGGAGAACCACACGAACGTCAGGCACACCACCAAGCCCACGCCGCCCACCAGAATCATCGCCATCAGCCGGTGGAACTTGGCCTGCCAGGCCGCCGCCAGCGCGCACACGCAGCCCAGCACCCACAGCAGGGCAAAGTCCAGCGTGGCGGGCACGCGCTCGCGGTCGCCCCAGTTCAGCCCGCCCGCCCACAGCGAGGCCAGGGTCACGCCAATGACGGCCAGCACCATCAGCAGAATCTGCGGCTGCAAGCGGTAAGTGGACAACCAGGCCAGCAGCACGCGGCTGCCGCGGTCCAGCCCGTACAGCGTGCTTTGGAACATGCGCTGGCCGTTGAGCACGTGCAGCAGCGGCACACGGCGGATGCGCCCGCTTTCCAGCCCCCGGCGCAGCAGCAGGTGCAGCGCCACGCCGCCGCCCAGGGCGATCAGGCTCATCACCAGCGGCTTGTTCACGCCGTGCCAGATGGCCAGGCTGTACTCAGGCAGCACGCCGCCCACCACCGGCTTGGCTGCCACCGCCAGCGCCGGGCCAATGGACCACTGCGGGAAGATGCCCACCACCAGGCAGGCCAGCACCAGCACTTCGATGGGCACGCGCATCCAGCGCACGGGCTCGTGCGGGGTCAGGGGCAAGTCCTTGGCCGGCGGGCCCAGAAACACGTCCACCGAAAAGCGCAGCGAATACACCACCGCAAAAATGCCCGCCACCGTGGCTGCAATAGGCAGACCCCAATCCAGCCAGGGCATGGCGCTCAAGTCCAGGGTTTCGGCAAAAAACATTTCCTTGGACAAAAAGCCATTGGCCAGCGGCACCCCGGCCATGGCCGCGCTGGCCACGAACGCCAGCGTGCCCGTGATGGGCATGGCCTTCCACAGCCCCGACAGGCGCCGGATGTCACGCGTGCCCGTTTCATGGTCGATGATGCCGGCCGCCATGAACAGCGACGCCTTGAACGTGGCGTGGTTCATGATGTGGAACACCGCCGCCACGGCCGCCAGATCGCGGTTCAGGCCCAGCAGCAGGGTAATCAGCCCCAGGTGGCTGATGGTGGAATACGCCAGCAGCCCTTTCAAATCGGTCTGGAACATGGCCACGTAAGCGCCCAGCACCAGCGTGACGACCCCGGCGCCGCCCACGATCCAGAACCACTGCTCGGAGCCCGACAGCGCCGGCCACAGCCGCGCCAGCAAGAACACCCCCGCCTTGACCATGGTGGCCGAGTGCAGGTAGCTGGACACCGGCGTGGGCGCGGCCATGGCGCGCGGCAGCCAGAACTGGAAAGGAAACTGCGCGCTTTTGGTGAGCGCGCCCAGCAGCACCAGCACCAGCATGGTGGTGTACAGATCGTGCGTGCGGATGCGGTTGCTGGCCGCCAGCACCGCGTCCAGGTCATAGCTGCCCACGATGTGGCCCAGCATCAGCATGCCCGCCAGCAGGCACAGCCCGCCCGCGCCCGTCACCGTCAGCGCCATGCGCGCGCCGCGCCGCGCGTCCTTGCGGTGGTGCCAGTAGCCAATGAGCAAGAAGCTGAACAGGCTGGTCAGCTCCCAGAAAAACACCAGCTGCACCAGGTTGCCCGACAGCACCACGCCCATCATGGCGCCCATGAACGCCAGGAAGAACGAGAAAAAGCGCGGCACCGGGTCGTCCTTGCTCATGTAGTAGCGCGCATACACGGCCACCAGCGTGCCAATGCCCATGACCAGCATGGCAAACATCCAGGCAAAGCCGTCCATGCGGATCACCAGGTTGATGCCTGCCGAGGGAATCCAGCGGTATTCCTCGCGCAGCAGCTGCCCGCCTTGCATGGCCGGAAACAGCATGGCCACCCACACCAGCCCCACCGCGCCCACCAGCGCCGCCCAGGTGGCTGCCGCCGTGCGCGCATGCGTGGGCATCAGCGCCGCGATCAGGCTGCCCGCAAAAGGCAAAAGCAACAGGTAGACCAGGTCCATGAATCCGACAGCCACAGCCATCCTGGCGCCGCTTGGGGCGCCAGAATTCGGCAAGAAAACGAGGTGGGAAATCAGCGCAAGCATCCCCTCTTGCGCCCGTGAAGCGCCCAATCATATCAGCAATGACCCGCCACCGAGCTGCACCGGGCATGCGCAAGCAGCTATGGAAATGCTAGTGCGCAGGCCGAATGCACAAGCTGGCCGTGGATCGCGCCCTGCCGCTCATGGCGCGCCAGCCCCAGCGCGCTTTTTTGCACTTCTCCCTCCCCCGCTGGGGGAGGGATGGGGTGGGGGCAAGCGGCGCTGGGTGAACCTGGTGCGGGAAGCTTTTCTCTGGTGTTTGTTCCAGCGGCTGCAGGCCGGGATGTGCGCCCGGCAGCGCACCTGCTTTTCTTTGCTCCGCCAAAGAAAAGTAGGCAAAAGAAAGGCGGCCCCGCTGCCCGTGTCCCTTCGCTTCGCTGCGGGCAGCCTGCGATGCTCAGACCTGAAGCGGCGCTGCGGAACTCGCTGCGCGGCTTTGCCGCTGCGCTCAAACAACCGCAGCGAGTCAGATCACGAAGCAGCCCCATGCTGCGCTGGGTCTGCCCGCCCC